>JAFQOH010000131.1:0-30496 GCA_017403345.1 Thermoguttaceae bacterium
AGTTTCAGACGGTCAGAGTTTCAGACGGTCAGAGTTTCAGACGGTCAGAGTTTCAGACGGTCAGAGTTTCAGACGGTCAGAGTTTCAGACGGTCTGACTCTCCTTTTTGAAAGAAAAGACGGTCTGGACTTGGGATTTTTTGTGAGAAGATTCCGTTTGCTCTCGGATCTTTCGCTGAATGTTTTTACGGCGTACAGCGTAAAATTGGGAGGCAAACGGAATTCCGAATTTTTAGAAGGATCTTGAAAATGCGTTTTCCCTTTTCACTCACGGCGTCCATGACGCGGCACATTTTGATTCAGGGACTCAAAGGGGTGAAGAAGTACCCGCTCGTTTTGATGCTCGAGCCGCTCTTCAAGTGTAATCTCCGCTGCGCCGGGTGCGGGAGGATCCGTGAGTATGCGGAGCACATGACGGAGATGCTTTCGGTCGAAGAGTGTCTGGATTCCATGAACGAGTGCGGGGCGCCGATCGTCAGTATTTGCGGAGGGGAACCGCTGATCTATCCGGAGATCGGTGAATTGGTCCGCCGGACGGTCTTTGAGCAGAAACGGCACGTTTACCTCTGTACGAACGGTCTGATGCTCAAAAAGCACATTGAGGACGGAACGTTTCGCCCGACGAGCCGGTTTTTCATCAACGTGCATCTTGACGGAATGGAGAAAAACCACGACGCTTCCACTTCGCGCACGGGCGTCTGGTCCGCGGCGGTCGAGGGGCTGAAAGCTGCGGTCGAAGCAGGGTTCCAGGTCTGCACGAACACGACGCTCTATCGCGAATCTTCCGTCGATGAGATCACGGAACTCTGCACGATGCTGGAATCTCTCGGCGTTTGCAGCATGATGCTCGCGCCGGCGTACTCCTACGAGACGTTTGACGCGGAATCGCAGGGATCGCTTTTCCTAGTCCGCGAGGAGACGCAGGCACGTTTTCGCGAGCTGGAAAAGAGGCTGAAGGGAAAACGTTTGGCGACTACGCCGCTCTACATGGATTTTCTGACGGGGAGACGACAGCTTCCGTGTGCCGCTTGGGCCAATCCGACGCGAAATGTTTGCGGATGGAAGGGACCGTGCTATCTGCTGACGGACGCACATTACGCAACCTACCGCGAACTGCTGGAAAAAACGGCGTGGGAAACGCTTGGGCCGACCGGTTCCGATCCAAGATGCACGAACTGCATGATGCACTGCGGTTTCGAACCCGGTGCCGTTCTCGTGAGTACCAAAGATCCGATCCAGGGGCTGCGTACGATGCTTTGGCAGCTCGGGATCTTTTAAAACGGAAAAACTTCCGTGCGGAAAACGCCCGCGAAAAGAAATTTCAGCCCGCAGATGATGAAGACCGAGATTTTTGCCGATACTTTTCGGTACCGCGTATGGAGTGAGGGGCGCCAGTGTGCGGGAACGGCTTGCGGAGTGCGGGAACGGCTTGCGGAGTGCGGGAACGGCTTGCGGAGTGCAGGAACGGCTCGCGGAGTGCGGGAACGGCTCGCGGAGTGCGGGAACGGCTCGCGGAGTGCGGGAACGGCTTGCGGAGTGCGGGAACGGCTCGCGGAGTGCGGGAACGGCTCGCGGAGTGCGGGAACGGCTCGCGGAGTGCGGGAACGGCTTGCGGGGAAATCGTGAATCAGAATTTGAGAAAGTGGGAAAAACGTGGCAGAAAATGAATTGACGAAAGCCGCCATCGGCTTCCTGACGGTCGTGGATGAAGGAGCTCACGGCCTCTTTGGGGGGTACCTGATCCTGAATCCAGCCGGGCGTCCGGTGGAGTTTCACTGTACGGCGGCGGTGAAGCCGAACCGTGCACAGGAGATCCTCTACGGGACGACCCTGAAGCCGTACCTTTATGGAGAGCAGATCGCGCGGACTCTCATAGAAAAATCGAAGATCCTGCCGCGGGCGGTCTGTTTCGATCAGGAATGTGCGCTTTGCGTGCGTCCCCTGGTTTCGATCCCTGCCATCCTAGTGGAAGACGCACAGGGGGCGGAATCGGTCTCGGAAGAGCAGATACTTTGGAACCGAAAGCAGATACTCTCAGCGCGCAGTGAGGACCATGACGACATTCCGGCTCTGAGAAAAGTGCTTGAGGAACTCGTCATCGAGTTCGATTTCATGGAGCCGTTCGAGCGGATCCGCAGTGCCATTCTTGAGGCGAAAAAAGCAAACTGAGCAGGCGGGCGGTTGGGCGCGTTTGCTGGAATTTGAATTTTTTGGAGAAAAAAAAGATCCCATGGATGAAATTCAGGTCCTGACGCTTGATCTTCCGAAGACCAGAGTCAATGAACTGGCTTTGGGGTGGAATATCGCGATGAACCGCGCTCCGAAAGTGGAGATCCGCAGTTTCTCCGTTCAGATGCGCACTCCGCAGGCTTTGACGGTCAGGATCTCGCCGCCGAATATCTCGGTGAGCAGTTTCTATTTTGGGGATCCGGAGGAACTCTGTAAGCCGAATGAAAAGCGGGAGAAAAAGAACGGCGGACGCGGAGACGGGGAAAATGCGGACGGCGCAGGAAATGCAGCGGATGGAATGGGCACAAACGGCGGTTTTTCGGAAGAAGATTCCATTCTGCCGTGGGACGAAAATGCGCCGGGAAGTGCCGAGGACGACACGCTGGAGACACCGGGCTGCCGATGCGAAAAAGCTCTTCAGGAACCAAGTGAGGAGGAACTTCTTCCGGACGGCGTGACGCGGGAATCTATGGCGGATCTGGATGGTGAGCTGGGCGGAGAAGACGCAGACGGCAGGGGAAGCGAAACGGATGCGGAAGACGCGGGGAACGCGGGGGATGCGGAGTCGGAAACGGAAGGTGACTCTGGAAACGATGCACTTCATCAGAGCATTCCGGAGGGGATGACGCACTTGCTTCCGCCGAAAAATCTCATCAAGCTGGAAGACCGGCTGCGCTACCTTCTTCAGCCGCCGCTTGAGCAGCTCTGCACGGACAGGAATCTAGTCTTTCCGTTTGTGCCGTTCCAGTACCAGTGGGAGGGAGTCTCGTTTCTCTATTCCCGCGATGCGGCCATCCTCGCGGACGAAATGGGGCTCGGAAAGACGATGCAGGCCATTACGACGGTGCGTCTTCTTTTGCGAAACGGCGACATCCGGAACGTACTTTTCGTCTGTCCAAAACCGCTGGTGACGAACTGGAAACGTGAATTTGAAGTCTGGGCGCCGGAGATCCCCGTTTTAGTGATCCAAGGGGACCGCGTACGCAGGGAATGGCAGTGGGGGCTTCAGGATATTCCGGTGAAGATCGCGAATTACGAGCTTCTGCATCGTGACCGAGAGATCTATGCGCCGAAAAAGGACGGGATCCCGAAGCACTTTGACTTGGTGGTTTTGGATGAATCGCAGAAGATCAAGAACGTCCGCAGTGCGACTTCCGTAGCGGCGCGGAGCATTTCCAGAACGCGAAACTGGGCCATGACGGGTACGCCGATCGAGAATTCGCCGGAGGATCTGGTCGGGATCTTTGAGTTCCTCTCGCCGGGGTACCTTTCCAGCGACATGAAGCCGATGGTCATGAGCCGGGCAGTCCAGGACTATATTTTGCGCCGAACGAAGGATCTCGTTCAGAAAGACATGCCGCCGAGACTTTACCGCGATGCGGCTCTCTGCATGACGCCGGAGCAGCAGGAAACGTACTTCATGGCGGAATCACAGGGAGCGTTGAGGCTCTCGGAAATGGGTGCGTCCATCACGATCCAGCACGTTTTTGAACTGGTTCTGCGTTTGAAGCAGATCTGCAATTTCGACCCGTGCACGGGGGACAGTCCCAAACTTCAGCGTTTGGAGGCGGATCTGGAAGAGATCGCAGCCAGCGGACGGAAGGCGATCGTCTTCAGCCAGTGGACTGAGACGATCTTCCGGCTGAGCAAGCATCTTCAGCGTTTCGGCGCGCTTGAGTACCACGGAAAGATCCCGCCTGCGCAACGCGATGCGGTCATTCAGAAATTTAAGACGTCGCCGGAGAATCACGTGCTTCTGATGAGTTACGCAACTGGGGCGGTGGGGCTGAATCTTCAGTTCTGCAACTACGTTTTTCTCTTTGACCGGTGGTGGAATCCCGCGATCGAGGATCAGGCGATCAACCGTGCGCACCGCATCGGTGTGAAAGGGGCGGTCACGATCACCCGCTTTTTGATGCAGAACACGATCGAAGAGCGGATCGACCGCATTTTGGAAGAGAAGCGCGCTCTGTTTGAGACCATCCTCTCCGGTTCCCGCGAGCAGCCGAAGAAGCTGGGACTGACGCAGGATGAAGTCTTTGGTCTCTTTAAGCTCAAGAGTCCCAAGGGGGTGATCGAGAAGATGTGAGTCTGAAGGAAATGGAGACGTTTCAGAATCGCGCTTTTCGGACGTAGCGGATGAATTCTTTTTCCAGTTCCTCGGCTGGGCCGAAGACTTCCTCAAAATCTGCGATCCGTTCTTCGTAGGAGTCCCACATCAAAATCGGTTTTTCGCCCATTTTTCGGACGTACTCAAGATACTGTTTAGGGCGGGTCTTGATGAGAAACCAGGTGAGTGTCCAGGATTCGGAGTAGGCTTCCTGCACGGTGTCGGAGCTTTGGAAAAGCGCGTCGTTCGTCAGGATCTGCTCCAGCTGACCTTCGGGACGGCGCGGGAGGTAGTTTTTGAAGTAGGGGAGCCAAAACGGATTGGGACGTCCGATCCCGCTCCAGCCTTTTTCGCTTTTCAGGTTGGGAGACTCGAAAAAGAGCGCGATCCCCTCATTGTACCAGCGCGGAATGTCGCCGTACCGGTTGGCCAGTCCGCGATTGTGCGCGAGCTGGTGTGCCGCTTCGTGGATGACGGTGGCGACCTGCTTTTCTGCATTGGGCCGCTTGAGGATCTCGCGCGTGAAGGTCAGAAAATTCCGATTGGCGGCGTTTCCGTCTGCGTCTTCCGCGGCAGCGAGCGTTTCCCGGCCGCTCAGGTCGCAGCAGACCACGCGGTTCGTCTGGAAACTGTAGTACGCGATGACGGAGCTTCCGACGGCTTCGTTTTCGGACTCGGCAAAGGCATGGTATTCGCTGCGGTTTGGGAAAATGATGCAAAAAAGCGGAAATTCCGGTTCACGGAGCGTCAGACCACGGTTCGTCCAGTAGTTCTCGAATGCGGTGTAAAGCCGTTCCAGAAGCAGACCGTTCCAGCGTGCGTACTCTTTGGAAGTTTTGAAAAAAAGGACAAAATGTTTGGTCTGGTGGACGCGGAATCCTTCCGGAAGGCGTTCCAAGTACGTTTCTGCGAGTTCATCCTGCGTCATGGGAACGAATTCCTGCGAGTTGCGCGTCGCTTTGAGGATCATCTCGTACTCGATCGGATGGATCGCGCCGTTTCGTTCCTGAAGGAGGAGGCTTTTGTCCTGTGCGACGACCAGAACGCGCCCGACGGTCGTGACGGGATCCGATTTCGGAGTTGGTTTCCAGATGACCGTATCGAGCGCGGAGACTTGAAGGGCGGTAAAGAAGCAGAACGTTAAACTCAGGATCCCGGCAATGGACCTGAAAGTGCGGATCCGGCCAGATGGACGGCGCGTCATTTTGTGTTTCTGCATTTCTTTCAGCCCTTTCTTTCGTTTTGGGGGTCAGTTGGAACTTTCGGTCAGTTGGAACTTTCGGTCAGTTGGAACTTTCGGTCAGTTGGAACTTTCGGTCAGTTGGAACTTTCGGTCTCTGTGTTTTCCGGCGCGAGCTGGTAAACCGACGGCAGTTCACGTCCTTGCTCGCAGTAGTCCAGACCGTATCCGACGATGAATTCATCACTGATCTCAAATCCGCAGTAGTCGATGGTGAGTTCTTTTTTGCATTTTCCGGGTTTGAAAAAGAGAGCGGCGATCCGAACGTCTTTTGCACCGAGTTCGAAAAGTTTTCTCCGAAGGAAGTGCATGGAATTTCCAGTTTCCACGATGTCTTCCACGATGACGACCGTCCGGCCTTCAACCTTTCTTGGGAATGGTTTTGAGGCGCGGATATTTCCGGAACTTTGCGTTCCCGTGTAGCTTGAGATGCGGTAGAAGGTCATGTTGTGCGGAATATCGATGTTTTCCATCAGATCCGCGAAAAAGAAGACGGCGCCTTTCAGGATGCAGACAAAAAGCGGGCAGGAATCTTTCAATTCCTCGTTCATTTGGTGTGTGAGGCGTTCGACGGCTGCTTCGATCTCTTCTTGGGAGATGTAGGGAACGAATGTTTTGTCGAGTATTTGTACTTTCATTTGTGTGGGATGGAATTGGAAATAAAAAGGAGCGCAGGCTGCAGATCGGTCCCACAGCCTGCATTCGGAGGGAAATTCTCAGAAACGATTGAAAACGATGCGCTCTTCCAGCGGTTTTTTTGCCGGGCTGGCGCCTTTTTCTGCCGGGACGCCGATGGGAAGGAGGACTTCCACGGACTGACCTTCCGGAACGTTGAGCATTTCGTTGAGTTTTTTACCGGTTTCGTTCATCATCAGACCGCCTTCGACCCAGACGGACGCATAGCCAAGTGCCGTGATCGCGAGAAGCATATTCTGGACGGCTGCGGCAAAATCTTCCACGTGGAAAGAGCGTCCCATGAAGACGTGGTCCGGACGTGCGACGACGGCGATCGCGGCTTTTGCGGTCTTCATCCCGGCGGGACGTTCGATCATTTCGCCAAGTTTCGCGAGGATCTCCGGATCATCGATCAAGACGAAAGAGCAGGTCTGCGCATTTTTCCCGGTCGGAGCCAGACGTCCGGCTTCCGCGATCTTCAGGAGGTCTTCACGCGGGACGGGAGCGTCTGTGTACGAGGCGCGGTAGGAGAAACGCTTTTCAATGGCTTCAAAAAGTTCCATGATTTTCCTTTCCTGAGGTTAAGATCCTGTGCGAGGATCGGTTTTCTGTCTTTCCGAAAGCGCGGGAAGGCAGATGAAGTGGAGTTTTGTATCTTTCTCATTAAAATTTTACGGAGCTCAGGAACCGTCTGCGTCTGCGCAGGGAATGGACTGTTCGAGCGCAACGGTACGGGTCACTCAAGCGTAACGGGGTCGCCGTCGTTTCTTGCTCCGAGGTCTGCGTAGGTCTCCGGGTCGATGGAGTAGGAGATCGCGTGGACGGAACCGTCGCACAGAACGGCCCCGAAACTTCCGGCGTGTACGCTTCCCATGTTGTTGCTGTTTACCAAGTATCCCGGCCGGTCCTGATAGGGGAGCGCGCCAGTGGTCATCTGACGGTAGGAATCCCAGTCTGCGCCGGTGAAAATCGGCTCATTGTCCGAGTTGGAGGTTCCCGTTTCGTAGTAGTCGGGAGCCAAGTATTTTTCACCGACGAGCAGTGTATTGGAGGTCCCGTCGCGGATCTCGCCGATCGAGACTTCGCTTCGTCCGAAGATGATGCCTTTGGAAGTTGGATTTGGCCAATTGTAGGACTTTGACGCGCTGTAGGAGCCGGGGTCTACGTTACTGTAGGTGTCGGCACAGTTGGCTGCGTAGTCGATTTTGGCACCGTTGGTGACTGTTTCGGAGTTTTTTACGTTGGTCCCGGCCGGGTATGTTTTGCCCATTCGGCGTGAGGGACAGCTGAAGACGGAAAGGGGCGTTTCCGCGCGAATGCGTGCGTTTGTTTTCTGCGTCGCGCTTTCTGTACCGGGGTCGCCGTCTGCACCGAGCTGGTAGAGTGCGTTCTGTTCCATGAACGGAAGGAGCGAGTAGGTCCAGCCGCCCATCTGATTTTTCCCAAAACCTGCGTCAGCATCTCCCGTCCAGCTCCAGTGCCAGCCGCCGGAGGGGAATTTGCGAGTCTGGCTCTCGTGATTCAGGGAGGCTAGGCCCATTTGTTTCAAATTATTATTGCACTGCATTCTGCGTGCGGCTTCGCGAGCCTGCTGAACTGCCGGAAGAAGCAGACCGACCAGCATTCCGATGATGGCGATGACCACCAGAAGCTCGACGAGAGTGAATCCTGTTTTTCGCATAATTACTCCTTTTGGGGGCATTGAAGGAGGAGAATCAGGGGAATTTTAAAAGTTTTTTGCTCCTTTGGACGTAAAGAGCACCGTTTTTGTTACGCTCGAAAACGAATTTCAGTTCATTGGGAAACGCGCATTCGCTAGCCTGTCTGTCGATATTGGCTATCAAATGATTCCTGCATTCGGTGTGTTTTTTGCCAGGCACAGCCACTTGGAGATCGCCATGAGCGGGAAGTACTGATGGTAGTAGTGGTAGCGGAGATAAAAAACGGCAGGAAAACCGGTTCCTGTGAAGAGGTCCTGGGACCAGCTTCCGTCCGAATTTTGATTTTCTGCCAGCCAGCGGATCCCGGCGCGTACGGCGGGGTGGTCTGCCATTTGGAATCCAAGGAGTCCCAGAAGCGCCCAGGCGGTCTGACTCGGCGTGACGGGACCGGTACCGCGCAGGGAGATGTCTTCGTAGGATCCCGGAGTTTCTCCCCATGCACCGCAGGACTGCTGATGCGCTAAAAGCCAGTTGATCCCGGCACGGACAGCCGGATCGTCTTTCGGGATCCCGATCGCTGCCATTCCAGCGAGGACTTCGCCTGTTCCGTAGATGTAGTTCGTTCCCCAGCGTCCAAACCAGCTTCCGTCGGGACGCTGCGTTTCGCGGAGATGACGGATGCTCCGTTCCAGCGTTCGGTCCCCCTGTCCGACGCGGAAACCGAGTGTGCCGAAACATTCCATGATCCGAGCCGTCAGGTCGGGCGTGCTCGGGTCGGTCATCGCATTGTGGTCGGCAAACGGGACCTGCGTGAGGAACTCTTTGTTGTTATTGCGGTCAAACGCTCCCCAGCCGCCGTCTGAATTCTGCATCGCGCGGAGCCAGTTCAGAGCGCCGTCAACGGCTTCGTCGATCCGCGGGTCAACTCCGCGATCCGGCACCATGTTCCTCAGAGCCATGATGGCCATGGCGGTATCGTCGCAGTCTGGGTAGAAGTCGTTTTGGTACTCGAAACACCACATTGCGGGCTTGCACCGTACGGTCTTGCTCCAGTCTCCGGGGACGTGTATCTGGCGGTCCAAGACCCACTCGACGGCTTTTTTGATCTGCGGATGGTCTGCACGGATCCCGCCTGCCGCAAGTGCGCGCATGGTGATGATGGTGTCCCAGACTGGCGAAAGGCACGGTTCGCAGCGTGCCGTACCGTTCTCCGGCTCGTCAATGACGAGATTCATGAGCTGATCGTAGAAATAGCGTGTTTTTTCGTGGTCGTCGCTGAGTCCCAGAGCTTTCATTGCGACGAGTCCCCACATGATGGGCGGCTGGATCGCGCCGGGGCCGTCGCTGTTTTGGCAGTGTTCCCAAAGCCATTTTTCGGACCATTTCAGTGCAAGACGGCGCGTTGGTTTCCATGGAAGCGACTGGTAGCATTTGAGCAGTTTATCCGTCGTGCGGAAGAATGTGTCCCAGCTGAAAAATCCGGGGTCATCGGGCTTTCCAGGCGCACGGAGAGGTCCCCAGTCTTTCGGATCTTTGATGAAAAGTTCCCGGATCCCTTTCTCCACCGGGATCTCGCGGACCGGGCGCAATGCTGAGACGATGGAGAGCGGAACGACGATGGTGCGCGTCCAGGAACTGATGGCGTAAAGATTTACGGGAAACCATTTCGGCAGGAGGATCATTTCCGGCGGAACGGCAGGACAGATGGAGTAGGGGACCTGGCCCAGAAGCGCGAGATAGAACCGCGTGAAACTGTTCACTTTGTCCGCGCCGCCCATTCGCATCACGCACTGTCTTGCCCGCTGCATGTAGTCGGCCGAGAGCGGATGCCCGGTGAGTTTCAGAGCAAAGTAAGCCTTCACCGTGTTCGGGACCGTGCTTTTTCCGCCGGTGAACATCGCCCAGCCCCCGTCTTCCGCCTGTGTTTTGAGAAGCTGATTCGCCAGCCGTTTGGCCAGCGGGGTCTCTTCGAGTCCAAGAAACGTCAGGATGATGATCAGTTCGCTTTGAAGCAGCGCATCGCCCTCCAGCTCAGCACGCCAGTGCCCGTCCGGTTTCTGCTGGGAGAAAAACCAGTTTTGTGAATTTTGAATTTTTTCCTGAACGAGTGTTTGAAGGGGATCCATGATGAAATGCGGACCGGGGCTTCCGGAAAGGGAATGCGGGACGGAAAACGAAACTTGCGTGGAAACGGCTCGAAAACGAAACGGCTCGAAAACGAAACGGCTCGAAAACGGAACGGCTCGAAAACGAAACGGCTCGAAAACGGAACGGCTCGAAAACGGAACGGCTCGAAAACGAAATTTTGAAATGGTCATTTCCACCAATATTTCGTTTCATTTTACTCCAAATTCCAGAAACTTTCAAGCCCCCGGAATGAAATTTTACGGAAGATGGAGAAGAAAGGGACGATTTTTTTGAGATTTTGGGCCGTTTGTATTTCCGGGCGGCGGGCGGTGAACGGATGGGAGTGGATCCTGCGAGCGTACGGACGTTTTGTTTGCGCATGGGCTGGCGTCTGCCGAGCGAATTTCAAAACTGGCGTTCAAGATCGTTTTGCGGGAAATTTTTGGAGAAATTTTAACTTTTTTGGGAAAAGGAGAGCGAAAAGAGTTGAATTTTCGTAAAAGTTTGGTAGAATGGTAGTGGGACGATGTTCCTTAATGAAAGAAATCCAATTTCCTGATGGAATTTCAAGATATGCGCTTTTGGGACGCGTGCATTTTTTCACGTGTGTTTTTTTCAGGAGTGCAGACGATGCCGGTGTGCGGCCCCTGGATCTTGGGGAGCGCGGACGTCCGGCGTAAATTCAATCCGGTTTTGAGTTTGAAAAAAGAAAGTTGACGAAATGTTTTTTTTGTCCTTTATTTACGGATTCGTGCAGTACTGCCTTTTGTGCGTGAGCCGAATTTTCCGTGCCGAGCGTAAACTCGTGTGGGAAAATTTGGTACGCGTGTGGCGGTCTGCTGTGCGTATTTCGGCAGAATGCGGACGATTCCTGTGTCTGATCCAGACGTGGAATTTCGTCGTATTTGCCGGAATGTGCCGACGGATCCTGTGCCGAAATGCACTTGAGGAGGACTGCGGGATCCCGTTTGGAGATAGACCGGCGTTTTTCTTTTTTCCTGTTTCTGTAAAAACGATTTCTTTCTGGAATTTCTGCCTTTTACGGTCAGCGTTCGGCTGCGGATCCTTTTCCGGATAGTTCCGGGATCACGGCGTCCGGTCCGGAGTGTGCTTTGAGAAAAGTTCCTTCGTTGGCGGTGTGCACGAGCGCGTCTGATGAGTTTTCGCACATAAAGGGGAACCGTGCGGAGACCACCGTAAATTCTTTTCCCGATTTTTTTGCGTAGGGGAAGATACTTTTGATTCCCGTTTCGGTGAACTGTGCGAGCCTGAAAAACAGTGCTGGATTTGGGAGACACGGTATTTCGTGTTAAGTCGAAGTGTTTTCTGCCGGAAACTGCATGTGGTCCCTGGAAGCAGGAACCGCGTGCGATACAATATATATTAATTTTGATCAAGAGGTTTTTATGTTTTTGCCTGTTTCCATATTAGGAGCCATGGGGAACTTTTCTTTTCCTGCGGCGATCAGCCATGAGGAGGTCGCGATACTTGGACTCCTTTTTTTCCTCGCCGGTTCTGTTTTGGCCTTTTTTGTTGTTCGATGGATCGATCGGATGCGTTTAGCGGATGCGGAAACGAAGACGAAGGACATCATGCAGAAAGCGGAAGAGGAAGCAAAGCTGGCACTTCAGAATGCGGAGATCGAGATCCGTCAGAAAGAACTTGCTTCAAAAGAGAATGCCGAGCAGGAATTGCGTGCCTTGCGCGAGGAACTTCACGAAAGAGAACGCACTCTGAATAAACGTGACGACGCGATCGCGATCCAGCAGGATCAGCTCAAAAAGCAGGAGCGTCTCAACGAAACGACGCAGCGTAAACTTTCCGAGAAACTCCAGGAAGTTACCAGTCGGACGAATGAACTGGAAGCGCTCATCCAGTCCGAGCGTCAGACGCTCCACCAGATCAGCGGCCTTTCCAAAGAAGAGGCCACCCAGAGGATCCTGTCTGAATTGGAAGATTCTCTTCAGCAGGAATCCGGAGCGATCATCGCTCGGCACGAGAAAAAAATGAAGGAAAACTGTGAGGATCTGTCGCGGGAGATCCTTCTTTCTGCGCTTCAGCGTTACTCGGCGGCCCATACTGCCGAAGCGACGACCAGTACCGTTGATATTCCGAGCGACGAAATGAAGGGACGCATCATCGGACGCGAAGGCCGAAACATCCGGACCTTTGAAAGCATTACGGGCGTGGACGTCATCATCGATGATACGCCGGGTGTCGTGATCGTGAGTTCCTTCGACACGATCCGCCGTGAAGTTGCGCGTCTGTCGCTTCAGAAACTGATCCTGGACGGACGCATCCATCCGTCGCGCATCGAAGAGATCGTCTATCAGACGCAGGCTCAGCTTGAGAAAAACATTCAGAAGATCGGTGAGTCTGCGGCTCTGGAAGTCGGTTTTCCCGGAATGCACGAGCGCATCATCAATCTGTTGGGGCGGCTGCACTACCGAACGAGCTACAGTCAGAATGTCCTGCGGCACAGCGTGGAAGTTGCCTTCCTTGCCGGCATGATCGCTGAGCAGATGGGACTGGATGAGCGTCTGGCCCGGCGTTGCGGATTGCTGCACGATATTGGAAAAGCGGCAGACCACGAAGCAGAGGGCGGGCATCCCAAGATCGGAGCGGATATTCTGAAACGTTTTGGGGAATCGAAGGAAGTCGTTCTTGCAGCTTTGGGACATCATGACGATTTCCGTGCGGATCACGTCTACACTTCCATCGTGGCTGCGGCGGATGCGGCAAGCGCGTCGCGTCCCGGTGCGCGTCGGGAAACGCTCGAAAGGTACATTCGGCGCATGGAAGAGCTGGAGACGATCGCGTGCAAATTCAAAGGTGTCGAGCAGGCGTTTGCGATCCAGGCCGGACGTGAACTGCGTGTCATCGTTTCCTCACGCGAGACGACCGACGAACAGGCCGCCAAGATCTGCCGCGACATCGTGCGCGCTTTTGAAGAGCAGCTGAGCTATCCCGGTGAGATCAAAGTGACCGTCACGCGCGAAACTCGGTGTGTTGAGGTCGCGAAGTAGCAGGAAATGCCTGAGGCTGAAGACTGCCTGGCGAAGGGCGGATGTGGATCTCGGATCTAAAGCATGCGCTCTTCGCTGGTTTGGTCCCTAATGGATCCGTTTGGGAAGAACGGTTTTTTGGGTGCCGTTTTTCCGCACATCTTTTACTTGCCAGGAAAGGATGAAGATTATGTCGGACGACGCATTGAATTCCGGAATTCAGAATTCGGCGGAAAATCCTTCTTCTTTCGGGAATACGGAGTCTTTACGTCTCGAGACGCTCGTCTCGGGACAGATCCTGCGTGAAAAGTTTCGGCTGGAGCGAGCCGTAGGACGCGGTGAGATGGGGCTCGTATGGAAGGCGATGGATCTTGAAGCGAATGCTTGGCGTGCACTGCTTTTCTTTCCGGATGAGATCCGGATGCTGCCGGGCGAGGCATTTGAGCCGATGCGTCGTGAGATCGCAAAAGTTCAGAAGCTGGACCATCCGTTCATCTGTCCGGTCCACGCGCTAGAGTGGGTGGAGTCTCTCGGGCATTTTTTGGTTTTGGAGTGGCTGGACGGAATGACGCTGGAGGAAATGCTCATCGCGCGTTCCAGGGCGTATGCTCCGATGGAGCCGGCTGCGATCCTCGACATTCTGCGCCGTACGGCCGAAGCGCTGGATCGTGCACACGCATGGGATCTGAATCATCGAAATCTGACTCCCGCCAGCATTTTTCTGCGCATGAAAGACGGAGTCCCGTCAGAAGCCGTCCTGCTGCACTGCGGTTTCGCTGCCGAATTTCTGGAGCTGATGGACCGATTTGCAAAAACGTCTTCACGGCCGGAAGTCAAATTTGCCTATCTTGCCCCGGAGCAGTGGAAGGGATGGAAACAGAATGCTCTGACGGACCAGTACGCGCTGGGGGTCATCGCATACGAAATGCTTGCTGGACGCCTGCCGTTTCGGTCTGGAAATCTGGAGCTGCTCCGACTTTGCGTGCTGCAGGATGCTCCGCAAAAGATCGAGGGATTTTCCGACCGTGTGAATGCCGCTTTGCAGAAGGCGATGGGAAAGGAATTGCACGATCGGTTCGTTTCCTGTTCGGCATTCATTCGTGAACTGGATCTTCTGGCTCCTGAACCGCAGACGGTTTCCGGGGCGGAAAGTGAAGGCATTTCCGGAATCTCTGCACAAAACGCGGGGCTGGAAAACGCAGGCCGGGAAAACGCGGGGCTGGAAAATGGAGGGAAAGATCCGCTTGCGTTTCTGGATCTCTCGGCTGCTGGAACTGCGCGAGAGGCCGGCGCTTCGAAAATCGGGAAAAATGCGGAAAGGAAACCGGAAACGGACTTTACTTTACCTGCTTCGGATAGGGATACCCTCTCCGCAAGCGCGTTGGAGGAGCCATTTGCAGGATTTTCTGAAAATCAGTCGGATTCCTCGATCGATCTGGGAGGATCCAGTGAGTTTTTGAATTTTCAGGTCGAAAAAAAGAAGACTGGGAATTCTTCCGTACTGAAAAAACGAGTCTCTGCGAGGGCAAATGCGGCTCCGGAAGTTTCCTTTGATGCGCTGCTTGCGCCTCAAAAACCGAAGGCCAAGTGGAGCAATACACTGCCGCCGGACGTGACTCCCATTTCAGTGAATGAGGCTCCGAAAAGCACTTCTGCAGTTTCGGAAACGGCATCAGATGCTTCTTCGTCTTCGATTTTCGCCCCCTCTTCGTCGAGCGTGAATTTTCCCGTTCCTCCGGTTCAGGATCCGGGCGCATCTGGCGTGAATTTCGCTTCGCCAACCGTTCCCGGCCCCTCTTCGTCGAGCGTGAATTTTCCAGCACCTCCGGTTCAGGATCCGGGCGCATCTGGCGTGAATTTCGCTTCGCCAACCGTTCCCGGCCCCTCTTCGTCGAGCGTGAATTTTCCCATTCCTCCGGTTCAGGATCCGGGTGCATCTGGCGTGAATTTCCCAACGGCGAGGCTCCCTCTGCCTCCGTCTCCGCCAAATTTTCCGAGTGCGTGTGGGGCTGTTTCCGTTCCGCCGGTTTCGCAGCCGCCTGTACTTCCTCCGACGCCTCCAGTACCTCCGATGCCTCCAGTACCTCCGACGCCTCCGGTACCTCCAACGCCTCCAGTACCTCCGGTTGCGCCGTCTTCTGGTGTGTCTGGAACTCAGACATCGGGCAAAAAGTCTGCTGGACGTACGAAGGTGCCAAAACTGTCGCGAAAGATGATTTTGGGCATCGCGCTCCCTGCGGCGGGGCTTTTGGGCTTGGCGATACTGATGATCGTGCCGCAGGAAAAAAAGACGGATCCGTCCACTTCGGAGAATGCGCAGACTGTGGAAGATCATGAGGATCACTATGATTTTTCGATGGTCGTTGAAGGCCGTGGGCCTGCAATTTCAGACACGTCTTTACCCGACGGAGCAGGCGGTCCTGCTGCGGTCCAGGCTCCTGCGTCATCTTCAACGCCCTCGGGCAGCCCGCCGACGGTAATTCCTGCGGGAAAAAGTCCTGATTTTGCAGCGATCCTGGCTCATTTGAAGAAATGGGACTTTCAGACTGCCGGAAATCAGGTGAAGCAATGGAAAGCGGTTTCGCTTTCAGACGCAGATCAGAAACGTCTTGTGCGAGTCGGTCTGGCGGTGCAGTATGCCGGGAATTACTATCGCGGAGTGCAGAGTGCGCTTAAACGCTACAGTCCCCCCAAGGAACTGTGCGACGGCGAGTGCATTCTCGTGGAAAACGGCGAGAAGCCGGTGATTCGGATCGCTGGCGAGAATCTCCGCTTTTCGTTTCAGCAGCCGAACCAGAAAGGGCATGATCTTTTTGATATCCTTTTCCGGCACAGATATGCGAAGGTCCTTGAAAAAGGCAAAATGGCGCCGGCTCTGGAATACGCAGCTTTTTTGCTAACGGCTCCGTCGGGAGATCGGGCAAGAGCGGCAGAGCTTTTGAAGCAGGTCCAGGAAAAGGGAGATGAGACGGAGCGGGAGCACGCGGCGTTTCTGAAGCTGGAGTTTGGAATTTGAGAAAATTCGCACTCCCCCCCCTTGACAAAAAAATGCAATGTGGTAAGATTAAAACACTATGAAAAGATTTTTGATTGCCAAATTCGATAGCCTCCTCCTTACCAGGCCGCTCGGCGGCGGTTGGAATGGTCTTCGTATGGCTTCGTTCGGCGGATGATTTTAAGGTCCCGCTTTTACCGAATCGATACTAAACCGTGAAATCGCTAGCCGAGGTTTCACGGTTTTTTTGTTTTGAGAAAAGGTCCAATTTTTATTACTTTTAATTCCACCAAGGAGAAAACCATGTCTGACAGAAAAATCGTCATTTTCGACACGACGCTGCGCGACGGCGAGCAGTCCCCGGGAGCAAGCATGAACATTCCGGAAAAACTGGAAGTGGCGCAGATGCTCTCCGCGTTGGGAGTGGATGTGATCGAAGCCGGTTTCCCGGTCGTTTCTCCGGGAGATTTTGAGTCGGTCCAGAAAATTGCCGGAGTCGTAAAAGGGAGCAGTGTTTGCGCTCTGGCCCGGTGCAAGGATCGGGACATTGAGGCTGCGTGGGAAGCCATCAAAGGCGCGGAGCGTCCGAGGATCCACGTCTTCCTCGCCACCAGCCCCATTCATCGTGAGTACAAACTCCGCATGACGAAAGAGCAGGTCCTGGAAAACACGGCACACTTCGTGAAAAAGGCCGTTTCACTCTGCCCGGACATTGAATTTTCGGCGGAAGATGCGAGCCGGACCGAGATCGACTTTCTGTGTGAGGTCGTGGAAGTTGCGATCCGAGCCGGCGCCAAAACGGTGAACATTCCGGACACGGTCGGGTATGCGATCCCGAATCAGTTTGCCGAGTACATTCGCGCGCTGAAGACGAACGTTCCGAACATTGAAGAGGCCGTCATTTCCGTGCACTGCCACAATGACTTGGGACTGGCGATGGCGAACTCCATGGCTGCGGTCGAAGCGGGAGCTGGGCAGGTGGAATGCACCATTAACGGATTGGGTGAGCGTGCTGGGAACTGTGCGCTGGAAGAGGTCGTCATGGCTCTGAAAACGCGCCATGAGTACTTCAAGGCGTACACCGACGTCGTGACGCGCCGTTTGGTCCCTGCGAGCTGCCTGGTCTCTGGGATCACTGGTCTGGATGTGCCGCGGAACAAGGCGATCGTCGGACGGAATGCGTTTGCGCACGAATCCGGCATCCACCAGGATGGAATGCTGAAAAACAGCATGACGTACGAGATCATGAGGCCGGAAGACGTCGGTTTCCAGAAAACGGATCTGGTCCTGGGGAAACACAGCGGCCGTGCGGCGTTGAACGATAAGGTCACGACGCTGGGATACTCGCTGGATCAGGATCAGCTGAACAAACTGTTCGAGGAATTCAAGGTCCTGACTGACCGTAAAAAGGAGATCTACGACGCTGACATTCGCGCGCTGGTCCAGCAGATCCTGCTGAAAGAGGTCACGAATGTGAGCTGGACGCTGGAGTCCTACTCGAGCACTTCCGCGACGGGTAAGAAACCGACCACGAGCATCAAGCTGCGCCGCGGCGATTTCGTAGTCGAGACCCAGAGCGAGATGACGACGGGAGACGGACCGGTCGACGGCATTTTCCTGGCGATCTGCAAGCTCACGGGACTGGAGCTGAAATGCAGAGAATACCGCGTGCACAGTGTCTCGGTCGGACATGACGCGCAGGGAAAAGTGGACGTCATGATAGAGTTCAACGGTCAGGAATTCCGCGGTCAGGCCACCTCGACCGACTGCATCGAAGCGAGCATCATGGCGTTCCTGGATGCCGTGAACCGCATCGCTGCGTGACGAAAGTTTTTTAGCAGCCAGCCTCTCCATACGGGGAGGCTGATTTTGAATAGATCGAAATATTTTAAAATCCCCCCCCTTGAATCGTTTTGAAAATCTGCTAAAATTTATACTATGTCTGAAATAAGTTCGTGGTTTTACTTTATTTGGTGAGGTTGGAGTATCCTATGACGCTGTTTGATTCGTTTTTCACAGACTGTGGAACTTTTTATAACAGGAATTTTGATTGGGAGCAGTTTAAGGACCTGCATAGCGGGAACCTGTTCGGGGAATACAAGAATTACCGCCTGAAACAAAAACTTGGCAAGGGCGCGATGGGGCAAACGTGGCTGGCAGAGGAACTTGTAGACGGGAAACCGTCCCGGCAGGTCGTTTTAAAGATTTTGACAAAAGAAATGCGCAGAAATGTAAGCGTACTGAATGAAGTTGGGAGTGTGTTAGACCTCATACAAGATCTGAATCACACGAACATTTGTCCGGCTATTGGCCGGTTCGTCGATCCAATGTTTGGCGAATTTTTTGTCTGGAAATACGCAAATGGCGGAACGCTTGAGAATTGGTTCAAAAATCAGCCGGGACACGAAAACGGTCTGCCGCTTGAGACGCTGCTTTCGGTTTTTACGCCGCTTGCTGCTGCCCTGGATTATTTGCACAGCAACGGTATTATTCACCGTGACATCAAGCCGCAGAACATCATGTTCATGGGAAAAAATCCTGTTCTGATCGATTTTGGTATTGCGGCACAAATTTATTCGAAAGAAGAGAGTGCATGTTCGGAAAACACATGCGATACATTCGTAAATAGTTTAAGCTGTTCCACCTCTGGCACGCCGATGTACATGGCCCCGGAACAGATGGAGGGTGATGAGCAAGACGGACGTACCGACCAGTACGCGTTTGCTCTCTGTCTTTATGCTATGCTGACCGGTTCTTTGCCATTTTCGGGAAATATAGCGCGTATCGCGGTGCAGAAATCAAAATTTTATCTGCAGATCACCGATTTTGAACCGCACATCAATAACGCATTTTCCCGCGCACTTTCCTACGAAGCAAAGGATCGTTTTGCGACTTGCATGGAGTTTGTGAAGGCATTGGCGGCGAAAGTGAGTCCTGATTCCATACGCAAGTGGCTGCAGGATAAAGATGCAGAATAAAGGTTGAAATCATCTATGCGGCTTGCTTGGCCGTGAGAGGGAAACAAATTGAAACGATTTTGGAATTCGTTTCCCTCTCAGACATTCTCTACAGAAACTTCTTGATATTGTGCAGATAGTTGGGTACGCGAACTGCTTCTAGAAGGCGATGCTCGTGCACCACGCAATCTGTGCGGAACTGACCTGCGTGAGTTTTCCCGTCACGGGATGGACGCGGAAGACGTTTACGTTGTGCGTCTTTTTGCACGGCACGAACAGGAAATTCCCCGTTGGATCCAGACCTGCGAAACGCGGGAATTCACCGCCTGCCGGGACGTACTGGATCGGATCCAGTACGACGCCTGCTTCCATTTTCTCGCCGTTTACCGGGTCCGCATCCAGCGCGAAGACCGTGATCAGATTCGCTCCGCGGTTCGTGACGTAAAGGAATCGGCCGTCTTTGGAAATGTCGATCGCCGCTGCTTTGTTTGCCCCGCGGTATCCCGGAGGCAGCATCGGCGCGGACTGCACGAGAGTCAGCGCCCCGCTCTGTTCGTCGTACGCGAACGCATCCAGCGTGCAGGAAAGCTCATTCAAAACGTAAACGTACTTTCCATTCGGCGCGAAAGCCAAATGACGCGGTCCCGCTCCCGACGCGGTCCGGGTCTGCAGCCAATCGGCGTTTTCTTTCCAGATGTTTTCTGTTTCGTCAAAGAAATACGACGTGATCTGGTCACCGCCGAGGTCGCAGCAGAGCGTGAATTTTCCGTTCGGATCCGATGCTGCAAAGTGCGCACAGGAAGAGCGCTGGCGTGCTTTGTTCGGCCCGCTGCCTTCCAGTTTGAAGATCGCGTTCATTTTTCCGAGCGATCCGTCAGCGTTCAGCTCGATGAAGGAGACCTGACCGCTGCAGTAGTTCGCGACGGCAGCAAATTTTCCGCTGGGATGGATGCTCATGTGGCACGCGCACGTTCCACCGGAGTTGACCGAGTTCAGACGCTCCAGCGAGCCGTCCGCCTGCTTTTTGAACGCGATGATGAGACTTTCTTTCGTGGTTCCGTCTTCATTTCCGGCTACGGCGTAGAAGACGTCCTTGAGGGTCGGGTGACTCGTGACCCATGAGGGGCCTTTTGCCTTCGCGGCCAGCCCGCAGTTCACCAGTGCGCCGGTCTCCATGTTCAGTTCCATGCGGTAGATCCCTTCACTTGGCGGGATATTCGGATCATTCGTCGGGCTTCCCATCGTTCCGGCATAGAGCGTTACGATATTTTCAGCGCAGCAGACGGAGTTCATCCAGACTGCGGCTGCCAAAACGGAAAGGAGCGCCCAGAAATTCAGATTTTTTTTCATGTTCATCCTCAAATTGGAAAGGTACTGTGGGGGGAAATCATTCGGAATCAGAAAGAAAAAACCGAACATCCCGCCGAAATGCCGACGGCATCGTCCCACTTTTTCTTTCATTTCCATCTCTGCTTTTCTCTGCCATTTTACCCGCTTCTCCTAAAAAAATCAATCCCCCATCCCTGAAATCCTGAAAAATCTTCCCTGGATCAATGGAAAATTTTCCGGAATCCGCCACTCCCCCCCTCGTGTTTTGCGCTCAATCGGGTATACTATGGGAAATGGAATATGCAAA
Source organism: Thermoguttaceae bacterium (assembly GCA_017403345.1). Classification (GTDB taxonomy): domain Bacteria; phylum Planctomycetota; class Planctomycetia; order Pirellulales; family Thermoguttaceae; genus RGIG3701. Next base: position 20,635 of record JAFQOH010000131.1, read on the forward strand.
TTGATCCAAATCAGGAAAAAGTTAAGTAAATTTTAGATCAGAGGTCCCAAATGGAAGTCGTGAAGTACCCTCATCCCGTTCTGAAGATGGTCTGCAAGCCGCTGCGCAAGGTCGATGCGGAACTCAAGGCGATGATCCTTGAAATGTTCCCGCTCATGTACGAGACTCGCGGAGTCGGACTTGCTGCGAATCAGGTCGGGCTTCCGTACCGCTTTTTCATCATGAATCCGACCGGGGACGCAGAGAGGAAGGATCAGGAATTCGTCTTCATCAACCCGGAGATCACGCTCGGTGCCGGAAAACCGGAAGAGGACGAGGAAGGCTGCCTCAGTTTCCCGAAGATCTACGCCAAAGTCAAGCGTTCGCCGAAAGTCACCATCACCGGTTTCGATCTGGACGGTCAGCCGGTCAAAAAAGTCTTCAAAGGATTCCCTGCCCGGATCGTGCAGCACGAGTTTGACCATTTGAACGGCATTTCGTTCGTGGATCGGCTCAGTGAGTCGGAAATGGACTACGTCGAAAGCGACGTGACGCAGCTGGAGTGGAATTTCCGGAAAGCTCTGGAAACCAGCGAAGAACTTGACCTGGAATCGATCCAGAAAGAGATCGATGAACTGATCGCACGCCGTTGCTGATTTTCAGGCTGAATGAGAAAAGGAACTCCGATCATGGGCTGGCATGAACATCATGCGCATCTTTTTCTCAGCGGAGCGCGGGAAAGAGTCGAGGAACTTTTTGTCGCGCATCTGCCGGATTTTCGTACCGATGCTCCGCTTCAGAGAACGGTGGGGCCTTGTTCCGCGATCGGACGGCTGAATGCGTGGATCCAAAATTTTTTCGTTCCGGTCCTTACTCCGCATCCGGACTGGACGGCTCTCTGTACGCAGGCGGCTCTTGAGCAGGCCGTGAAAGACGGAGTTTCCCGCTTTGAAGCGAGTTTCAATGTCGGGAGAGATCCGGACGTTTCTGAAGAAAAATTCGAAAAGGTCCTCTGCGGAATCATGCAGGTCCACGCACAAACGGCACCTGAGCTTGAACTGCGGATCGATCTGGGATTCGAGAGGCCCATTTCTCCGGAAAACCAGCTTCTATGCCTGAAAAAACATCTGCGATTTGCGGAAAAGTCGCCGCAATGGGCCAAACTTCTCTATGGGATCGATCTCTACGATGTCGAAGATGCTGCGGAACCGGAAGCCTTCCGCGAAGTTTTTGAGACGGCCCGGAATGCGGGACTTCGGCGGAAAGTGCACGTTGGGGAATTCGGCACGCCGGAAGAGATCCGGCACACCGTGGAAGTTCTGGACCCGGACGAGATCCAGCACGGGATCCATGCAGCGGGATCGCCGGACGTTCTGAAATTTCTCGCCGACCGCGGCACGATCCTGAATCTCGCCCCGGCCTCCAACCGGATCCTCGGCGCGATGGATCTCTCGCAAAAACCGCATCCGATCCGAAAGATCTTCGATGCCGGCGTTCGATTCACGCTTTCCTCCGACGATTTTCTTCTTTTCGGAACTTCCATTTCCGACCAGCTTGAAGAACTCACGCCATGGTTCTCTGACTCGGAACTTGCCCAAATTCGCCAAAACTGCCAGACTTTCTAAACAAAATGGTTCTATTGCTCAAAATTTTCGATTTTTTGAGCATATCGTGATTCTATTGCTCAATTTTTTCGATTTTTTGAGCATATCGTGATGCTATTGCTCAAAATTTTCGATTTTTTGAGCATATCGCGATTCTATTGCTCAATTTTTTTGATTTTTTGAGCATATCGCGATTCTATTGCTCAATTTTTTCGATTTTTTGAGCATATCGCGATTCTATTGCTCAAAATTTTCGATTTTTTGAGCATATCGCGATTCTATTGCTCAATTTTTTTGATTTTTTGAGCATATCGCGATTCTATTGCTCAAAATTTTCGATTTTTTGAGCATATCGCGATTCTATTGCTCAATTTTTTCGATTTTTTGAGCATATCGCGGCAAGGCGGGCTTGATGCCTGAAGGATAGTCAGATCCAAAGAAAAGAAATCTTTACTTCATCAATACCGCGCTGTTTCAGATCCTCACGTCGCTGCCGGAGTTTGGCGAAAAGAAGGGGAACGGCGCAGGTCAGGAGAGGTCCTGAGCGTAGAGGTTGAAGTATGCGTCCGCGAAACGGGCGGCGTCGGAGAACTTTTTCAATGCGGAATGTGCTGCGGCGATCTGCTCGGCACGGCGGTCGGAGTGCGTTTCCAGAAGGTACGTCGCGGCAGCTATGGCAGTCGTTTCATGATGCGTCGGTACCGAGGCACATGCTCCCTGCGGAAAAAGTTCGCTCAGACTCTCCGTTTCGGACGCAATGACCGGTACTCCGGCTCGCGCAGCTTCCAGCATCGCCAGACCTGCTCCGGAAACCGAATGCGGCGCCCAGAAATAGTTCAGAGCAGGCAGAAGCTGCTGGAGATCTTTTCGGAACGGGACGAAATGCACGATGGACTCGCGCTCGTACTGATGCGTGAACCGTGCAATGGAACGCCGTTCCCGTTCAGCCGCGGCGGAAAGAGAACGCGCCTGCCGGTCATTCAGTTCCGGATCGAAAAAGAGAAGGTGCATCTGCGGACAGACTCGCACGATGGAATCGATGCTCCAGACCGCCCACTGCCAGCGTTTCCACGGTGCGATCGGCCCCGCACATGCTGTAAGGACTGCGTCGGAAGGAAGACCAAGCTCCGCGAGCAGTTCCTCGCGCAGACCTGCCGCCGTTTTCAAGTCCGGCTCGGACGCAGAAATTTCTCGGTCGTTCAGCGTCGTCAGCGTCGCTGATCCGGAAAGGTTCAAAAAGTCGGGCAGAATGTTCCAGTTTCCGCGGAACCCGTGCCGTTCCCATGCGTTTTTGACGCCGTTCGAGTTGACTGTCAGTGCATCAAAACGCGCAAAGATACTCGGAGTTTCCGCAAAGAACCACGGATCCGCGTGTCGCAGTGTTGCGATCGACCGGGCATGATATCCTTTCGCGAGATACAGACCTGCCCGCATGAGCGTCTCCCCCCACACGTGGACCGCCCGCGGACACAGACGCAGTTTTCGGAGCGTCCAGAGGACCTTCCAGTACGCTTCCGCAGCAAACCGTGCCCGCAGTTCATGGACTTGGACCAAAAGGCGAGAGTTTTCCGACTCCAGTTCTTTTCGGAGCTCTTCATTGACCGGCGAAAACGAGAAAATGTGCATCTCGCCTTCCCGCAGCACGCTGGTTTGGCCGCACTTTACCGCACGTACCAGCGAACGCAGCTGCGCGGAGTCTCCAGACGGAGAAAGATTCTGGATGAGGTGAACGATGGGCATTGGGAAACGCTCTCAGGACAGGCGGAAAGGGAAACAAAACGATTTTCGGGGAAACTGTCTCGAAAGACCAGGGCAGGTGATCCGTTCAGGAAGTCTTCGAGCTTACCTTTTTTCTTCCAGCACGCGGTGCCAGAGCCCGACATCCATCCAGCATCCGAATTTGAAACCGACTTCGGGCAGATGCGCTTTTTTGATCATGCCGAAACTTTCGTGAAGGCGCACGCTCCGTTCGTTTGGCAGTGTGATGCACGCGACGACTGAGTGGATCTCGTCATTTTCTTCAAGAAGTCGAAAAAGTTCCTCGTACATTCGGTGGCCGACGTGACCTTCCACGTGATTTGGGTGGACGTAGATCGAAAGCTCTGCCGTTCGGTGCCAAGCCGTTCGCGTTCGGAAAATATCGGCGTAGCAGTACCCGACGATCCTTCCGTTTTCTTCAAAACCGAGCCAAGGGAACTTCTGCGTTACACGCCGGACACGTCCTGCCATTTCCTCAACAGAAGGAAGGATCTCTTCCGTAGTGAAAGTCGTGTTCAGGACATAGTGCCTGTAAACTTCAAGGAGCTGCGGGGCGTCTTCCGGCGTAACGATACGAATCATGGCAAAATCAAAAAAATTAAAATCGGACTAAAAACCAATTGTGAACCGGGGTATTTTCCCGGACATTCTATTTTTTACGGGTCGAGCGGAGGTGTGCGGAAACATCTTCCCAGTTCTGGACCCGATTTACTTTTTTCCAGCGCTCATACCGGGCGATCATTTCGACGATCTCCGGTTTCGTTTGATTCTGGATGAAGACGTTTTTCGTCTCACACCGGTCGGCGGCCATGTGGTAAAGTTCCCACTGACGTCCGTGTCTTGGAAGGACCAGCTTCCAGTATCCGTGCCGGATCGCGATATTTCCCTGCACTTCCCAGAAAAAGTATCGGTGTTTTCGATCCTCAGCTGTCATGAGGTCCGAGCGGTAATTCACTGAGAAAAGCGGGACCATGGAACGTCCGGCCGGCGGCAGTGTGTCGTGTCCGCCTAGTTCTTTTGGGAACGGATGTTCAGAGAGTTCCACGATCGTCGGCAAAATATCGATGATGTGGACCGGCTCGATGACTTTTCCAGGGTCGGAATGCTGATTCCAGCGAATGATGCACGGGACGGCGATCCCGCCTTCGTAGACCGACTCGGCATACCCGCGGAACGGCGTGTTGCTCACGTTCGCCCACGGCACGCCGTAGCTCTGGAAAACGGCGCGTCCTCCCGGTTTCGAGCTTGGAATATTGCCGACCTGGACCGGTGCGCCTTCTTTCGTTTCCGTCGGAATGTAGCGGGACTTCGTTTTCGGTGAAAGTTCCGCTCCCGACGCGCCGCAGTCCGACAGAAAGATCACGATCGTGTCATCGTCCGCCCCCAGCTGCTTCAGTTTGTTCATGATCATCCCGACACCGCGATCCATCGCAGAGACTTGAGCGGCGTAGATCTCCATTCGGCGGGAATGCCAAGGAGCGTACGAACCGACCCGGCTCCAGTCCGAGACACGCTCATCCCGCGGAGGCAGCTGCGTCCCGTACGGCAAAAGTCCGCGTTTCGTCATCTCTTCAAATCGTGTCGAACGCGTCAGATCCCATCCCGTCACGTACTGTCGGGCGTAGCGTTTCACCTCTTCCTCCGGAGCGTGCAGCGGCCAGCTGGGGGCATTGAAGGCGACGTACAGGAAAAACGGATTCGATCTGCCCCGTGTCTGATCGAGGAACTCCACCGCCTCATTCGCGACCGCATACGTATGGTAGTATTCCTCTCCGAACGGATACGGCTGACTGTTCATCATGAGGAACTGCGGTTCAAAATAGGAGGTCTGCGAGAGTATCGTTCCGTAAAATTTCTCAAACCCGCGATTCTGCGGCCACGCGAAACTCGGGGCGTTCGGTTTGTAGTGCCGCGTAAGTCCCCATTTTCCGGAAATGAGCGTCGTGTAACCTGCCGACTTGAGGAATTCCGCCATCGTGATCGTACTTTGCGTGATACTCCCTCGGTAACCTTTCAGTTCTAGGTCGACCATCGGCATTCCCATCCCGACGCGGTGCGGGTACTGTCCCGTCATCAGCGCGGTCTGCGACATTGCATTGTTTCCGCAGGAATAAAACTGTGTGAAGAGCATTCCCTCCTCTGCCAGTTTGTCGATCGCCGGCGTACGGATCTCGCTTCCGTAGCAGCCTAGGTCGGAAAATCCGAGGTTGGACGCGGAAATGATGACGATGTTCGGCCGTTTGGCTCCCAAGGAGAGCGCGCAGCTGAAGATCAGCAGAAAAATCAGGGAAAGCGAGCTCCGGGAACGGTGCCAGGCCCTCTGTGTTTCGTAAGGCGTTTTGAGGTCCGTTTGGGGGGCCGTTTGGGGGATCGATTTGAGGATCGATCCACTCGTTGATCCACGGGCTAATTCGCGGACCATTTGGAAACGGGTTGCGTTGGACTCTGGATTTGTTTCGCGGTTCGTTTTCATGGGCAAACCTCCGGCGTCAGTTTTTGGAAATACTTTCCCGCATTATACCACATTCCGCCGCGGAAAAAAAGGGGCCGGGATGCTCTTTTGGCATTTTTTCCGCGAAATCCCCCAAAAACTCTGCCTCAGCGATTCTCTTTCCACATTTTCTGCCGCCATTCCCACGGAGGAATGGGGTTGGAATGGGACCAGATGCCGCGTTTGGCGCGCTGTGCTTCTTTTTGAGCCTCTGCGAGCTTTCTTTCTCGGTTGAAGTACTCGTAGTGCCACGCCATTCCTGCGCGGAGCTGTGCCTCTTCGACGTCCATCATTTTTCCTTTTCCCTGCGGAAGCCAGACTCGCCCGACGACCCGTCCGTATTTATCCGTTTTGTCGACTTTCACGCGGATCGTTTTGCCGTAGATGAGCGAATGGAGATTTTTACGCGACTGTGTCCCGAAATCTTGGTGTTTTTCCGGCGCATCGATTCCCTGAAACCGAATACGCACTTCCTTCTTCTCTTTTGTCAAAAGCGTCACGGTATCTCCGTCTGCGACATAAATGACTCGGCCGGAGAGCGTTTCACCCTTTTCCCAAACGGCGGCCGGCGTACTCTGTCTGTGTCTGCTGCTGTCTTTGGATGTCCATTTTTCAGAAGAACGCGCTTCATTGCCCGCGAAAAGAAGCAGAAATGCCATACATAAAACCAGCACGATTTCGCTTTTTCTGGAGAGCTGATCTTGGAATTTCTGTAAAAACATTTTGAAATATAAATCCGTCATGACTTCTCCTTTCTTTGCGGTTTCTCGCAGCTCCGCATGAAACAGACGGCATAAAAAAAGGATGCCTTTGCTAAGACATCCCAATTTTGAAGTGTGGACGGTGGGACTCGAACCCACGACAACTAGAACCACAATCTAGTGCTCTGGCCAACTGAACTACGTCCACCATCTATGAACTTTCCGAAAAAAGAGAAGTTTGCCCGCTCGATTTCCATCAAGTACACGGTATTGTAGCAGAAATTTTCTTTTTGTCAATGGGGGAGAACGAAATTTTATCCGTTTTCTCGCATCTTTGACAAATTTTGGCGAATTTCTTCCATCCTCTCCAAAAATTTTCCAGATTCCAGCTCCGATTCCAACTCTGTGAGCGAATCGTACAGGTGGTGGCTCAGGAATTTCACGGCCCAGTTCGTCTTTAATGGCGTCACGGTCACCACGATCGCGCCGTTCTGATTCCCTTCCCACATTTCGATTGCCGTTCCCATCGACGCTTCCGGCACGAACGCCAGAACGACGTCCATCTCGCGGCAAAGGTAATTATGCCCCAAAAAGACACTTTTCCCCTTTTCGTAGGAGTAATGGATCGAATTTTCGTGATTCCGAAACGGATCGTAGACCTCCACGCCGGGAATGTATTTCTCGAGCATTTCCGTCAGCCGGAGCCGATACTCCTGCGGATGAAGCTCCATTTCTCGATACGATCCCTGCATGATCCCTGCTAAAAAGATCTTCATTTTTCCTCCCGTTCACACTGTTTTTTCAATTCACTTTCACTCGCCGCGTTGCGTCACTTACCGCGTTGCGTCATGTCGGAACAGTAATCCGAAACGCGCGAGAAGAGATCCAAAAATCCCTGCCAATCTTTTGGAGCGAGCGAGACCCGTTCTGTCATTTCGTTCTGCCGCGCATTTTCGATCAAGAGTTTCATCCGGAGCTGAAGATAGAGAAAGACTTCCATCAGCTGTGCCGTCTGTACCGCGTTCATCCCTTTCGGAAGTTCTGGAGGCTGAATGCCGTGCAGACGCCGAAGCGCATCTGCTGCATCGTAAGAGTAAAACTCCATCTCCTCGACGACGGACTCTGGAAGGAATTCCGGCCGATTTCCCGCTGCGAGCAAACGAAGGGCTGCGTCTTCCATCGAAAGGTCGTCCAGATTCGCAAGATGCTGAGCGATCTCCTGTCGGGAACCCACGATGATGAGCGTTTGCCCAAGCGCGATCAAATGCCCCGGAAAGAGACGCTGCACACTGACCGGCTGACCATTGAGCAGCGTTCCGTTCGTACTTTCGAGGTCTGCGAGAAGGAGCTCTCCCTCTTCTTCGAAGATCCGGCAATGGTACCGGCTGACCTTTTCATCCCGAAGCTGGATCGTATTCTGTGCCTCCCGGCCGATCTTCACCGGAAGCGCCAGCGATTCAAAGGTCCTGCCGCGATCGATGCCGTCGATGATACGCAGTGTTATACTCAAGTTTTCTTTCATGAATGCGTCCGATACGTTCTCTTTCCGTTAGCTCCATGCCTAAAATACGCCGTACCGAACTCTACCCCGGAGGCCAGCCAAAAGGACGCCCGCCAAGAAGATGGAAATGAAGATGCGGTACCGTCTGACCCGCCATCAGGCCATTATTCGTCACCACGCGGAATCCATCCGTAAGACCTTCCTGCGCTGCCAGTTTTTGGATCACGAGAAATATGTGTCCGACGAGTGCTTCATCTTCATCGGAAAGGGCATCAACGGCTGTGATCTCTTTTTTCGGGATCACGAGAATATGCGTCGGCGCCTGAGGGGCAATGTCGCGAAATGCGAGACAGACCTCATCTTCAAACACGATGTCTGCCGGAATTTCACGATCGATGATCTTTTTGAAAATGGTCATGAAAAAACCTGCGTTCCTTTTCAAATGCAAAAAAACGAACTCTGAAAAACTCCATTTTCTCCCATTATACAACATGCCGACCCAAAAAGCAAGTCCCCCGTCCCCCACCGCAGCACTTTTCTGGAAAAGTTTTTCAAGATCCTGCCAGATTTTCACTTCTTCGAAAAATAATGCAACCTGATTTTAAAATATGACGGATATTTTCACGAATAGAGTTTTTTCCCCTTGAATCTTTCTAAAAATCTGGTAAAATCAAATCGTGATTTTTTTGTTTATTTTAAAGAGGAGCGTAAAAATGTCGCAGGATCCAACTTCGCGGGATACATTCACAAAGAACGAGAAAAACGGGAAAATGACCGCCACGCAGAGTGAGCATGGGGAAAAAAACGTCGATGAGACGCAGTTTGAGAAACTGCAGCCTGGGTATCTGCTGGGAGAACATAAAGAGTTTCGCCTCGTGAAGATGCTCGGAAAAGGAGGGATGGGCGTCACGTGGCTCGCGGAGGAACTGGATTCATCCGGAAAGAAAAAGCAGGCCGTCGTGTGCAAGATCTTGAGTAAAGAGCTCATCGGAAACCCAAAAGCGGTCCAGAACGTTTTGGAGGTTTTCGACCTCACGAAAGAACTGAATCACACGAACATCTGCCCGCTTCTGAACTGGTTTCAGGACCCCGTTTTCAAGAAATTTCTCGTCATGCGGTACGCGGAAGGGGAGACGCTCGAACAGTGGTTTGAGCGTCAGCCCGGACACAAAAACGGACTTCCGATGCAGACGGTCGAGCACATTCTTAAGAAGATCGCGTCGGCGCTGGACTCGATGCACCGCCAAAATATCATCCACCGCGACGTGAAACCGCAGAACATTATTTTCAGCTCGCAGAACGCTGATGCCGAGCCGTGGCTCATCGATTTCGGCATCGCGCAGGCCATAAACACTTCCGACCCGGCTCAAAACCGCCGAAAGTCCGGCACGCTGATCTTCATGGCTCCGGAGCAGCACTACGGAAAACCGCAAGACGCACGCACAGACCAGTACGCCCTTGCCGTCACCGCCTTCTGGCTCCTGACTGGCCATTTCCCGTTCTATGCGGATACTGCGGAAGAACTTTCCGCGAATAAAAAGTTCCCGCAACTCACTCTTGCCACGGTCTCGGAGTCCCTCAAATCCACATTCCTCCGCGCGTTGGCGTACCAGCCGAAAGACCGTTTCGCGTCGTGCGGGGAGTTTCTTCGTGCTCTGTATGACGGCGAGCCTTTCGTTCTTCCGGCCCAGATGCCGTCGGCTGATTCGGATTCGGAAAAGACGCTTGACGAATTCCGCGAGGCTATCCGCGAGGCGATCTCTCAACGGACGGAGCTTTTGAAGGACTACTTGCCGGAAAGTGCGCGAATTGCCACACAGGATTCAGA
>JAFQOH010000132.1:0-17554 GCA_017403345.1 Thermoguttaceae bacterium
AGGATGAAGAGGATGAAGAGAAGGAGACTGAAAAAGAAACTGACGATGAAATGGTCTCTCTGGATATGACGGCGCCGGAACTGGAAACCGATTTGGATCCCGAAGAGGAAGAGACCCAATTTCATGTTCTTGAACCCGCGCGTAAAGTCCTGTTCGTCGCACGTCTTGAAGGCCCGTCGGTCGAAACGGTCCTGAAGCTCATCGATGATTCCATCGCGGCAGAGAAAAAAGGTCTGGAAGGCACGGTCTACCTCGATGCACGGAAAACGCGGCCTGCGCGTGCGGGTGCCGGGCAGATGGACAAAATGGAGCAGTCGCTGAATGATCTGGCGATCCGTCTCCAGCGAAATACGGACCTCGTCGTGAAGCTCGATACGGAAGAGGCTCTCTTCATGCGCGAAACGTGTGATTCGCCGTGCGCACTTTACTGCGGCTGGTACTCCGTGCGGAATTTCCAGGACATTTTTACGTTCTCGCCAGGAGCCGTCGCATACCACGTTGCGAGTTTCGAGGCGGAATCACTGAAGACCGGTCCGTTCTGGTGTCCGAACCTGCTGGAACACGGTGCCGCCGCGACTCTCGGTCCGACGTTTGAGCCGTACCTTGCAGCATTTCCGGAACCGGATGAATTCTACTCGCTGGTCCTAACGGGGAAATTCACGATGGCGGAGTGCTTCTACATCACGCTGCCGTTCCATTCCTGGGCGATGACGTACGTCGGCGACCCGCTTTACACGCCGTACCGCGCCAAACCCCGGCTGAAAATGGAAGAACTCCCCGTGAAACTCCAGCGTTTCTTCGGCATCCAGCCGCAGTGAGGTACGGAATGCTGCACTGGGTACACACTTCCATAAAAAGTTGAGGAAAAGAAAAAAAGGAAGGGAATGCGTTCATTCTCTTCCTTTTCTTTGGGGGTTCTAAAGGGGGTGCAGGCACGCATTTTCCAGATGGATCTTCTTTTACTTTCCGGAATGGACTTCCTGATTTTCCTTTACGTCAGTCGGAGATCCGACTGTCCAGTCGGCAGGCTGGTTTCTTTTCTGTTTCGCGAGCCACGCAAAACCAGCCATCGGAACGCCGGAGTGTCCGCCGTCGAAGATCGTGAGCCGCGTGTTTCCGCTCGTTCTGCGGAAAAGGACTTTTTGTTTGCCGTACTGCGGGTCGGTCTGCGCTTCCGGGAGGAGTTCTTCCGGGATGGTCTGCGTGCGCCAGATGAAGTCGATCTGCGCGTCTGAAACTTTTTTCTCCGGCTCTGCGAGAAGATTGAACGCCCAAATGCTGTGAGCGGCAGGAACGCTGCCCGCGTGTCCGTCGTGAATGCCGTGATTGAGGCAGAGCGGAACGGAATCGGCATTTTTCAGGTACGTGAGCGGACTGCGTTTCCGGTACTCTTCATCCACTTCGGCAGAAGTGCCCGGTGCGCCGCCGCACGCAGATTCAAGGTGCTTCCAGTAATTGAATCCTTTGGCTTTCGTGGATGCGTGCCATTTGGCGAGATCGGAGATCCCGACCCACGCGCAAACTCCTGCCCAGACTTCCGGATGCCGGCCGGCCATGAGCATCGAACAGTGTCCGCCGCCGGACATTCCCATGAGGTAGATCCGGTCCGGGTCGATGTTCGCGTTGGCTTTGGCGTACTCAACGGCCGCGAGAATGTCGGCGGAGACCAGTTCGCTCCCGCACGCACTCGGCGTCCAATTCGGACCGCGGAAATGCGGGCAGATCATGACCCAGCCGTACTTTTTTGCCCCTTCATAAAAGTAGGGGTTGGCCTGCGTGTACCCGCCGCTCCAGGTGTGAAGGCCGACGATGAGCGGAACGGCTTCCTGGCTTTCACGCACACTTTCCGGGACGTAGAAAAGCGCGGGCTGCCAAGACTGGTCGGCTTCGACTCGGTAGTGGATGGTCTTCACTTCCGCATTCCAGCCTCTCGGAGCCGGTCCGTCTGCGGGTCTTGCGTCGGAAGATTTTGCGTCGGCGGAGGCTGCGAATGCTGCGGCTGAGAGGCAGAATGCAGTGGTCAGGAAGAAAATGAAAAAGGAATGGGATGAAAAAATGAATGGACGGAGGGTTTTCATTGGGAAACCTTTCTGCATAAAATGGGGCTGGAGTATTTGAAAGAGGGGGGCCGGAACCGGATTTCAGAACCAGCGGCACGAAAGCGGCACGCGCAGTACCGCTTTTCGTGGTTTCCGGGAAGGTCAGCGTTTACGCGAACTTTACGTTTACGCGAACTTTACGTTTACGCGAACTTTACGTCCGCTTCCTCACCTTCAGAAATTGAAGTATCCGTGCGCGTTATGGTAGCTGACGTCAGCGACGAGACTTCCAAGCAGTTTCTCATCGTTCGGCAGGATGCCTTTCGCAACGTCGTTTCCGAGCAGATTGCAGAGGATCCTGCGGAAGTACTCGTGCCGCGTGTACGAGAGGAACGACCGGCTGTCGGTCAGCATTCCGACGAATCGGCGCAGGAGGCCAAGCGCGGAGAGGACGTTCATCTGCGTTTCCATCCCGTCTTTCTGATCGAGGAACCACCAGCCGGAACCGAACTGGATCTTTCCTGCTGTCACACCGTCCTGAAAATTACCGAGCATCGTGCCGACGAGGTGATTGTAGATCGGGTTCAGATTGTAGAGGATCGTCTTCGTCAGTTTATCTTCGCGTTCCAGTGCGTCGAGATAGCGCGACATTGCCAGTGCCACATCGCCGTCTCCGATGGAATCGAAGCCGGTGTCCGGCCCCAGTGCAAGATATTTCCGCGTATTGTTGTTGCGCATCGCGCCGAAGTGGAACTGCTGCGTCCAGCCGAATTCGTGGTTCATGCGCCCAAGCTCAAACAGAACGCGCCACTGGAAGGCGTTGATCTCGTCTTCCGGAAGCTGGAGCGTTCGGTCTGCCAGTGCTTTCTGGAAAATCTGATTCGCACCGTCGCGGGTAAAGGCCGGAGTGAGATCTCCGGAGAGATCCAGCTCGCATTTTGGGAAAAGTCCCAGTCCGTGATCGGAAAGGCGGCAGCCTGCGGCGTTGAAGAAAACGTAGCGGTCGTGCAGTGCGTCGATGAGCGTATCGAAATCGCGGATCGAGCGTCCCGTCACGTTTTCCAGCTGTTCGAGCCACGGGAAAAAGACGGCCGGCCGGTCGATCGCCATCGCTTTGTCCGGACGGAAGGTCGGAAGAACGCGCGGTTTGAAGATCCCGGACGCATTATCTTCCGCGACTTTTTTATGGTATTCGAGCGAATCGACCGGGTCATCTGTCGTGCAGACCGTCTCAACGTTCATCTGCTCCATGATCCCGCGGGCAGAACATTCCGGAGCTGCGAGCATCGCGTTGCAGTCATTCCAGATCGAATCTGCCGTCGCAGGCGAGAGAAGCCGGTCATTGATCCCAAATGGACGGTTCAGTTCAAGGTGCGTCCAGTGGTAGAGCGGATTCCGCAGCGTGTACGGCACAGTCTCGGCCCATTTGTCGTACTTTTCCCGATCGGAGGCATCGCCGGTACAGAAACGCTCTGCGACTCCGTTGCTCCGCATCGCGCGCCATTTGTAGTGGTCGCCGTAAAGCCAGATCTGTGCCAGGTTTTCGTAAGTTTTGTTTTCTGCGACTTCCTGCGGCGGAAGATGACAGTGGTAGTCGATGATGGGAAGGTCTTTCGCGTACTCATGGTACAGAACGCGCGCCATTTCTGTTTCGAGCAGGAAATCTTCGTGAATGAACGGTTTTTTGAGTCTTTCGGTCATGGTATTTGATCTCTCCTTTGGAGGAGGGCTTTTGGTGAAAAAGTAAATGTGGACGGAGGAGGCGGAGTTTCCCGCAAAACGAGTCCCCGCTCCAGTCTGTTTTTATTTCGCGATGCCGATCTTGTAAATACGCAGTGCGTTCTGTCCGGAGTTTCCGTCCGCCGGGATCCGAAGCGTGACGGTGTGTTTGCCCGGTGCGAGTTCGTCGGCGATGACGACCGTGCGCGGATAGTGCAGCCCCGTACTGTACGAGTGGCGGACCTGGGTCTTCTGGAAATCACCGCCGTCAATGGAGAATTCCACGACTCCGGAATCCGGACCAGCCAGCACGAAAAGACTTACCGCGCGGCCTTCAAAATCGAACGTGCAGCTCGCTCCCGGTTCTTGAGCGTGGAGGAATTCCTGACCGCCGAAGTTCTTTCGGAAACCGCCGCGGATGCTTTTCCAGTCCGGAATGCTGCGGGTGAAGCCGTTCAGCGCAACTCCGTCGAAGCTGCGGAAACGGGCGTCTGCGTAGGAATATTCGTCGATCTGCTCGGGGAGCGCGTGCGGTTTGAGTCCGTCGGCTTTCGTCTTCCACGCTTCATTCAGGACCGACTCGATCATGTTTGCGCAAATGCGGTTTCCGCGCGCTGCAGGATGAACTCCGCCGAATTCACGCCACGTAATCTGTTTCGCGTCGATCTGCTCTTGGATCTCTTTCGCCAGATCGATGACCGTCAGACCGTACTTTTCCGCAACGAGCGAGTGTGCCTGAATGCTCAGCGCGGCATCTCCCTGACGGTATTTCGCCATGAGGTTTTCATTGACGAAAAACGTCACGACGATGTCCACGTTCGGGCAGGCGGTACGGATGTGACGCACGATCCCCTCGAAACCGCGGATCGAGTGTTCGACGGAAAATTTACCGTCCTGATCGTCGTTGACCGCGAATTCCAAGAAGAAAAGGTCGACAGGTCCGCGGGAAAGAACGTCGGATTCCAGACGAAACGCACCCGTGTCCGAGCAAGTGGAGGCGATGCCGGCCGCGATGAAATCGAATTCCGTGTTCGGAAATTTTTTCTGAAGATACTCGCAAACCATGGGACGGTAGCCGTCCATTTCCGTGATGGAACCGCCGAGGAAAGCGACACGTCCTTTCCCGGTCGACTCGAACGTGAATTGCGAATTGGCGTACGAATCGCGCACGATCGTGTTTTTCGCGACCTGCGCTTCTGTGCCCGCCGCGCAAAAAAGTACTGCCAGAGTCAGAAAAAAGGCAAGGAAACGGAATTTTTTCATGATCTTCTCCTGAATGTGAGTGGGAGGGAATGAAATTTCTATGTACCGCATTTTATTTTATCCCGGAGACTCTCTTTCTGCAAGTACCCCATCCGTAAAAATAGAGGGATTTTCACGGATTTTTAGGAAAACTTTTCGTTTGGATGGATCGATATGCGTTCCCAGTTGGAGTCCGGGATCTTTTTATTTTGAGGCATGAAGTGCTTCACTTTCATTTTATCGGTGCGATCCCTTCATGGGTCGGTTCGACGACGCGGATCCTTCCGTCCGAATGGAAGGTCATGCGGTCGATGCAGACTTCCCGTGCCCACGGATCTTTCGGACGCGGCCAGATGTGGCGGTGGTAGACGATGAACCACTCATCCGTTCCAGGCAGATTCACGACCGAGTGATGTCCAGTGCCGTAAATGTTCTTTTCCGGACGCTTCCAGAGGATCAGACTGTCTTTTTCCGGAATCAGGAACGGACCTTCCGGCGAGTCGGAAATGGCGTGCCGGACGCGGTATTCCGGGCTTCGTGCGTCGTTTTCCGACCAGGTCAGATAGTATTTTCCCTGACGAAAGAAGACGTGTGCACCTTCAAAGAATCCGGGCACCTCGAGACGGCGGACGGTCTCTTTTTTCAGCGTCACAAAATCGTCTTCCAGCTCAGCAATTCCGAGGTAGCTGTTCCCCCAATAAATGTACGTTTTCCCGCTGACCGGGTCGGTGAAGACGTCTGGGTCGATCTCTACGCCATGCGGGACGCCTTCCGGTTTGAAGTCGATGAGCGGTTTCCCGGAATCCGTGAACGGCCCAGTCGGAGAATCACTGACGGCGACGCCGATCTTGAGGTTCGCGCAAAAGTAGAAAAAGTAGCGGAATCTACCGTCGATCTTTTTCTCCATGATGCACGGCGCCCACGGATACCGGTCCTCCCAGGAAACGTCTTTCAGAGAAAGGATCGGACCTTCGTCTTTCCAGTTTACCAAGTCGTCGGAGGAAAAGGCGTGGAACGTGCCGAGCGTGAAAGTGGGGTAAATGTAGAATTTCCCGGTCTTTTCCGAGTACAGGATCTCCGGGTCGGCCGAATTGATCCCGCGAAGTACCGGATTGGCGTTCTGCGGGACGCTGGAGTCTTTGGAGTGCGTCGTTTCGTTTGCGGAAACGGCAGTCAGAACTCCCAAAGAAACGGCAAAGCAGAACACAAAATGAAATGCTCTAAAAAATGGCTGGCTGGACATGAAAAACTCCCCGGGTCTTGATCAGACGCCAATGAAATGAAGGAATGGACGGCGAAAAAACGGCATGTGCCGGTCAAATTTCTTTCAAGGTACTTCCAGTATACCAAAATTGACCGTTTTGTAAATCGGGGAGGGGGAAATGCGGGATTTTTTTTCTAAAAAATAGGAAAGAACGGCAGGCAAGGTTTGACAAAAAATCGTTTCTGCGTATAATTGAGGCTTTATGGTATTTTCTGTTGATCAAAATTTCCAGAGGAAAACGAACATGAAAAAAATGGGATCCGGCGTGGAATGGAAATCGGATTTTCAGACTCCAGAGCAGATCGATGCAGAGATCCTGCGTTTGATGGAATTGCGTGCCGAGTTGACAGTCTCGGCATCGGAAGAGCCGGGAAAAAAGCTGGGGAAAGAGGCGGAAAAGAGCGGAAACGAAAGTGTGGACGAGAGCGGAAATGGACGGTCACGGAGAAAAAAAACGCTTCTTGAGTCTGCAGGCAAAGACGCGGTCCTGCACGACATCCGGTCTCTCTGCGACGCGCTCGTCCGTCCGAAAAACGTAGCGTTTCTTGGTCCGCTTTTCAGTTTCACGCATCAGGCGGCACTGAAATTCTTCGGTTCCGGTGCGCATTTTTCGCCCGTCTCGACGATCGGGAGCGTTTTCGAGGAAGTGGAACGCGGGCAGTGCGATTTCGGCGTCGTGCCGGTAGAAAATTCCACGGATGGCCGAGTGGTGGATGCGCTTGAGACGTTTACGCACGCGAAAGTGCAGATCTGCGGCGAAATAGAGCTTCCGATCCACCATACGCTCATGGGAGTCTGCGAGCGTTCAGAGATCCAAGTCGTGCTGAGTAAACCGCAGGCTCTTTCACAGTGTCGGCACTGGCTCGCCAAACATTTGCCGGGAGTTCGGATGGAAGAGACGGCCAGTACGGCAGCTGCTGCGCAGATCGCCAAAGAGACGCCGAATGCCGCTGCGATCGCAAGCATTCTGGCCTCCAAAGCCTACGGTTTGAATGTTCTCGTGCCGGAAGTGGAGGATTCCCGTTTTAACGTGACCCGTTTCGTGATCCTTGGAAAGGAAGATGCCCCCAAAACGCCGCACAGCAAAACGATGCTCATGTTCGAGCTGCCGCATGAAGTCGGTGCGTTGGCAGACGCAATGCAGATCTTCAAGAAGAACCGCGTGAATCTGACGTGGATCGAGTCTTTTCCGATCCAGAATGAACCCGGACGCTACATTTTCTTCGTCGACATGGAAGGGCACCGTTCCCAGATGAAGATACGGCGTTCTTTTGCGGCTCTCGAGAAAAAGCATGCCAAACTCGTCATTCTTGGTTCGTATCCAGCTGCGGAATCGACTCGAGCTCAGCTTTAGATCCATAAAAAACCGCCGTCAAGAATAAACTTAACGGCGGGTCGGTCTTAAAACAGTTTTCGATCTCTTACGGTACTTGGACCGCTGCTTTCCAAGAGTCCTGGAAATAGTAATCGCGCGGCGTGAATCCGATCCCGTGGAGCTTTTTGTTGAATCCGATGATCGAATTCCGATTGTAAAGCCAGATGCACGGATAGTCTTCGTAGATCAGCTGATGGATCCTCTGGTAGATCTTCTGCCGTTTTTCCAGATCCAGTTCACGGATCCCTTCTTTGTAAAGACGGTCCACTTCCGGATTGGAGTAGAAAATGTGGTTTCTTCCCGCATCGGTTCCCCAAATATTCTCACCGGAGTACGGGTCGCTCCCGCCGCCCCAGCCGCTGAACGCCATTTCGAATTTGTGCGCCTGCATACGCTGGGACTGAACATTGAATTCCATCTGCTGTACGGAGCAGGAGATGCCGAGGCGGTAGAGACATTTGGCCAGAAGCTGGCACATTTCGAAGCGCTCTTTGTTGGTCGTCGTGATGATCGTGAATTTAAATGGGATGCGCGACCCTTTCCACTCATGGTCGAGCAGTCCGTCATTGTCCGTGTCCTCCCATCCGGCTTCTTTCAAAAGTTCCCGGGCTTTCCCAATATCCTGCCGAATGTACGGCAAATTAGCGTCGTGCGGGAAGTAGGGAGACGTTTCCGCATAAATTCCGCGGCACTGGAGCGAGACGCCCTTCTGGTGGACATCCAGGAGTTCCTGATAGTCGAAGGCGTACGAAAGTGCCTTGCGCACGCGAATGTCATGGAAAAATGGACACTCTTCCGAAAGATTGAACCAGAACGCAAAGTAGGTCCAGCTCGGAGCCTCGGCTTTCGTGTTCAGTTCGTAGAATCGCGGTGTCGCAGCTTGTGTCGTGGACTGGTCCACCGAGAGCTGCATCAGTTCCACGTCACCTTTCAGAAGCTGCATGAATGCGGTCGCTGGTTCTTCGAGGATCTTGAAGTGAACGCGGTTGAAGAACGGCTTTGCCCGGACCTGCTTGCCGTTCACCGTATGGTAGTTTTCCCGGCGGCGCAGTGTGATGAACGAACGGGAACTGTAGTCTTCGACCTCATACAGTCCGGCAGTGACCGGGTGATGTTCCAGCTGCTGGTGCTTGGGGGATGTTGTGAGTGTGGGGTCTTCGCTGATGGAATCTGCGTAAATGTGCTTCGCGATGATCGGATACATCATGGCGATCCCGTTGATCGGCATCGATTCCTTGTGGAAGAAGACGATCGTCCGTTCATCGTATGCCTTCACCCCCATAAGCAGATCTGCACTGGAACGGATCGCGAAAATTGGGACCATGGACGTCATGATCGCCTGGTACGAAAATTCCCAGTCGTAGGCCGTCAGCGGAGTTCCGTCCGACCAGAGAAGATCGTCGCGCAGTACAATTTTGTCGATCTTGTTGTCGGCACTGGATTCCCAAGAAACGATCACGTCGCTGTTTCCGAAATATTCCATCGTTTTCGGATGGTTGGTCAGAAGGTTTGGCTGAAGGTAATTCCAAATGTCCTGGTCCGTGGATGAATTGAAGAAGAACTGGTTGAACGACGTTTTATCTGCGGATGTGTGGAAATTCAGCTCGGCAGAATAGTCGACTTCAGGAGAATCCTGATTGTCCTGGATCTTCGAACGGTCCAGAAGCGCCTGGTACGCCGCGATGATCTCGCGATTGTGTTCGGGGGAATCGTTCTTCAATTTAGCAGCTTCCTCGATACTTTTCCCGGACGCGCCTTCCTGGAAAAACTCAAACGACAGCTCGTAGGGATCCACGAGTTTTTTGGACTTCCAGCCGCCATGCTGTTCTGTCGCAAGCTTGTGGACTTCTTCCAGTGTTTCAGGATACGTGAATCCGACCTCTTCCTGATATTTACGCGCCAAGTCGCCGAGTTCGAAGGCCGCGGAGACGGAACTTGCTTCTTCTGTCGGGGCCGCGGTTTTCTCAGGAGACGGGGCGTTGGCGATCATCCAGACGAAACACACCGTCCAGAGTGCCAATGTGCCGAACATGCAGGCGTTCTGAAGTAGGTCAGTGTAGGATCGTTTGGGATTCATATTTTCTCCTTTTTCGTTGAATTTTTTACTTCTTTCGTTTTTTAATGAACGGAGGCCGTGTGTGGGGGAAACGGTACGGGAAACGGTACGGGAAACGGTACGGGAAACGGTACGCAAAACGGTACGCAAAACGGTACGCAAAACGGTACGCAAAACGGTACGCAAAACGGTACGCAAAACGGTACGCAAAACGGTACGCAAAACAGCATCGCAAAACGATGCTGCGATAGTGTCACGGTTCAACGGCGGTCTTTGAAACGCTGACTGGCACTGCGCAGCTGTTCCAGTTCCTGCGGCGTGAGGCTCTGCATGCCGAATTGCGAGATCTTCCTCAGGAGTCTGTCGACCTCTTCCTCTAGTTTTCTGTTTTCTTCTTCCAGACGCAGTTCCTCCGCAGTTTTGGAGGCCGGCGCGTAGCCGTAGGAGTCGTCTTCGTAATCATCTTCGTAGTCGAATCTGTGGTCGGAGTATGCGTCTCCTCTTTTGTTGGAGAAGATCTGCTCGTAATGCCGGACTTTGGGAGTTCCGTGACCGAAAACGGAACAGAATCGAATCTTGAAAATGTAGTAAATGAGGGCGAAAGCGGCACCCGCCAGGTGAACGCTGTGCGCAATGTTCGTGTTCTGATTTTGTGCGCCGGCAACATCCATCACGATGATCAGGATACCGAGTACAAAAGCCGGCATGGGGATCAGACCCCAGATCAGAATGATGACGCGCGGGAAATTCAGTGCGAAAAGGATCGTGACGGCGGAAACTGCGCCGGACGCTCCCACTACGGATGAGAAGCTGGCATGATGGAGTTCCAGCTGCGTCAGTTGATCCCGCACACTTTCGAGCGCCCAGTAGTTAGAACCTGACCAGTAGATCCCGCCAAGAACGGTCGCGAACAGGTAGAAAAAGAGGAATTCACGTCCTCCGTATCGGCTTTCGACGGAGCGGCCCAGGAAATAGAGGGTAAACATATTTCCCAGAATGTGCCAAACACCTGCAGAATGGCAGAATCCGTACGTCAGGAACCGATACCACTGTGTCGGCTGCATGATGTCGATCGTCCGAAGAGCGAACAGCTTCGTCAGAAGGCCATTTAGCAACGTGAAGTCAAGTACCCAGATGATGACGTTCGTCATGATCAGGTAAAAAATGATGGAGTGAGGCTGACTTTGGTTTTGTCTGCCAAATGTCGACTCACGATAGTAGTCTCTATCTTGAAATCCCATGATGGTAAATTCCTTTTTGGGGTTGGTCAGAGTTCAAGTCCCTGAGGATGAAAAGACGATCAAACGCTTTACCTATTCTACACGAAATTCCCCATTTGTGCAAGACGGGCCCTCGAAATTTTTTGAAGGTTTTCCGGATTTTCAGGACTTTTTCTTGATGAGGAAAAGAAATTCCTGGTTTTTTCCGTCACTTTCGCGGAGCCACTCGTGCGTCCATTTCATTTCCGCCATGACGTTTCGGCGATAGTCCAGCTTCAGAAACTGACGCAGGGTCCCGACCGAATGAAGCGCGTCCATTAGCTCTTCTGCCGTCGCACGGCCTCCGGAACTGTACGAAAGCAGGATCCACTGCGTCTGCGTTTCCGCAAGAAGTCGCCGAATGGCCTCTACTGCAAGAAAACGGCCGGACTGCGGATCTTTTCGAAACTCTTCAAAAATCGATGCCGAGCGCGGATCAGATGTGTCTTCGCGGCGTGACGCTTTGCCGAAAAGTGCGGGCCGATCGTTGAGGATCAGGGTCGTCCAGAAGTGATAGTACGCCGCGTATCGGACGCGTGACGGAGGCATCTTCTCATTATTTGAGCCGTACGGCGGGTCAAAATACGCAAGGTCCGCCTGTATTTGGGGCGTCAGAGAAAAAATGTCGCCTCGGTGAACTTCATTTTCCAGCGAGTTGACCCAAAGATGCGGGAGTTCCAGCTTCAGATCACGGAAAGAGCGCCGAGACCACTGCCGCAGGTAGGACGAAAAATGCCCCAGCGTACTGTCCACTCGGTCCAGCGCGAGGATCAGCGACGTAAGCGCCACGGCACGAGTGACTGGATCCAGCTGCAGACGGTCGAGCTCTTCACGGATCGCGTCCGCTTTTTGTGTGTTTTTCCGCTGAAACGGCTTTTTAAGGGCATTTGGCTGCGGCTGTATTTCCGGATCACCGCCGTAATGTTCCGTAAACCAGCCGTCGCGCGGCGGCACGGCATTCAGATGCGAGATGAGTTCCCCGTACTCTTCCGGTTTCCGGCGATTCAGGAGCCAGCACTGCGCGAAGATCTCCGACCACACGGAAAGATCGCTGGAGAGCGTGCGAAACCCCATCTGCGCAAAAGCCTGCGAAACGCGCGTCGTACCGGAAAATCCATCCCAAACGGACCGTGCCCCCGTAGACTTCGCGAGGGAAAGTATCTGCGGAAGCAGCCGATTTTTAGAGCCTGCGTATTTGATCCCTTGCGTCTGGATGTCCATCTCCGTTTTCAAACCGACCCCGCCATTTTTTCCCAGGAAAGACGGACGAGTTCCTCCGGCGTGTGCGTTTCGCAGAGTTTCTGATTGAAGATCTCAAGCGAAAATGTGCCGCGGTAGCCGATCTCCTCCAAAATTTCGCAGACTCGGCGGATCGGGGCTGCGCCGTCGCCAGGGAAAACGCGGTCACCGTCGTTCAGCTTCTCACGCTCGATGCCGGCAGGCCAGTCGTTCCAGTGAAAATTGGTCATCTGAGCGCCGTTGAGCTGACGCAGGGACGCGAAATCGTTTCCGCCGCGGTACAGATGGTAGACGTCCAACAGCAGCGACGCCTTCGGATGCCCCGTCTCTGTCGTGATCCAGACCGCATCGGAAAGTTTCGAGAGCGTTCGGCCAGGACCCCAGATCTCCAGCTGCGGGTAAACTCCGTACTCGTCGCCGAGCTCGAGGATCGCACGGTACCGCTCTGCAAGTTCTGCGAGCGAAATATCCTCCCGTGTGTGGATCCCTGCCGGAGATGCCGCGAAGTGCGTGCAGCCAAGAGTCTTCATCTGTTCCATTCCGCGCCGCATTTCTTCCAGTGCTCGTTTCCGCTTCTCGTCGGCCGGAGTCCCCCACGCCCAAAAGTTGATCCCGCCGACGATCTTCATCCCCAGATCATCCAGCCGGCTGCGCAGGTCGGTGAGTTTGCCGCCTTCTGCCAGAAATCGCTCCAGATCACGGAACCAGATCTCGAGATTCCGGAAACCGGCCGCGTGTGTGATGCGGATCTGCTCAAGAAGCGGAAGATCGTACCGAAGGATCGTCGCGGTGTTGAACGCGAGCCGGCGCAGACGCTCTTCGGAAACCGGCGGTTTGGCGTTTTCCTGTGCGGAAAGTCCCGTTTCCAAAATGCAGGTACCCGCCAGACCAGCAAGTGCCAGAGAGGATGATTTCAGGAAGTTTCGTCGATTTTTCATAAAATTTGCCCCTGCGGTGAGGTTTGGCGGAAGGGAAAGACGCCCCGTTGACTTTTCAGGCCGCTTTCTGATCCTATTTTCAATCCATTATGCTCCAGTTTAGCACAAAACGCCCGGTTTGCCTAGTCCCCCCGTGGAAAAAATGGTCGATAAGAAACGGTTTAAGGATCTTCATCACAGTTTTGGCCAAGAGGAACGGCCCTACAAATATGGAGTGCAGCAGCCGCAAACCGCGGCGGGCAATGGCGCTTCCGCGCGAAGGCATAGAAACCGCGGCTCGTTGGCCGCTTCGTTTTTAGAGTGCGCATCCGCGCTTTCACCAAAAGTTGGCGCGGATCTCAGGAAAAGCGGCGAATGGCCTGACGGCCTGTATCGCAGCACGCCAAACTCGCAGCCTCTCTTTTAACGGCACGTCATCGCAGCGCGTTTCGCAGATCGAAAAGGAAGCTCAGGAACGGCTCAGGATGGCGCAGGTAGCCTCCGTTGAAGAGTTCGCGCAAAAGGAGTCCCGGATGTGAAACGGACGCTCTGCGGGCCTCAAAATGCCGTTTATGGCGCTTGAGTGTATTCAAGAAACGCTCCAGACGCATCGAGTGTCCGCCCTCTTTTGCCGCGAGATCGTGCAATTCTCGCCCGGCAAATTCCTCAAGCGCTCCGATGAGTGTCGGATGCTGCGTGTCGAGCGTCTCCAAAAAAGCGTTAAAGTACCGCCACCGCGACGGATTGCGGCGCAAGTACTCGACGGTCGGCGCAGTGGAATGATTCTGTCCATGAAGACGGTACGAGATGAGCGGCTCCGAAATGAACCGGAGCTCCGAGATCAGCGCGAGCGTTAGGTAAAACCAAACGTCATGACACGCGATCCCCTCCGGTATCGGCAGGATGCGCGGAAGAAACGAACGCCGGATCGCCATCGTGCAGCCCGTCCAAAGTTCCATCTTCACGTCCTCCGGAAAGAAAAAACGCCAGAAATCGTGCAGGTGCATCCTCTCGACAAACTCGCGCAGACGCATCCCCTGCTCTCTTCCCTCCGCATCGATGAGCTCAGCATCCGAAGAAACCAGTCCCAGTGCCGGATCCTGCGTAAAATGCTCCCGGATCACTTCTACCCTATCCTGTCTCCAAAGGTCGTCATGATCAGCCAGAAGGATGACGTCCTGAGTGCATAAAGAAACTGCCCGTTCGAAGTTTTTCGTGTACCCGAGATTCACCGTATTTTGGAAGATCTTCACCTCAAACGGTACGGAACGCTTCCAGTTCTCCAAGATCTCCAGCGTCTCATCCTGTGAGCCGTCATCGCAAACGACGACCTCATCCGGCAGGACAGTCTGCCCGGCGATCGTCTCCAGCTCCATTGGCAGAAAACGCGCACTGTTGAAAGTACAGACTGCCGCAGAAACCCCCAGTTTCCGGGAAATGTTTTTTTCAGAATCGTACATATTCACGCATCATCCTGACTGGCATACGCTTTTTTTCAAGAAATACCAAAAGGTTCAGTGCCCACGACACGGCACTGAACTCACAGCAGACCTGCACTCCTTTCATCAGGCCTTAAAGCGCCGGATACCTCACGGCGGAAAGGGAAATTCAGTTGGGCGCGATCATGCAGGAAATGCGTTTTCCCTGCTTCGTCGGTTTTCCGTCCGTTTTTCCATACGGAGCAAGGAGATCGATGACCTGCTTCATCATGCGCTCGCCTTCCTGAATGTGGGCCATTTCACGGCCGCGAAAAAGGATGGAGACCAAGACTTTGTCTTTCTTTTCCAGGAAACCTTTTGCTGCATTCACCTTCACCATGACGTCATTATCGCCGGTTCCGGGACGGAGACGGATCTCCTTGACCTTGACGACGTGCGGAGTCGATTTACTCTGCTTCTTCGCCATCTGGTATTTGTATTTTCCGTAATCCATGATCCGGCAAACGGGCGCTTTCTCGTTCTGCGCGACCTCGACCAGATCCAGTCCGGCTTCCTGCGCGATCTCAAGCGCCTTGCGAATGCCCATGATCCCCAACTGTTCACCCGCTTCATTAATGACACGCACCTCACGTGCACGGATCTGTTCATTGATGCGCTGCTGATTTTTGTTTTCCGCGGGATTTTTCCGTAAATTCATTCGTTAAAATTCTCCTTGTCGTGTTTGCATTTGGAGGCACCGCCGCCTCACAAAAAATACTGTCTTCATAGTATTTCCTCTTTTCGTCTTTTCGTCAAGCCCCGGGGGAGCAAAAATTCTCAAAAAAAAGGAAATTTTTCAAAATATTTTCCCGAAATTACGATATTTTTTACATTTTCGCCTGATTTTTTCACAAACTCCCCGATTTTCAGAGAGTTTACCTGAAACCAGATTCAAATTCAGACGCGTTCCAGTTCGATCTGGAGTTCCGGCAAATTCAGGATCGCGACAGACGGCGCCATGGTCCGATGGAGTGCTCCTGGATTCAAAAGCCGCGTTTCTCCTTGGATCATCCAGTGAAATTCGTGCGTGTGGCCGGTACAGATCAGATCAAAACGTTCCGACGTGAGAAGTTCGTCAAACGTGCGCCAATCGTGACCATGCAGGAATGCGATCTTCTTTCCCTCGCGCTCAAGTGTCCCAAGGTATTCCCAGCAGGTCTGCCCTGCATCCAGAACGGCTCGGCGGATCGTTCCTGGCGGGTCCGTGTTTCCGAAAACAAAATGGCAGGGAATTTCAGCCAATAGCTTCACGACTTCTGCACTTCCAACGTCACCGCAGTGAATGAGTTCCGAAACTCCGTGAAGCCGAAACAGCTCCATCGCACGTTTCGTATTTTCCAGATTTCCGTGCGTGTCGCTCAGAACGCCGATCTTCACGTTCCTTCCTCCCGTTTTTTTCTAAAGGCTTCATTTTCAAAAATAAAAAAGAGAGACAGACCGATGTCCATCTCTCTTTTTTACGATAGGAAGAACTAGTTCGATCCGAGTCCGCTCATGCCGCTTCCCTGATCGTAGGAGTTTCCTTCACCCGTCACGTAGTTGAAGACGGTGACCTTTCCGATGCTGGAGAAGGACGGAGCGACCGAGATGCGGACGTAACGGCGGTCAGCTGACACGACGCCCGTCGCGCCGTAAGTGGCACCTGGTTTCAGGGTCCAGATGACCGGCATGTAACCGACCGCATCGTTCTGGAGGAATCCCCACGGGTTCGAGGAATCCGAGGAACTGTAGCTCGCCATGGCGTGCTGGTCGATATTCTGGAAGAGTTTCTGTGCGACGACGGTATCACGTGCTTCCGCAACTGCGTTCTGGAGCTCCGCCTGTTCGAGGGATTCAGTACGGCGTCCTTCGTCAAGCGCGAATTCCACGCAGCAGACGTCGTTTTCGAGCGGCACAGCCATTTTAATGGTTTTTGCTTCGCCGGTCCCGTAGTGGATCGTACCTTCAACGATGACTTTGTTTCCGGTCACGTCGCCCCAGATACGCTTCGCGAAAACGCGGTAGGTGCCGGGGAAACCTTCAGAGCAGATGTAGGATTCTTCAGCTTTGCTGGAAGCATCACGTCCTTCGGCTTTCGTGAATCCGTCAGCAGCGATGAAACCGCCTCCGGCACTGCGCTGATTCCGCATCGAGCAGAGCGAGCCGTTCGGTTCTTCAACGAACAGATCGACGTCAGCTTCACCCGTCCAGGAGACTTTTACGACACAGTCACGCTGGAGAGCTTTTTCCATTGCCAGAGCAAACGCGTTGGCTTCCTCGGTTTTACCTTCGGCTTCGAGACGCACTTTGACGGCTTTCGCACACAGGAGAGCGTTTTCCCAATCCGGTTTACGTTCCGCGGGAACTTCCAGTTTCAGCAGACCGAGAGAGGCCCACTTGACCATTTCCACATTGTCCACATCGGGACGGCGGGCGAGGTTCAGCGCAAAGACGAACGGAGCCGGTTCATTCGGGAAAAGGC
Organism: Thermoguttaceae bacterium; assembly: GCA_017403345.1. Lineage (GTDB taxonomy): Bacteria > Planctomycetota > Planctomycetia > Pirellulales > Thermoguttaceae > RGIG3701. Next base: position 17,050 of record JAFQOH010000132.1, read on the forward strand.
TTCCGAGCTGCTGGAAAATATCCAGAGCGCGCTGCGTGTAGCCGAGGTCCTGCATGAAGGTCCCGATGAGGAGCATCTGGTTGGGGTCTTCGCAGAATTCCAGTGCGGAAAGGTACGCACGTTCGACTTCAGCTTCGGAACGGCCGTCCATCACCATCGCGATGGCAAGGGTTTCATACATCCAAGGCTGGATCTGATTATTCAGGATCGCGGCCTGAAGCACAGTGATGATCTCGCTGTAGCGTTTCTCTTTTTTGAGCAGACGCACGACTTCACGGACCATTGCCTGACTTTCTTCGATCTTGGCCTGATCTTCGACTTCGGCCATTTTCTTGAAGTAGCGATTCCATTTTTCCGGAGAGGCTTTCTTCACGGATTTTTTGGGGGAAGCAGCTTTTTGAGCCGGACGAACTTCTTCTTTTGCGTTGAAGAATGCACCGCCAGTCGCTCTGTCGATGGCAGCAGCGCGTTTGAGGGCTTCTCCGGAGTTCATGAAGCCGCCCAT
>JAFQOH010000133.1:0-5530 GCA_017403345.1 Thermoguttaceae bacterium
CTCGAACATGACGGTCCAGTCCAACGTCGCCGGAGTCACCAACGGTACGAATATCCAGACTGGAAACGTTGAGATCTGGAACACCAACTATAATCAGGGTGCAGACGGAAAATTCAATTATGCGGACAACAAAGATGGAACAGGAACCTACGGCAGTTTCCAGGTCCATAATTCCGGTGCGCAGCAGACTGTCTTCGCCGTGAATAACTGGAGAGGAGCTCCGGAAGTCGGGATCGGCAACTGTCCCAATCCCCAAAATAATGGTGTAGACTGGACTTTCAACAGTCAGAAAAACGAAAATTCCAACCGCAATCAATACGAATCAGTCAATCTTTACGTCATGGCGAAAGCCGCGATCGCGCCGATGATGGCGAACGTGGCAGACAGTACCGACTACTCTATCGTGCAGGGCCACAAGATCACGGCCAGCATGAACACGAACCTCCACACGAACGGTACATCGTACGACATCGTGAACAACGTGCCCCAGATGCAGAACGACGGAGTCATTTTTGACCGCATCGGCTACTATATGGAATACGCCGAGACCGTGGATTCCCCGCTCCAGTACGTCTTCGTCTCGATGGACGCCTTCACCGACGACATCAGCAAGATCGGCGTTCCGGATGGGAAAAGCGGCATCTTCTACCAGCAGCAGGTCCGCAACATGAACGTGACCTCAAACGTCGCCGGTGTCGCCAACGGTACAGGCATTAATGGAGCGATCGAATTCTGGCCCTCCAACTACGGTCAGACGGCCTCAAATGTCCATACTGCCGGAAATAGTACGATCTACGATACGAACGACAGCGGCGCGAACACATCCGCGGGTCACGGCTCCATGCAGGTCCACAACATCGATGCAAATCAGACGGTTTTTGCTTACAATCATTTCAGCGGAGTAAAACAGTACGGTATCGGAAACAACACGGGCAACAAAGACGGGCACACAGACTGGACGTTTGACGAAACGAAGAAGAACTACGCCATCGCGAACCTTTACACGTTCGTCCGCGAGTCCGACGCGGTCCTCTTCACGACCTCCAATTCCGGTCTGGATTTCTACCAGCGTGACGGAAACAACATGGCGAACATCACGCTCAGCGGCTCCTTCAAAGTCGCGGACGGCGTGAATCTCACCGCCATTCAGGCTTCCGAAGACGGCCAGAACTGGATCGACATGCAGTACAACGCGGAAACCGGCGAATTCAGCTCCACCGTTTCTGCTGGAGCCGGCTGGCATCAGTACCAGTTCCGCGCCATGAGCGGCGATACCGTCCTGACCAGTTCCGTCGGAGACCGGATCGGCGTCGGAGACATTTTCATCACCGCAGGTCAGTCCAACTCCACGAACTACGGCGACGCGCCGACTGCTTCCACCACGGGCAACGTCGTCTCGATGAATCACGAAACGGGCGAATGGGGTTACGCGAACGACCCGCAGCCGACTAAGATCAATGGTGCATCCGACAACAGTAACCGCGGTTCCACATGGCCCAGCATGGGGGACGCACTCTCCGAAATGACCGGTGTTCCGGTCGCCTTCTCCTCCGTCGGCTGGGGCGGAACGAGCATCAACTGGTGGGATCCGGATTCGGATAATGAAAGCAATGTGGGACGCGGTTTTGATCGACTCCAGGCCGCGATCGAAAACCTTGACGGAAATTTCACCGCAATTCTCTGGCATCAGGGAGAAGCAGACTTCAACATGGCCCAGGAAACCTACCAGGCCGGTCTCGAAGAGCTGATCCTGGCATCGCGTGAAGTCGCCGGCTGGGACGTTCCGTGGGAGATCGCACTCGTTTCCTGGCGTCCGCAAGACGGCGCACATGAAAATATCCGTGACGCACAGCTTGCTTTGACCGAAGAAATGGCCAACGTTTACCTTGGTCCGGACTCTGACGCTCTGCTGGGCCTCCTTCGCGGCCAGAACAGCGGGAACGGCATCCACTTCAGTGTGGACGGCCTCCAGACCCTCGGTCAGCTCTGGGCGGCAGAAGTCTACGGCGATATTCTCAGCGTTCCGGAACCCTCAACGTGGGTCCTCTTCGTCGGAACGTTCTTCGGTCTTGGCCTCCTCCAGGTGAGAAAGCGCAAGACGACGAAAGCGTAACGGCCCCATAAAACGCAAACGGACCGCATTCCCAAAGAGTGCGGCCCGTTTTTTATTCACACAAAAAACGCACGGCAGGTTCCGAGATCTCCGACCGTGCGTCAACTCTTTTTTCTACAGAAGCGCTTTCAGGCCCTTGAGACAATTCGCGGCATCCTCGACCGGCGTTTCATTGTTTTCGCATTCGATGATGAACCACTCCGCTCCGCCCTCATTTGCGAAAGCCGGAAGGACGTCCTTCCACTTCACTTCGCCTTTTCCAATGATCCCGCCGCCGCCAAATTCCGCGATGTGGTTCACCTTGGAACGGCCGGCATACTTTTTGATGAACGGCACGGGGTCGGCGCCCGCGTGGACACAGTGTCCAACGTCGATCTGGTGAATGACTTCTTTCGGTGTGTTTTCAAAAATGAGGTCCCACGCACATTTTCCGTCAAAAGTTTTGGTCATTTCATGTGCATGATTATGGAAACCAACTTCCATTCCGTACTTTTTCAGCGCCTCCACGCGGGTCGTGAACCATTCCGCATACCGCAGCCAGCCGTCTTTCGAGTCAGCGTTGAGCCACGGAACGATGAGATATTTCCCGCCGATCTCCGCCATGTAGTCGCAGGTTTTGGCAAGATTTTCATCATCAAGCGATTCTTTCGGCGTGTGCGTTCCGCAGCATTGCAGACCGTTTGCGTCGAGCATTTTTCGGAACTCTTTTGCGTCCGCGCCAAAATTCCCCGCCATCAGCTCGACCCCCTGATAGCCCATCCTTGCAACGGCTTCGATCATGGCAGGAAGATCTCTCTGGCAGTCATGGCGGATCGAGTAGAGCTGAAGCGCGATCGGGATCGATTTCGGACAGGCTGCAAAAAGGTCCATCGGGAGGGAGGAGACGGCAAACGCACCAAGGCCAAGTCTCATCAAATCACGGCGGGAAAGATTTTTCATGGCAACATTCCTTTCATTTAAGGTGGGTATTTTGGGAGAAAAAAACGCAGGTTCCCCCACATTCTCAGTTTCATTATAGAAGAAAGTATCGGGAGAGTCAAGTGTTTCTCTAAAGAAAATCAAAAAATTCGCGCAAAAACAGAAATAAAGCATCGATCGCAGAGATTTAGAAAATTTTCGCAAAATTCTCTCTCCGTCTCCTTGACAATTGGGGACACATTTTCTATAATGTAGGAAAAGTCCACGATTTCCCGCCAATTTTCCCACATTCAGGATCCCCATGAAAGGAATCCCATGGAAAAACCATCCATCTTTTCACGCCATTTCATTCTGATTTTGGCCTTCCTTGTGTCAGCAGTACCTTCCGTAGTCTCAGCAGTTCCCGCAAATGCACAGCAGGCTAACGAATTAACGCAAGCGATCGCCTACTATACCCAGGATGCCGAGATCTCCGGAAATGCCGACTACGCACGGGAACGCTGCGTTCTGGATGTCTACCGTCCCCAAACGGCCTCGAAAAACGCACCAGTCATCGTCTGGTTCCACGGAGGCGGACTTTCCGGCGGAAACCGCCATATTCCTGCGCAATTCCGCGACCAGAAATTCCTCGTCGTGCCGGTGAACTACCGTCTCTATCCTCAGGCCTCCTGCCGGGATGCCATTTTTGACGCAGCCGCCTCAGTCGCGTGGACCTTCCGAAACATTGAAAAGTACGGTGGAGATCCGAAAAAGATCTACGTCAGCGGCCACTCGGCAGGCGGGTACCTTTCTGCAATGATCGCACTGGACCCGCAATATCTCGGCAAATTCGGCATCTCAAACATGGAGCTTGCTGGTGTGTTTCCCATCAGCGGCCAAATGACGACGCATTTTCAGGTCGTCGGCGAACGTGCCGAGCCTGGAAAGAAACACGGTGCGAACAATCCGCTCTGTATCGACGAAATGGCCCCGCTTTATTTCACGAAGGTCCCCTGCCCCAACATGCACCTGCTTGTTGGTGATCCGAAACTCGAATGGCCAGCACGTGTCGAAGAAAACTATCTTCTAGCCGCGATGCTCCGAACGGTCAAAAATCACCGTGAAGTCGAGATCAGAAGCTACGAGGGGACGGATCACGGTACCGTCGCAGCCCCGGCATGCCAGTACATTTGCGATTATCTGAATGCCAAATGAAAAACACACATGAAACGCGGAGCCGCTGCGCTTCCGTTTCTTTTGGGATCCATTTCCCGCCAGACTTTGAATTTTTGAAAGATCCACAGAAAATTGAAAAGGAGAAAGAAAAATGGAACTGAATCGTCGTGAAATGCTCAAAGCCGGTGTGATGGGTACGGCCGGTACGCTTCTGTGCGGCGGAAGCCTCGCAAAATGCCTCGCAAATGAAGATCTTGGACCGTGCAAAGTCGGTATCTGGAGCAGTAATTTTGACCAGGCAAAAACGCTGGGAATGGACTGTCTCCAGATCAGCCTGCCTCTGCGTCCTACCGGTAAAGAAAATGACATGCGGCTTCCGGAAGTCCGCGAAAAAATGCTCGCCAAGTCTGCTGAGACCGGCATAGAGATCACGTCGCTGGCGATGGGGGAATTCAACGGTAATCCGTTCTGGTCCATTCCGGACGCCGTTGAGCAGGTCTCCACGTGCATCGATGTCATGGCTGCGATGAACGTAAAGCACGTCCTTATCTCGTACTTCGGACGCGGAAAGATCGACACGGATGAAAAGTATGCCGAAACGATCCGGCGTTTCCGCGAACTGGCACCGAAAGCCGAAGACAAAGGTGTCGTTCTGACGATCGAAGCACCGATGAAATATCACGAGCATCTGCGTTTGATCGAAGGCATCGATTCCCCGGCAGTCCGCATTTTCTACGATCCGGGAAATATGATCCGCCTCTACAAAACAACGGAAGAAGTTTGCGAAGACATTCTGAAGCTCAAGGGACTCATCGTCGCAGCCCACGCCAAAGACTCGACGATCCTTGGAAAAGGAAGACTTGACTACGTAAAGATCTTCAAGGCGTACCGCGAAGCCGGCTATTTCGGAACACAGGTCCTCGAAGGTTCCGTGGATCGTAATGTCGGCTGGGAAGAAAGTATGCGTCAGAGTGCAGCTTATCTCCGTACGATCCCGCGCTAAATTTCTTTTGAAACAGTGGTCTCAACTGCCCCCTTCACCCACCAATGGTAAGGGGGCGATTTTTCTTATTTACCCTGTCCTGTGTCCTTCCGGCCTTTCCGCTTTGATCACATCAAATCACTTTCTTACTGTATTTCAGTATGTCTTTCAAGCAGGATGACATTTTAAAATAAAAAAAGCCTTCGAGAAAACTCTCAAAGGCTTTGATATACAAAAGATGAAATCACACGAAGCTCGTCAACAAGGAGTCTCCATTCTTTTTCTCATCAAGTCCTTAAGACCTGACGTTCTAATTTCCTTAGAAAGGAGGTGATCCAGCCGCAGGTTCCCCTACGGCTACC
>JAFQOH010000134.1:0-20325 GCA_017403345.1 Thermoguttaceae bacterium
CTTCATGTTATTTCATCATATTGTCAAAGATAAATCAGTCTTGCGACTTGACTTCCTCTTAAGTTTCATTGCTTTCACTTAAGATGCGAATGAATATACCACATTTCCATTTTTCCGCAAGGGGGGGAGATCCAATTTTTTTCACTTTTCTTGGATCAAACCACATACAAAATCTCTTTCATGCCGTATTTTACCGAACAAAACACTACTCGATCTTTTTTAAAATTTTCTTGGATCTCATGAAAATTTAACCAGATCCGGCATATTCAGGGGGCATAAAGTCACTTTTTACCGTGAAAATTTCCTGCAGCATATGATGTTTTCCGTGAGGACATCCTCTATTTTTTAACTTCATGTTCTTTCGTTGGTCCAAGCTCTTCTCCTATTCTTTACTTTCTTTCATCTGTATCTTTATATAATCCGCAAATTTGAAAAAATTTAAGAACTCCTAAATTTTCAAATGGATAAAACCGATAGTCACTGTGTGGGAAATAATGTTTTATGCCAATTAAGGATCCCTATTATGAAAAAATTCAGTTCCTTGCGAGTTTGTATTTTGTTCTTCCTGCTGCTGGTTTTTGCCGTGCAGGCAAGTGCGGAAACGAATCATCTGCGTTCCGTCAGATCCATTAAAATGCAGCAGATCACTGCGGAAGGCCGAGCACCGGCGGTGACGGGGCTTTCACTGAGTACGGACGGCAAGAAGCTCGTGACCGTTGGAGATGATCATAAAGCGCGGATCTGGAATGTCAGCGATGGAAGTCTCCTGCACACGCTTTCGGACCAGAAAGACTGGATCCGGACCGTGAAATTCAGCGCGGACGGCAAATTTTTCGTAACGGGCGGCATGGACGATACATTGTACAGTTACGATGCCGAGTCTTTTGCCCGTAAGTTTGAATTTATCGATGCAGGGACTTCGGTCCGCGCGATAGCGTTCAACCCGACCAATAGTTCCCGTGTTGCGGTGGTCGGCTTTGATTCGACGGTTTCCATTTATGATACGGCGCTTGGACGTCGGATGCACAGCTGGCAGGTGACCTCAAACGACCAGCGTGCCGTTGCATTCAGTCCCGATTCCCACTACATTGCCACGGCGGGACGTGACGGCGTGGTCTGCCTCTACAATACGGCCCGCAATATGGTCCATACGCACTTGAAAGGGCATAGATCGCGAATCTGGTCGATCAGTTTCAGCCCGGACGGCGAATATCTTGCGACAGGGGGTGAAGACCGAAAGATCATTATTTGGTCTGCCAAAACGTTCGCGAAGCTGAAGGAGATCGATTTCCCGTCGGGCAAAGTTTCCGCCATTACATTCTGCGGCCCGAATATGCTCGCCGCCGGATCGACGAACAATCAGATCTGCGTGTGGAATATCGGACCGGCGACTCCGAAAATGGTTTATGTGATGGACGAACATCAGGGCACGATCGCAGAGCTTCTCTGGGATGACATGAGCAAGACGCTGATTTCGTGTAGTTTCGACTCCACCGTCCGTTTCTGGAACTGGCAGGTTCCGGATATGGCGATCGAAAATCCTTCCACGACGGTGCACTAACGCCTCCCGTCAGAAAGTGTTTCCGTTTTTTCCTGAAAAAGGATACTAAATACGATCGAGTACTAAAATGACTTCCAAAACCAGCAAAAATTCGTGTATTCACCACCTCAAGGGCGTCGAGCTGCTTGAAAACCGCTGTATGCTCAGCGCCAGTCCGCTTGAAGTCGGAGCCGTCTATTACGAAGGGACTCGTACAGAAGAAGGTTCCGGCATCGACACCGCCCCCGACTATCTTTACGTAGCGTTTCAGGGCGGTGCAGAAAATACGGAAATGTCGCAGGTCACTATCGATTTAGCGCGTTATGGCGAAAGCGGACGGTACAATTTTATCGACCAGGGTCAGGGTACCTATGGTTCCATCGACTTCAAGATCTTGGCCGGAGAAGGCTACGAGGTCACGAATTACGAGATCTCGGAGAACGGCACGCTGCTGACGATCGATCTTTCGGGATTTACTGCCGGCGATGTTCTGATGATCCAGTGGGACGTTGACGAAGTTCTGAATCCGGATGGCGATCTGGATGCGGAATCCACGGGTGCAGAATTTGCGGCAACGTCGAACATTTCGGCCGTTTTTGAAAATGCGTACTACGAAGATGCGATCGTCGATAAGATCCCGTTCCGCGACGTTTTTGCGGAATACTATCCGGATTACGACATTGCCGGACTTCCGAACGACTCGTACACGAACGAGTTCTCCCATCTCCGCAGTGAAGAAATGCAGGACGTCTACACTGCCGGCGCGTTTGCTTCGCAGGTCCAGATCCCGCTCCCCTGCACGATCTCGGGAAACGTCTACGAAGACGTCGACGCGGACCATGGTCTCTACGATGCGGCAGAGGATACGTACTTGGCCAACGTTCAGATCAACCTGTATAAGCTGAACGAAAGCGGCATTTACGAGCTATGCGGCACAACGTTTACGGACGAAAACGGACACTACTTCTTTGAAGTCGACCCGGGGACGTACCGCGTTCTGGAAGTTCAGCCGAACGGCTACAAAGACGTCACGTCTTTTGTTGGAACCATCGACGGTACGGAAGTCGGAACGCAGATCAGCGTAAATGAACTGACGGACATCGAGCTGCTCGGCGGACAGGACAGCATCGAGAACAATTTCTCGGAATACCGGCCCTGTGAGATCTCCGGCATCGTCTGGCTCGACGAAGAACGGAATGACGTCTACGATGACGGCGAACTCCTTCTGGAAGGTGTTCAGATCGATCTGCGCGACGCAGCCGGTACGGTCATCGCAACAACATATACCGACGAAAAAGGGTACTACGAATTCATCGATCTGATGCCCGGTACGTACAGTGTCTACGAACATCAGCCGACCGAATATCTCAACGGCGGTCAGCAGGCCGGTTCGAAAGGCGGCGCGATCCAGTCACAGGACCTGACGGGCAGCATTCAGCTCGTCTCGGGCGATAAAGGAGTCCATTACGACTTCTGGGAATATCAATACGCCCAGCTTTCCGGTTACGTCTTCAAGGACGGCGAAGACCTCAAACTTACGGAAGGCGACGAACTTCCGGAAAACCTCTGGGAACTGTACCCCGGCATCCGCGAGGAATCGGACACTCCCATCGCGAACGTGACGCTGATCCTGAAGGACGCCGACGGCAACGAAGTCGCCCGAACCACGACGGATTCCAAAGGCTACTACGCATTCAAAAACGTCAAACCCGGTAACTACAGCATTTACGAAGTGCATCCGGACGGCTACAAAGACGGCATCGACACGCCGGGTTCTCTTGGCGGCTCGGAACTGGATCCAGACGGTGACGTGCTTTCCGATATTGAAGTGAACTACGGCGACGACGGCGTCGAGTACAATTTCAGCGAGATCCGCGTCGAATGGACGCCGAAAACTCCGGAACCGGAGCCGGAACCGGAACCTGATCCGACACCGGGCGGTAATCCGCATCTCAATCCTCCGCCGGGACGTCCGAATCTCTCCGGAGGCGGCTCTGCTCCGGTCTACGGAAACGGCTATATGCCGCACTTCGGCATGTCGACCGGCCTCTCCCTCGGCGGCGGAATGGGCGGAAGCGGAAGTTCTTGGCATCTTGGTCTGCTTAACGGCGGAATGGGTGCAGCAGGACTCGCAGCGGCCGGCGCAGGTGCTTCAGGTGCAGCTGGTGCTGGTGCAGCTGGTGCGGCTGGAGTTGGCGCAGCTGGTGCGGGAGCAGCTGGTGCAAACGGCGCAATGTCGATCGTCATGAACGGAGGAGCGAACGCCAACGCAGGTGTGAATGCCAACGCCGGCGTCAACGCGAACGGCGGCCTTTACGCAAACGGCGGAGTAAATTCAGGTGCGTATGCCAGCGCATTCTCCAATTCGCTCTTCGTCGGCAATCTCGATCTGAGCAAATTCAACCCGAACACATGGGAAGGCCGTGCGATCGCCCGCGTTCAGCAGCTGCTCGCAAACGGTATCGAGAATGGACTTTCGTTCCTTTACGACACGGAATTCAAGTCGGTCCGCCTTCTCGCCGGCGACTTCAACGGCGACCGCGTGGATGAGCTGGCCATTTTCCTGGATGGCTTCTGGTTCATTGACTTGGACGGTAACCGGCAGTGGGATGACTACGATCTGTGGGTCAAACTCGGCGACACTGGAGATCAGCCGGTCGTTGGCGACTGGGATGGCGACGGAAAAGCCGATATTGGCGTCTTTGGACGTGCCTGGGAAGGTGACCGTGATATGCTCGCCGGTGAATTTGGACTTCCAGATGCCGAAAATGAACGGATCGGTCAGTTCAAGCACATTCCGACGACAAACAAAGGGTACTATTACGTCAAAGCGCACAAAGAAGGCGTTCTGCGCCGCGATGTCGTGGACCACGTCTTCGAGTTCGGCCGTGAAGGCGACTTTGCGGTGGCCGGCGACTGGAACGGCGACGGCGTGTACAGCATCGGCGTCTTCAACAATGGACGCTGGACGATCGACTATGACGGTGACGGACGTTTTACGTCGGCAGACAAACAGTTCACGTTCGGTCAGAAAGGCGACATTCCGGTCGTCGGAAAATGGGATAATTCCGAGATCTCCAAAATCGGCGTGTATCGCAATGGAGAATGGATCCTGGATGTTGAAGGCAAAGGTGAAATGGACAGTTCCGTCGCCCACTACCGTCACGGCTCCGGCAGCGATATGCCGCTGGTCGGCGACTTCAATGGTTCCGGAACGACGGATCTCGCGACAGTCAACGACGTCAACTCTGCCATGTCGGTGGAAACGGGGACTCTGATCGCGACGGAAGGCGGAAATTCGGCGCGTCATTAGTTCCTGAACCGGATAAACGTCTGATTTCCAAAGATCCAGAAGATCTCGAAATTTTCAGCAAAAATGCAAAAGAGCAGGCACTTGACCTGCTCTTTTTTTAGTTCATCAGACGGAAACGCATCCGTTCTGCCGCTGAAGATCGTCGTGAGGATCCGGAAGTCCGGGTCTTCTAACGCACGATCATGTCGCGGAAATGCGTAATGAGATTTTTGGTGACCGGACCGACTTTTCCATCGCCGATGGGCCGATTGTCGATCTTAACGACCGGAATGACTTCGGCAGCGGAGCCGGTGAGGAAACACTCGTCAGCGATGTAGAGGTCATGGCGTGTCTGCGCGATCTCGACGACTTCGTATCCCAGCTCTCTGGCGAGATCCATGACAGCAGCGCGCGTGATCCCTTCGAGGATTCCGGCATCTTTCGGCGGCGTGTAGATGACTTCATCCTTAATGATGAAAATGTTGTCGCCCGTGCATTCAGCGATCTCGCCTTTCATGTTCAGAAGGAGTGCTTCTTCACAGCCGGCGCACTGGGCTTCCATCTTCGCCATGATATTGTTCAGGTAGTTGAGCGACTTGATCCGCGGACTAAGAGCCGCAGCCGGCGTCCGGACGGTGCTCGCAGTCACGATGGCCATGCCGTTTTCGTAGAGTTCCTGCGGATAGAGCGTGATTTTGTCGGTGATGATGATGACACGGGGATCCGAGCAATTGTGCGGATTCAGCCCGAGCGTCCCGGCACCGCGAGTCACAACGAGGCGAATATAGGCGTCCGTCAGTCCGTTCAGGGCCAGCGTGTCTTCGACGGCCTTCATCATTTCTTCTTTCGTCATGGGAATTTCCAGAGCGATCGCACGCGCGGAGTTCCACAGCCGGTCAATGTGCGCCTGGTGGCGGAAAACTTTTCCGGAGTAAGCGCGCATACCTTCAAAAATGCCGTCTCCGTAAAGAAGCCCATGGTCAAAAACACTGATTTTAGCGTCTTCTTTGGCAAAATATTCGCCATTGATGTAGACTTTGTATGACATGATGTCCCTTTCTGTTTTTTATTTTTTTAAACTGCGGCGGATGAATTGGATCTCCGTGCGCGTCAGGTTAAAGGTTAAAAATATTTGCTCTTCCATTTTAGCACAAACTTCCTTTCCTGAAAATACGTCTCCCGCCAAAATTTCAAGGTTTTGAGAAAATTTCTTGGAAATTTTCGGAAAAGGAAGCCGCTCCAGATCGCCGCGAAGTACCTTGTGCGTGAAAAATTGCTGAACGAAAAGAAATCGAAACGCCTCCGAATTCAAAAACGCTAGGATCGCCAAAATACTGAGTCCCGGGATCGACGGCACGAGAAAATTCGCACTGTTGAGCGTCAGCCGCTGCTGCGTATCCAGTGCGAAAGCCGGTCGTGACGTGATAAACCGATAGACGATCTTTTCCGGAACGCGAAATCGCTCTTTCGGAAGCGTCTGCTGAAAACATTCCGGTCGAAAATGGATCCATTTCTGGGGTTCCCGGATCCGAAACGGCTCGATATCCGGCCCACACAGTATCGGTTCCCACGCATCCGACTTCGGCTCCTCCGCCACCCAGCGCGCATTGTTTCCCGTCACGATCCCCAGCCCCCACTCTGCGTGTCCCGCCAGTGTTTCATGCGGTACAGCATACATTTTCTCCACGATGCGAAAAGTTTCTGACGACGCTGTCGGCGAAATGATGCAGTCCGGAAGCTGAAGGAATCTTTCCTGTGGAAACTCCTGCGCCTCGGCGTGAAAATGCTGCGTCTCGGTCTCCTGAGAAACTTGCGGTACAGCCCCCGTAAGAGCAGGCTTTCTGAAAACGAGGCGCACCGCCGGCGTGAAGACTCCCTCAAACGCCTTGCCGATGGAGACGGCCTCTTCGATCTGCGCATTTTCCAGCAGAAAACGACGGATCGGTGCGTGCGTCCGAATGTTCAAAAACGCTTCAGGAAGCAGAAAGACCGCCGTTCCGCCAGGCCGAAGAAGCTCCCACGACCGCAAGAGGAACTGCGTGAAGGTCTCGTACTTTCCGAGAGTTTTTCTTTCAGGTGAACGCCGCATTTCAGGAGAAGGTCTCGTTTTTTTGGCACCCCACGGCGGATTCGCGGCGATCGCAGCAAACGCGGTCGGCATTCCCTCCGGAAGTTCCGTCGAAAGCCCATCCCGACAGACGATGTACGGCATCTCCGTAGAATCGGGGACCTCCCAAAGCAGCACCAGCCTCGCGATCCGGACAGCCGTCGGATCCAGATCCATGCCGAACAGAGCGGAAAGCGGAACCTGGAATCTGCGCCGGATCTCGCGTAAAAAAGTCCCCGTTCCGCAAGCAGGATCCAAAAAAGTCCACGTTTTTTCCCCATTCTTCGATGGTGTTTCTTCCGCCTTCATCATCTCCGCAAGGCGCTCGACCGCATCTCGTGCAACATGCTCCGGCGTATCGAAAGCCCCCTGCTCGGCAAGCATTCCGGCTTGCGTCATTTCACGAAAAAGGATCCCGAGGCGATCCGCGTCCCCAGTATACTGCCAATGGACACGCAAAAATCCATCCGTCTCGGCCAACAGACGCTCCCAGGCGCACAGTTCCGTCTTTTTCGCAGTTTCTTTTTGGGCCTCTTTCGCAGTTTCCCGCACACGTTCCTCAAGTTCCGTTTCCCACGCCGCCAGCTCCCGTACGATCCCAGCATCTTTCCGACCGCATGCACCACAGAAATGCCTCGCCAGGCAGAAAAGAATTCCGTCACGTAAAAGTTCTGTTTGGGGAAACCCCGCCATTTTTTCCCAGAAGAAATCCAGAACACGTTCCGCGTTTTCCCTCAAAAAAGGATCCCTGATCCGTTTACTCAAAGAACGGCGTCCCCGGAGATTCCGTTTGTTCGCGCGGCATTTGAGCCGTTTTTCAGCCAGCCTCTGCAAAGCCTCGAGAGATCCGTCGCCCGCTTCGTCCGACCTCAGCCAATTCCGTACCGTGGCCGTTGAAACCCCCAGTTCCTCCGCCGCTTTCGAACAAGAAAAAGAGGGTTTCATGCACGTACTCCGCTCCCGCCTTAGTCCATATCCGTGACAAAATATTTCAGGATCTCCGCCAGAACGATCTGCGCTTTCTTGACGCGCCCGTCACTGGTGATCAGACCGGCATTCGGATAATCATGCGGACGATAGTCTCGAAACACACACCAGTCCACACCGTAAACATTCGGTTTCGCCAACAGAACAGGCACGACATTGGAGACCCAAAGCGCCTGCCCGCGCAGCGTCCAGCCATCCCAGATCGGCGGGTTGGGGATCAAAGCCTTACGGTCAAATTCACAGGAACTCGGTACCCGGACCAAAAGATAGAGCGGAACACCAAAATGCGACCATCGGTCAATCAGCTTCGACCAGTCCAGAACAGGGCGATCGTACGTCGCAAGCGTACCGTACCCGACGTTGAACTCCAGCTGAAACCCAGCGATCTTGCACTTTGAGCGCAGCAGATAGTCCGCACACACGATCGTTGGATAGATCTTGCTCTCCTCATCCTCGACTCCGAGCGGCGGCGGCAGGATATTATCGCCCCACGGCATATCAAGGCACGTCAAGACTTCCGCAGTCGGCTGAAACTCCCGGATCCATCCCACGACACGGACCGTCAGTTCCAACTGCTGGAGAAGAGAAAGACCAAGATGAAAGAAAGAATTTACCCGCGACGTCGCGACCCACGTCGAAACACGCGTCCGGTAGCGCTTCACCAGAAGTTCCACATAATGGCGCACATGCTCGCAGACCGCGTCAAAATCGCCGACGCACTCCTGAAGAAAATCTGGCAGGTGCATAGGACTAAAATTCAGGATCGGCCCCGCCGTCACACTGAATCCATTGCTGAAACACCAATCGATCTGTCTGTCATACGCCTCCAGAATTTCCGGCTTCAAATCGACCTTTCGCCAAGAGATCTCGATATTCACGTGATTGAACGTCTCAAAAAAGATCTCCTTCAGCTCCTTCTCGAGAAGATCCTCACCAAGATGAAGCCCCACATACTTCGGCGGAACGGCCTCAATGACGTGAACGGCAGTATCATCTCCGGAAATGTCCGTGCCAATATCACCGAAAATATCACAATCGTCTGAAAAAGACGGCTCGACCGTACTGTCCATCTCCTGGAGCATCTGGCTCGCCGTCTCATCATCCAGGATCTCGTCCTCCGGAACCGGTTCCCCCTGGATCGCCAAATACTGCGACCTGCCAAGCTCGGAAGCTGCGTCCGCAGACTGTTTCGCGAGCTTTCGCAGCAAAAGGACGCGCTCGATGTAGCTTTTGGCCAACAACAGAGACGCCCGGGAACAGTGGAGCATCGCGCAGTTTGCGTACCGGTCAACTTCCGGATCGTATGTCTTTCCGCAATGAGAAAGTTTGATCGCATGGAAAAGATACTCGCCGGCATTCAAGATCGTTTCCTGAAATTCATCCGAAGGAGAAAGCCCCAGAACTTCCCAATCCGCAGCCTGATTCCGGATCGAGGCACAGAGCCCGCGTGCCAGTTCAATGGAAAGATAGTAAGGTTCCTCACACGCGAGCAGCGTGCCGGTCGTGAGCATTTGATTCCCAAAATTCGGGATCGTCCACGGAATACAGAAACGCAGATTCTCCGACAGCGGACACTCCAGCACAAGCTCATTCCCGCTAAGCGTTGCCGAAACCGGCGTCATGGAGCGGTCAAACCCCAGATGATGCACCGCAGCGAGCATCTCCGGCGTCGCAAAATCGCTCGGACAGAAAAATTTGATGATTTCCGGATCCATGATCTGCTTTCAGGCAAAAAAATGCTTCTGGGACACTTCTTACGTCGGGTTTATGTCTGGCCTGCGTCGGGTTCCATCTGGCCTGCGTCGGGTTCCATCTGGCCTGCGTCGGGTTCCATCTGGCCTGAGTCGGGTTTACGTCTGGCCTGCGTCGGGTTCCATCTGGCCTGCGTCGGGTTCCATCTGGCCTGCGTCGGGTTTACGTCTGGCCTGCGTCTTCGGAAGACCGCCGAAAACAGGCAGGCGGCTCCTCCGCCAATGAACCCCGATTTTAAGGGACCTAACTCCGAGACTGACGGTATTTGGCAGGCAGTGCGGAACGATGATCCAAAACACGATCACCCGGACGAGTTCCGCCGACTCTAGCCCACTCTTCCGCTTCCAGAGTCACCGCGCGAAGGCGTTCCTCCGCAAGAATACGGTACTCTTCCAGCGCATCCCGTTTCAGACGCGGAGGTACGGCGATCGGAGCGTCAAAAATCAGACGGATCCGGGAAAACGGCTTCGGGATCGCGAATCGGTCCCACGAATCCGCTCGCCAGCACGGACTCATTCCCATTCCCGTCGGAACGATGGGAAAACCCAACTTCGAGGCCGCATAGACCGTTCCAAGCGACATTTCGCGGCGCGGACCTTTGGGACCATCCGGCATCATGGTCAGATGCATTCCAGCCTGTCCGACCGCAAGGAGTTGGCGAAGTGCTTCCGCTCCGCCCCGGGTCGTGGAACCACGAAAGATCCGAAATCCCATGTGCCGCGAAAGATGCGTGATGATCTCCGCATCTCGGTGTTGAGACGTGATCGTCGCAACATTGCAGTGACCGAAAAAGCTGACCGGCAGCAAAATGTACTCGTGCCAGAACGCGTACATGAACGGACCGCCGACCTCCGAACCTTTCGGATCCGTCGTCCTGTCGCGAAAACAGTAACGCGAATCCCAAAGCGATGAGTACCGATGAAGCACATACGCTCCGGCTGCTCCGGCGATCCGATCTAGGAAGGTGAGTTTCATTTCCAGTCGTCTTTCACTCGTGAAGGCCGTGCAGGACAGTACCGTTCATGGGCCGTTCATGGGCCGTTCATAGACTGCCGCTCAAGCAGTCCTCGACTGACCAAAGAAAGGAACGCAAAGTCCGCACGCGATTCCATTCCGCTTACTTCCACGGAAATTCCGCACCGGTGAGACGCTCATACGCTTCGATGTATTTCGCGCGCGTCTTCTCGATGATCTCTTCCGGAAGCTGCGGCGGCACGCTCTGACGGTCCCAATCGGAGGCCAGAAGCCAGTCACGCACAAACTGTTTATCGAAAGATTTCTGCGAACGGCCCACTTCGTAATCGTCCGCCGGCCAGAAACGCGAACTATCCGGAGTCAGGACTTCATCCACGAGGATGATCTTGCCGTCCCGCATCCCCCACTCGAATTTCGTATCCGCAATGATGATCCCGCGGCTTGCGGCATACTCGGCACCGCGCTGGAAGAGGGAGATGCTCCGGTCACGCAGTTCCACGGCAGCTTCCGTTCCGATGATGTCGCACATCTGCTCAAAAGTCACGTTTTCGTCGTGCCCTTCTTCCGCCTTCGTCGTCGGAGTGAAGATCGGCGTCTCAAGCCGAACGCTTTCCTGCAGTCCCGCCGGAAGCTGGATCCCGCAGATCGTCTGACTCTTCTGATACTCTTTCCACCCGGAACCGGTCAGACAGCCGCGAACGATGCACTCGATCGGGAAAACCTGCGACTTCTTGCAGAGAGTCGAACGGCCGGCAAGGTCTGCCTTCACCGACGCATCTAAACCATCCAGGCACGGCATTTTGTCGACGTCTACCGTGATCAGGTGATTCTCTTCCCCAAGTTTCTCAAACCAAAACGCCGCGATCTGCGTCAAAACACGGCCTTTATCCGGAATACCGGATGGAAGGATCCAGTCAAATGCACTGATGCGGTCCGAACTGACGAGCAGGACTTCATCGCCAAAATCGTAAACGTCGCGAACTTTGCCGCGGCGTACCGGAAAATCGAGCGAGGTCTGAAGAAGGGCTGATTTGGACATGATCTCTCTCCGCCAAAAAGTGAAACGAATTTTAAAATTCCAAACTTCCCGAACTCGCCGGCACATGGACTTGCGTTTTCGGGAAAAATTTCAAAAAATCTCCATTTCTCGTATTATAACGCAGAACGCAGGAAAAAAAAGGGGGGACTCATTCCGTTTCTCCATTTCACGCACTTTTATTTTCCTTTTTCCTCTCAAATTTTCCTTTTTTTCCCTCAAATTGGAAATTTCCGAACTTTCCGCCAATAAATTTTGGAAAAGTTTTTCAGGTGGGCCTTGATGAAATCTGATTTCCCGGTATGATTAAGACAAGTTCTGAAACCCTTTAATTTGAACGGACAGGAAAAACGCAGAAACTTTTCCAAGACCGGGCCGACAAAAAAACCGTATGGGGAAAAACAAATGCCCATATGGGGCAAAACAAACGCCCGCTGCGCGATTTCTTCCAAGGTCAGTAAGAAATTCAGGTGAGAAAATGGCCGAAAGACGGAACGATTTACGAAATATCGCGATCATCGCACACGTAGACCACGGAAAGACCACGCTCGTGGACTGCCTTCTGAAACAGTGCAGCCAAATGCGCGATGCGGAATTTGAGTGCGAGCAGATCCTTGACTCCAACGATCTAGAACGGGAACGCGGGATCACGATCCTCGCAAAAAACATTGCGCTGACCTACAAAGGGGTCAAGATCAACATCATGGACACGCCCGGACACGCAGATTTCGGCGGTGAAGTGGAGCGCGTGCTTCGCATGGCGGACGGCTGCCTCGTTCTCGTGGATGCCGCAGAAGGCCCAATGCCGCAGACACGGTTCGTCCTGAGCAAAGCGCTGGATCTCGGTCTGAAACCGATCGTGCTGATCAACAAGATCGACCGAAAAGACGCACGTCCGCAGGAAGTCGTGAACGAAATGTTCGACCTCTTCATCAATCTCGGAGCAGACGAAGAGATCGCGGATTTCCCCTACCTTTTCTCAAGCACGAAAGAGGGTTTCGCGACGCCGGATCCTGCCGTACGCACCGACTCGGTCATTCCCCTGCTCGACATGATCCTGGAAAAGATCCCTGGACCGGAAGTCGAGATGGAGAAACCGCTTCAGATGCTCGTTACGACGGTCGACTGGTCCGAATTCGTGGGGCGTATCGCCATTGGACGCGTGGAATCGGGGACGGTCCGAAAAGGCCAGACGGTCGCCGTCATGCAGAAAGACGATCAGGTCACGCAGGGTAAGATCGCCATACTTTACACGTTCAACAATCTGGGAAAAAATGAAGTCCATGCCGCAGACGCTGGAGACATCGTCGCGCTCGTCGGACTCCCATTCGTGGAGATCGGCGACACCATCTGCGCACCGTCCGCTCCAGTCGCAATGCCGCGCATCCAAGTCGACGAACCCACTCTGCGCATGACGTTCGGGATCAACACTTCACCGCTGGGCGGAAAAGAAGGCAAGTACGTCACCACGCGCCATCTGCGTGACCGTCTCATGCGGGAACTGGAACGAAACGTGGCTCTGCGTGTCGAGCAAGTCCCCAAAGCAGATCAGTACATCGTGTCCGGACGCGGGATCCTTCATCTTTCCGTCCTGATCGAAACGATGCGGCGTGAAAATTACGAATTCGCCGTCGGAAAGCCCGAAGTCATCTTCAAGACCATCGACGGTGTCGTGCATGAACCGTTTGAGCACCTTCTGGTCGAAGTCCCTGCAAACATGACCGGCCCCATCATGGAACTCGTCGGCGCGCGTTTCGGCGAGCTGCTCGAAGTCTCCAGCCGCGGAGATTTCACGCTCCTGAACTTCACCATTCCCGCACGCGGTCTGATCGGCCTGCGTACGCGGATGCTTAACGCAACCAAAGGGACGGCGATCATCAACCACCGGTTCGACTGCTACAAACCGAAGGTCGGCGACATTCCGACCCGCCAGTCCGGCGTCCTGATCTCAAACTCCAACGGCCGGGCAGTCGCGTTCGCCCTTGATGCGCTCCAATCCCGCGGAGACATGCACGTCGCGCCGAATGACGTCGTCTACGAGGGAATGATCGTCGGCGAGCACTGCCGCTCGAATGACCTGACGGTGAATCCGACGAAAGAAAAGAAACTGACGAACATGCGTGCGTCGGGAAGCGACAAAAACATCATCCTGAAACCCGCTCGCAAAATGACGCTGGAAGAATCTCTGGAATTCATCGAGGACGACGAGCTGGTCGAATGCACGCCGAAATCGATCCGTCTGCGCAAGATCCTCCTCACGGAAGTGGACCGGCGCCGTGCGGGCCGCGCCGCTGCGAATTCCGACGATTGAATCCTGACGCACATTCCGGACGGTTCCCGGCTAACGGCCGTCCGGGATCTTTTTGACTTGCGGAGTTTTTCATGAATGAAGAAATTTCCAACCGCCTCTCGCCAAATACGCCGGAGACTTTCGTATTCCGAACGACGGCTGAAGATCCGTCTTTAGGACCGGAGATACTAAAACTCTTTCAGGCCGGCTGGACGCGCTTTCTGCTGGAGGATCCCATCTCGTGGCCCCTTTGGCCGAAACTCCTCTCGGCATTTCCCGCGTTTCATTTTGCGCTTCTGGAACCGGAGACTGGACGGATCATGGCCGCGGGGATGACCGTGCCGCTGGCGTGGAATGGAGAGAATTCGGAACTGCTCGACCGCGGTTGGCACTGGGTCCTGCGTCAGTCTCTTGACGATTTCCGCGCCGGCAGAAAAACGCACACCCTCAGTGCAGCCAACGCAGTGGTCCACCCCAATTTTCGCGGACGCGGATTGGCGGAAAAACTCGTTCTTTCCATGCAGAAGATCGCCAAGACGTACGGTTTCACGCGGTACATCGCCCCCCTTCGGCCAACACAAAAAGAAAAGTATCCTCTCACGCCAATAGAAAAATACGCAAAATGGACGCGCCCGGACGGGCTGCCGTTCGATTCATGGCTCCGTGTGCAGAAACGGATGGGCGCCGAGATCATCGGACCGGCCGAAAACTCGATCCGGATCGAAGCGCCGCTCGAAAAATGGCGCGAGTGGACGGGCCTGACCTTTCCCGACTCTGGACCGTACATCATTCCGGGAGGCGCAGTCCCAATGACTGCAGACACCAAGCAAAATACCGGCCTCTACATCGCACCGAGCATCTGGGTCGCACACAGGGTCGAGTAGTAAAAATACAAAAAAAAGGAGCGGAAACTGCAAGTTTCCGCTCACTCGGATCATGATGCGAATTTACGCTTCCCAGCTCTTAAAAAGATCTTCTACTGACTGTTCTTTCGCTTTTTCTTTAGGACTTTCGAAATTTTCAGTACTCCCAATGCTTTCAATGTTTTTAACGCTTTCAGAATTTTTATTTTCAGCCTGCTCTCTCTCTTTTCTCACTTTGTCTTCTGCGAGGATCGCTTTCTGTTTTTTTGCGACGATATTATTGCTAATAGAACTTCCGATCATAGCACCAACCACACCAGCTGTTGCTGACGAACTTCCGGAAAATGCAAAAGTCGCAACTCCCCCAACGATAGCAAAAATGATGGAAAAAATTATATTTGACTCAGCAACCTCCTCTGAAAGAGTTCTTCCACATCTAGGACATTTTTTCTTTGAATTCGATTCAACGGTCTGACACTTGAGACAGAATTTTGCCATTTTACTCTCCTTTTATGTTTTATGTGCAAATTTAAAAAATATCGACGCGTTTCGTTCTTGCCGAAAATTCAGCAAATCGATACAAAACAGCCAACCGTATATGAATTTCGACTCGACATATAAAAATCTTGAATTACTTTTCATGTCCTGTAAAAGCTACCCTCCCACCGCATTTTAACATACTCAAATTCGTGAAGGGAAGCAGAATGTTTCCTTTTACTAATATAAGAGCATTCCGCGAGAGAAATTATTCAAATATTTTAGAAATTTCTCCTCAAAAGACAAAAAAACACGAAAAAGACTCAAATTTGAATTTTGCATCTTTTTCGTGGATCTCACATTGAAAAATTTTCATTCAGAGTTTTTCAAGCCTCTGGAAACATCTACTTCAGCCTGTAAACTTCCGCAGCATCGTAGCTTACGGAGTCTTCCGGCGCGTTCTGATGCGACGCCCCTAGGATCATCCCCATTTTCGAGATCCCCTCCGGCGTCGTGACGCAGCCGCGAATGGTCTTCCACTCACCTTTTTCATTCGGATCGAACGGGAAGTACTGCGTGTGCGCCCAGACCCACCCTTTTTCATCCTGCCAGGAAATATTCACTTTCGCCTGCGCGTCCCCGCCCGTACGCACCCGTACCTGGAAAAAGAGACGTTCACCGGGTTGGACGTCCACGAATTGCAGGACACAGCCGCTTGCGAGTTTCTCGAACGACACGATGCCGTTTTCTCCCTGCGTGTCGGCAAAATGACGGCCCGTCGGCTCTTTTTCATCCTGCCAGAAGTTCCATTCCGCCGGTTTTCCATCCTTCACGTCCTCAAAAGACGGATTTTTCAGGCAGTTTTCGCCTTCCTTCCCCTCGCGGACCCGCTGCGCGATCTTCTCCAAAGCCTTTTCCGGTTCCGCGAGCATCTGAATTCGATCCGAAAGTCCCAGAAGTGCCGTCTCCCAGTGAACGCACGGTTTTTCCGGATTTTGGACCTCCGGAACGTTCCACCACCGATTTTTCTCGCCGTAGATCCAGACGTACTGGTCCGCGGCAGAAAACGCAGCCTCCAGATTCCCGCACAGCCGGTCAAGACGCGATCCGCCGTCCTTTTTCGGACCGCGATAGTAGACACTTCCTTCCGGATTCGTGTACATGTCGAGGTAGATGCCAAAACCGCACTGGACCTGCGTCCGGTACTTTTGCCGAAGTTCCGGCTCCACGAGATTCATGCACGCCCCCGTCCAGAGCACCATGTCGAGCGCGTGGTTTTTAAACGCCTCCCCCTCAATATAGTATCCTGTCTCGCAGCCGTCAACCAGAACCATTTCCTCCGGCGCACCGGCGATCATGCCGTTGATGAATGCGGGCAGCAGACCGTAGCCGGCTGACACGAGGATCGAATCCGGATCACGGCTTTTCCCGGCAGCCGCGTTGATGGAGTTGAGCCAAAGTGCCAAGATCGTCGCGTCAGGATACTCAGAGGCAATGGCGCGAATAAACTGCTCGCCGCGTTTTCTCGCCAGTGCTTTCGCCTCGGCAAACGACCGGCCGTTCTGCTTCGCAGGATCCCAGCGAAACATGGCGGCACCGTAAGACTCAAAATCCGGCGCAAGCCCTTTCGACCCGCTCTGCTTCGCGACCCACGCACAGATCGCGGCTTTCTCCGCCAAGATCTCCCAGCCCGCGTCGTCATCCCACGCGATCGAAGCCGGCGAGAAATTCATGCGGATGAAATTGTGCGTGAACTCCTTAAAATCGCACGCCTTCAGATCCGTGATGCACGAGGCGTAATCCTCCCGTTTCCAAGGCTCCGCAGAAAACATCCACTCGGATGATTCCTTCCACTCGCGCCCCTCCGGCTGAATTCGGTAAATGACCCCCGAAAACGGCGCGTTCTCCTCCATCGTCCGGTAATTGTCACGCATGAACTGCGTTGAGGGAATGTCCCACCCCAGCTCGATGAACATCTTGCGCGGCGTCTCGGCAAGTGTTTTGGGAGATGTCTCGGCATTCAGTACGGAGACCGCAAGAAAAAAAGTCATCAGGACTGATGTAAAAGACACCAGTCGACGGCACGAAAACAAAACGGCGGGTTTCATAAAAGACCTCCAAAAAAATTTTTGAATTTAGAATTCAGGCAGGAAATACTCTCTTAAGTATACAGCCCCCTCACGTTTTCCGCAAGGGGGTGTTCGCTCACATCACGCCGGAAAATGAAAGAAATCAGAAATTCTCCGGCACGTTCTCAAAAAATCAGGCAAAATCACATTCGGAAACTACTGCCGGTCAAAAAGTTCCTTTGCAGCGGGCACGAAATCCGTATTGTCGATGATCCGTCCCTCAAAACCCCAGATTTTTCCGAATTTTTCATCCGTACAGCGAACGCGTTTCTCCAGGATCGGCAGTCCCGCCCCACGCACATAGAACGGCACCGGCGCGTTCGTGTGACCGCGCGTGTAAAACGCCATTTCGGGGAAAACGCCCTTTCCTTTTCCGATCGGCGTCTGAAAAAGCGTGCCTTCCTTATCCGCATCCGGTCCGAAAAGAGCCCCGGTCTCATGGTCGGCCGTCAGGATCAGCGTTGTTTCTTCCCAAGACGAATTCTTCTCGACCCACTCGCAGATCGCTTCCACCATGTCGAAACACTCGTTCATCTCATCAAAAATGCGGCGCGATTTATTGTTCCCGTGCGCCAGTCCGTCCACCGCGCCGGATTCAATGAGGACGTAGAATCCCTTTTCATTCTGATTCAGAACATTCAGCCCCGCCAGCGCACATTCCGTCATCGTCGGGACCGTTTCATGACGTTTATTTTCATCCGCACGGCTTGCCTGGAATGTTCCGGAGACCTGCGGAAGTCCCATGAGTTTCTTCGGCGGCGCCATTTCACCGCTGGCGATCTTCTGGAAATCTTCACGTTTTTCGATGAACTTCCAGCCATAGTAAAATTCTTCCGTCGTGATCTTTCCCCACGCGTGTTCGGAAGGACCGTACTTCTGGATCTCGATCTTATCCCGACGCTGCGCTTTGGAACTGTACCACGGATGGCTCGCGCCGATGACGACGGACAGAACGTCCTTTTTCACCATTTCACGCCAAATGTCTTTTCCATCGCCGCGGCTCATATTGTGCGCTGCCACGCCTGCCGGAGTCGCATGAGAAGCCCCCACGTTCGTGATCGCACCGGCCGCAAAACCGCGCTTCACGACATACTCGGCCAAAGTCTCGAGCGGCTGGTCATTTTTATCGTAATTGACCCGTCCATTTTTTGTCTTTACTCCCGAATTCAGAGCTGTTGAAGACGCTGCCGAGTCGGTCGGATTCTTCATGTGCGTCTTGAAATCCAGCCAATGCGTCGCCGGATCGTAGGAACCGTCCTCACTGTAGCTCGTTTTCTGCGGGCCGGCATTCTCTTCAAACTGGGAGTGCTGGACCACACCGCTGAGACTGTACGTCGTGCAGCCGAATTCGCCCCAGCCGTCCTCTCCCTTCATGAACGGCAGACCGCGGTCCTCGCCCGTCCGGTACTGTGACGCGACGCGGTACGCACCGTATCCTCCGCCGTCCACGACGACCAGAATGACGTTCGTCTTTGCAAAAACGGCCCCAGCGTACAGGACCAGCACAAACACCAGCCCAAGAGTCCAGTGACTGAAAAATCTACCAAATCGGGACATTTTCCTCTTCCTTTCTTGTGGAAATTTTGTTTCGAAAGCTCCCCCCTCCGCCCCCATCCGAAATCCGTCTGCAGCACCGTGTCTAAACACCAACGGTATTACGGTCTGACGGGGCAGATCATTCTACTATTCACCAGTTTACCACAGAACGTAAAAATGTCAAGTCTCACCCTAGACTTTCAAGAAAAAAAATGTCTTCTCACCCTTCTCACATTAAAAAAGACCTAAAATTAAAATTAAAATTCAGAGAGAATTTAGAATATTCCCAACCAGGAATCCTTCGCCGGCTTTCGTTCATTTCAAAAACCGGCGATTTGCCCCAAAAACTACCGTCGATCCATCCTCTGTGCAACTTTCTTGGCCCAGTAGGTCAGGATGATCCCTGCTCCAGCCCGCGTCATGGCGATGAGCGACTCATCAACGATCCGGTCCTCATCTACCCAACCGTTCATCGCGGCAGCCTTCACCATGCTGTACTCGCCAGAAACATTGTAGACCGCCAGCGGAAGTTCCGGATAGTGCTCGTGGACCATGCGCACGATGTCCAGATACGCAAGCGCAGGTTTCACCATCAGAATGTCCGCCCCCTCGGCAACGTCCAGCTCCACTTCCCGCAGCGCAGACTCAGCAGCCGCGGCAAAATCCATCTGGTAACTGCGCCGATCACCAAACTGCGGCGCACTGTCGGCCGCGTCGCGGAAAGGACCGTAGAACGCACTAGCGTACTTCACTGCGTAACTCATGATCGGAAGAGTCGAGAAACCATTTTCGTCCAAGACCTCACGCATCGCACCGATCATTCCGTCCATCATCCCGCTGGGAGCCACCATGTCAACGCCAGCTTCCGCCTGAATGAGCGTTTGTTTTTTGAGCATTTCCAGCGTCGCGTCATTATCAACGTCCACCAAACCGGACGGCAGCGTCTTCAGACAGCCGCAGTGACCGTGGGAAGTGTATTCGCAAAAGCAGACGTCCGTGATGCAAAGAAGTTCCGGTGCCGCTTTCTTCACCGTCCGGACCGCTCGAGCAATGATGCCGTCCGCAGAAAGCGCGTCGGAACCGAATTCGTCTTTCGACGCGGGGATCCCGAAAAGGATCACGCCGCCGATCCCAAGACCTTCCAGTTCCCGGACCTCTTCCGCAAGAACGTCCAGCGACATTTGGAAAACATCAGGCATCGAGGGGATCTCGATCTTTACGTTCTCCCCCTCACAGACAAAAAGCGGAAGAATGAGACGTTCCGGAGTCACGCGGTATTCCGTCACCAACTTTCGGACTGCGGGATGATGACGCAGACGGCGAGGACGAATAGGGAGGAAA
>JAFQOH010000135.1:0-7956 GCA_017403345.1 Thermoguttaceae bacterium
GCCGGAGCCGGAGTTTCCGCCGGAGCCGGAGTTTCCGCCGGAGCCGGAGTTTCCGCCGGAGCCGGGGTTTCCGCCGGAGCCGGGGTTTCCGCCGGAGCCGGGTTTTCAGCCGGAGCCGGGGTTTCCGCCGGAGCCGGGGTTTCAGCCGGAGCCGGGTTTTCAGCCGGAGCCGGAGTTTCAGCCGGAGCCGGAGTTTCAGCCGGAGCCGGGTTTTCCGCCGGAGCCGGAGTTTCCGCCGGAGCTGGAGTTTCCGCCGGAGCTGGAGTTTCCGCCGGAGCAGGAGTTTCCGCCGGAGCAGGAGTTTCCGCCGGAGCAGGAGTTTCCGCCGGAGCAGGAGTTTCCGCCGGAGCCGGGGTTTCCGCCGGAGCCGGAGTTTCCGCCGGAGCCGGAGTTTCCGCCGGAGCCGGGGTTTCCGCCGGAGCCGGGGTTTCAGCCGGAGCCGGGGTTTCCGCCGGAGTATCCAACAGGATCTCATCCGAAAGTTCCGCCTGCGGAGCCGGAGCTTCCGTCGGAACGACTGTTTCGGGATCCGGAATGTTTAGTTCCGCATTTTCAGCCTGACTGGCAGCCGCTTCTTCAGGCGTCACAGCCGGTGTCGGAGCTGCACACAGTGCCACAATATTGGCTTTTTCACGTTTCAGCGAATCCAAAATCTCTTTCGCCATTTTTCCATAGGCGTCATTTGAAACCGCGACTTTCTCATAGAAATCCATCGCAGCTTTCAGATTTTCTTCTGGTTTTTCAATTTTTGCCATCATCTCCAACGTTTTTCCGAGAGCAAAATTCGCCATCTGAGTCATCAGGAAATTCGGCTGTGCATCAGCCAGCGCTTTCAGCTGGGCAGCGGCCTCCTCAAAAGCAGCTTTTGCACCTTCGATGTCCTTTGCGAGAAGTTTTTCATTGCCTTCATTCAGCTTACCGATCGCCTGCTGATACGCGAGCTGAGACCCCGGAAGCGTGGTCAGATTGGCGGCAACGTAAGCTTGCAGCGCTTTCTGACGTTCATCATCATTCGCATATTCAGCACCCTGGATCTTGAAGAGCTCTTCCCAGACCTCCTGCTTCGCCTTATGCGCCTGCTGCTTCTGGTACATGGAGCCAAGCACAAAACCGATGATGACCAAAATTGCGACAATGATCACACCAAGGTACTGCCGGATCGCTTCATAAATATTTAGAAGCAATACTTCAAGCTCATTTTCACGACGAATTTCTTCTTTCATTGACTTTTTCCAATCTCTCAATGTTTTATCTGGATCCACTTGAAATTTCCGGAAAACATCCCTGGACATCCCGACAGTCAGCCGTTTCCCCGAGATCCCGTTCCCCTCTGAAAGAGAGGATCCCTCCGCATTCCGAAAATGAAAGTTTCTTTGGATGGACTCAAAAATATTTTGACCATTATACTCGAAATAAGCCGGGGTCGTCAAGGGGAATCCCCCGGCTTTTTTCGCAAATTTCAGGATTTTCTCCTGAAAATTCCTTTTTCAGACTCTTTTTTGGATAAAAATGTTTGCCAATGGAACTATTTCACGACGTAATTCACCATCTTCCCCGGGATCACGATCTTCTTCACGACCGTTTTTCCCTCGATCCACTGCTGGAATTTTTCATCCTTAAGCGCAGCAGCCTCCGTCGCTTCTGCATCCAATCCCGCCGGAAGCTGGATCTTTGAACGCAGCTTGCCGCAGATGTGCAGCGTCACCTCGACCGACGATTCCACGATCGCAGATTCATCATGCCTCGGAAACGCTTCATACGCTAGTGTGTTCGTATGACCAAGCACTTCCCAAAGCTCTTCCGCAATGTGCGGCGCATACGGAGACAGAAGAAGCACGAACTGCTCCATCGCCTTCTTTGGACGCACCTTTTGTTTGCTGAAGAAATTCTGGAATTCCATCATTCGCGCGATTGCCGTGTTCAGCTGCATCGTCTGGATGTCGTTCCGGACCGCCTTGATCGTCTTGTGCAGAACACGATTCTGCTCTTCTGTTGGTTCCACATCCTGTACAGCCTCTGCCAAAGTCATCTCATCCGCACGTTCATCGACGATCATGCGCCATACACGGCCAAGGAAATCACGGACACCGCTGACACTTTCCACACTCCACGGTTTCACCGCTTCCAACGGACCCATGAACATTTCGTACATTCGCAGTGAATCTGCACCATGCTCCTTCACCACGTCGTCCGGATTGATGACGTTTCCGCGGCTCTTCGACATTTTGAACGCACGGCTGTCCAGCTTGATCGACTTGTCCGTACGCATGACGAAATACTCGCCCGCCTTTTCCACTTCTTCCTTCGTCAGCTTCACACGAGCCAGCTCGGCCTTTTCCGATTCCGGCATCGACTTCACCTTGTCCGCACTGACGAACGTTCCATCCGGCTTCTGGAAGGCATTATACTCCATCTCGCCAAGGATCATTCCCTGGTTCACCAGCTTCTGGAACGGTTCCTGAGTCGTGACGTAACCGCGGTCAAAGAGCACTTTGTGCCAGAAACGCGAATACAGCAGATGCAGTACCGCATGTTCCGCACCCCCAATGTAGAGGTCTACCGGCATCCAAGCCTTTTCGATCTCCGGGTCGACGAATCGTTCCGTATTTTTCGGATCCAGATACCGCAGATAGTACCAGCACGACCCCGCCCACTGCGGCATCGAGTTGGTCTCCCGCTTGTACTTTTTGCCGTCCAGTTCCACATAAAGCCAGTCTTTCGGCGCATGTTCCATCGGTGGTTCCGGATTTTCAAGCGGCGGGAAGTCAAACTGCTCCATTTCCGGAAGATTTACCGGAAGATCCACGTCCGTCAACGCACGCAGACGGCCCGTCTTCTGGCCATTTTCGTCCAATTCATGCAGGAGCGGGAACGGCTCGCCCCAAATGTGCTGACGGCTGAAGAGCCAATCGCGCAGTTTGTAGTTCACCGCTTTCTTGCCGATCCCAAGCTCGACCAGCCACGAAACGACCGCGTTCTTCACGTCGCCCGTCGCCATTCCGTTAAACTGTCCGCTGTTCACCGCCGTACCGCTGACCGTGAATGCTTCCACGCCGTCACGCAGCTTCTGAGCCATCTCTTCCGTCACGCCGTTTTCGCCAACGACCGGCTCCACGACCTGAATGATCGGCAGAGCATACTTCTTCGCAAAATCAAAGTCCCGCGTATCGTGTGCCGGCACCGCCATGATGGCTCCCGTGCCATAACCGGCCAAAACGTAGTCCGCGACCCAGATCGGAACCAGCGCGCCGTTGACCGGATTGATGGCGTACGAGCCGGTAAAGATGCCGGTCTTTTCCTTCGCCAATTCCGTACGGTCCAAATCGCTCTTGCCGGCGGCTTCGGCACAGTAGGCCTTCACTGCTTCCGCATTTTCCGGAGTCGTCAGACGGCTGACCAAAGCGTGTTCCGGAGAGATCACCATGTATGTCGCACCAAAAAGCGTATCCGGACGCGTCGTGTAGATGCGCAGGACGTCGTTGCCCGGTTTACGCGGATACTTCGATACCTTGCGGCTTTCAAGCCACTGCTGGTACTCCGCTTCATTCGGTTTACCGTCTTCCGTCGCTTCCGCACCGATGAAGAAATCCAGCTCGCCGCCCGTGCTGCGTCCGATCCAATTCCGCTGGAGCAGTTTCACGCTTTCCGGCCAATCCAATCCCTCAAGTTCATCGGCAAGACGATCCGCGTAAGCCGTGATCCGAAGCATCCACTGACGCATCGGAATGCGGATCACCGGATGACCGCCGCGCTCACTTTTACCGTCAATGATCTCTTCATTTGCCAAGACCGTTCCAAGGATCGGACACCAATTTACCGGCGCCTCTTGCTGATAGGCCAAACGGTGATCGTCGATGTATTGCCGGACCGCCTCTTCACCTTCCGCTTGAACATCATCAGGAATCGGAAGCTCAGAGATCGGACGCCCTTTCTTTGCTTCGGCATCGTACCAAGTATCGTAAAGTACGAGGAAGATCTTCTGCGTCCAGCGGAAATACTCTACGTCCGTCGTCGCCACTTCACGTGCCCAATCATAGGAAAATCCGAGCATTTTCAACTGACGTCGGAAGTTCGCGACGTTCTTTTCCGTCGTGATACGCGGATGGATCCCCGTCTTCTTCGCATACTGTTCAGCCGGAAGCCCGAACGCATCCCAACCCATCGGGTGCATCACACTCACACCGTTCATCCGATTGAATCGGCACACAATGTCCGTCGCAGTGTATCCTTCAGGATGCCCAACATGCAGACCATTGGCGCTCGGATACGGAAACATATCGAGAACGTACATTTTTTTATCGCCAGGAAGACGCGGCGCGGCAAACGTCTCGTTTTCTTCCCAGTACTTCTGCCATTTCGGCTCAATGACGGACGGATTATAGCGTGGCATGAATTCGATCTCCGCAACAAATACACAAAAAATCAAAAAATCAACTCCCACTCGGCAGAAAATGGAAATTTGCCATTTTTCCTAAAGCCGCATCCTTCCTAATGAGATCCGCAAAATGCGTTCCCACCAGAGGGAGTTGCTCCAATAAAAATAAAAATTTCTCCGAAGGCTGCGATGCAGAACGGAGCTGGCGATGCAGAATGGAGCTGCATCAAAAAGTCTGCAGGATCTCAAACTTTCAGTTCAGGAATCAGCGCCCCGGATCAAATGTTTTTCGATCAGGGTAAAGATCTGCTTTCCAAGTTCTCGCTTGGAATCGTGCAACTGAGCGATGATGTCTCCCGGACGAAGAAAGATCTCAACGTCATTCTCCATCGAATCGATCGCAGATGGACCGTTCAAAACAAGGAGATCGCAGTTCTTTACGATCATTTTTCGCAACGCGCGAAGACGCACATCATCCGTCTCAAGCGCAAATCCAACGACCCACTGCCGCGCTGTCTTTTTCGCCCCCAGCGTCGCGATGACGTCCGGTGTTTCTACAAAATTCAGCGTCAGTTTATCCCCAGTTTTAGAGATCTTATGCTTCGCGACCGTGTCAGGTTTGTAATCACACGGCGCAGCGACACCGATCACACCGTCAAAGTACGGAAAAAGCCTTTCTGCTTCTTCCAGCATCTCATCCGTGGTAATGACTGGCACGACTGTCGCTCCATCCGGATACGAGATCTCTACCGGACCGGAAATGATCGTCACCTCATGCCCGGCATCCAGCGCAGCCTGAGCAAGCGCAGCACCCATCCGGCCGCTTGAGGCGTTCGACAAAAAACGGACCGGATCAATATATTGCCGGGTCGGACCGGACGTCAAAAGGATTTTCGCCATGATCACATTCAAAAGGACGAGGCCAAAGCCCCATCGATCCCTTTCCCGGAATCCGATAGGAGTTCCTGGATCCGCTTAAAAATCTGTTCCGGCTCAGCCATACGACCTGCCCCCTCCTCTCCGCAGGCAAGTCGGCCGGTTTCCGGACCAATGAACTGAACACCATCTTCAAGCAGCTGACATACATTTCGCTGCACCGACGGTTTGGCCCACATCTGACAATTCATCGCAGGTGCCAGAAGTACTGGGCCGGAAAATGCCAGATAAAGCGTCGAAAGAAGGTCGTCCGCGAGACCACACGCAACTTTTCCAAGAAAATTTGCAGTCGCAGGCGCAACGCAGAGCAGATCTGCATTTCTGCCAGGATCGATATGCGGAATCGCTTCGCTGCCCTGGAACATCTGCACAGAAACACAACGCCCCGTCAAGGCCTGAAAGGTCCTGGGAGCAACCAAATGGGTTGCATTTTCTGTCATGACGACCGACACACCGTAACCGCCCTTGACAAGACGGCTGACGAGATCACACGTTTTGTACGCTGCGATCCCGGCAGTCACTCCGATCAAGATCTCACGCTTTACTTCCAACTCGCAAACTCCAGTTACATCGTGGCAAAATCTACCATGTCGCGATCTAGCATGTCGCGCATATCGTCTTCTTCGACGGTACGAAGCTCATCTTTCATACTCAAGTAGATCTTTCCCTCTTTGATTTCCGCTACAGCGATCTCAAGGTTGCTGGCTCCTGGAATATCAACAAGCGGCTGCGCACCTTTATTCAGCGCAACGAGACGTTTCTGGATCAGAGTCGTCAGTTTAAACGCTCCGCCAACCTTTGCTTTCAGGTTCATGTCTCTCAATTCATCAATCATCTCTTTCTCCTATTTCTTCCTTACGGATTATTTCACAAAATTCATTCACCGCTGCATTCAGATCCTCATTCACGACCCGATAGCGGTAACTCCCGGACCGATCCAACTCGTACTGGGCTCGGGAAAGACGATTCCGAATCGCATCTTCACTCTCCGTTCCGCGACTGCGAAGCCGAGATTCCAACTCCTCAAGTGACGGCGGGGCAATGAAGACCGTAATGGCGTCCGGGTAGCGGGCGACCACATCTGACGCACCATCGACATCGATCTCAAGCATGACCCAACGCCCAGCAGAAAGATGCTCTTCCACCTCGCTGCGTAACGTTCCGTACCACACATTCCGGCCAAAAACTTCTTTGCATTCCACGAATCCGTCCGCTTCACGCATTTTCTGAAATTCCTCAGGAGAGAAAAAGTAGTAATCCACTCCATTTTTCTCCTGACTGCGCGGGGAACGGGTCGTTGCGGAAACGCTCAAATGTAATGACACTGGCGATTGCGCGAGAACAAGGTCACGAATCGTTGACTTTCCGACCCCGGAAGGACCTGAAAGAATAAGTAAACGGCCTATTTTATTCAATGTTCTGCACCTGTTCTCGAATTCGTTCAATGGACGCCTTCATTTCAATCACTTCCCTCGAGATCTCAAAATCGTTCGCTTTCGAACCGATCGTATTGACCTCGCGGAAAAGTTCCTGAGTCAGAAAATCCAGTTTTTTGCCCGGAGAGGCATCTTGGCCAATGATCGTGCGGAACTGTGAAATGTGGCTTTTTAAACGCGCGATTTCTTCCGAAATGTCGCATTTATCCGTAAAAATACCGATCTCGCGAATCACATCGGATTCCTCGATCTCGACACCCTGCGATTCTAAAAGACGATTCAGCCGCTCAAGCAGGCGCTCATTAAAAATCTTCACGACTTCCGGGGCACGCGAAATTACCTGCTCCAAATGTGTCTCGATCACGACTAAATGTGAAAGAAGATCATCTGCAAGTGCGACACCCTCACGAACACGCATACTGACCAGCTTCTCGACCGCCTGCGAAAGTGCCTCCAGTATCAACGGTGCAAGGACAGACTCCTCGCCTTCCGATGACGTATCCTGAATCACTCCGGGTAACGAAAGAAGCGTCTGAAAATCACTCCAGATTGCCTGCGAATCCCCCGAATCGGCCAACCAGCTGCGAAGTTGGTCACGATAGGAATTCAAAAGCGGAATATTGATTTGGTAATTGTCTGCACAACACGTTCGCGAGATCTTCACACTAAGGGAAACTGTCCCGCGGCTGATCGACTTGCGGATCTCATCCTCGATCTGAAGTTCAAGTGCACCAAGCGGTTCACTGTATCGTGGGGTGATCTTCAGATACCGATTGTTGATCGAACGAATTTCAACAAAAACCGAGATACCGTCTCGTTCCAGACGTGCATCTCCATATCCTGTCATACTTTGCAGCAATGAACACCTCGCGATGTGAAAAATCAACCCGCAAGATCCCTGAATTGGATCTTACGGGAAATCCAATCTCGCCTAAATTCAGAAAATCATCCCTGAGCAGGAGTTTCCGCCGGAGCAGGGGTTTCCACCGGAGCAGGGGTTTCCACCGGAGCAGGGGTTTCCACCGGAGCCGGAGTTTCCGCCGGAGCAGGGGTTTCCGCCGGAGCCGGAGTTTCCGCCGGAGCCGGAGTTTCCGCCGGAGCCGGAGTTTCCGCCGGAGCCGGAGTTTCCGCCGGAGCCGGAGTTTCCGCCGGAGCAGGGGTTTCCACCGGAGCCGGAGTTTCCGCCGGAGCAGGGGTTTCCACCGGAGC
>JAFQOH010000136.1:0-6458 GCA_017403345.1 Thermoguttaceae bacterium
AACAGGAACATAATTAGAATTCGTTTCATGATATTCTCCTGAATTTTCAAATGAAAGTTAAACACGATGAAATTTTTATGATACAGTAAAAATACGATCCTGTCAAGAGGAGGGAGGCGTCATTTAACTCGAAAATTTAAAATACAGGAAAACACAGAGGCTCGGAAAAAATCTTCCGGGGGAGCTCTCATTCGGCGTAATGTCCGTAAAAAAAGGCACGAAAACATTCCACCGCCTGCGGCGTCCCCCTCGCATTCAAGAGAGGCGAGGCTCACCGAGTCTGTGTGCCGGCAAGGATCGTCTGGTGGATCGGCGTTCGTGTATCGACGGGGACGAAGCGGATCCCTAAAGAACGGCAGCCGTGCTCTAGGGAATCGTTCCAGAGACGCAGCTCTTCCAGGTACGCACTGCGCACGGAGTCCGGAAGGAGCGTCAGAGTTCCACCGGCGTTCGGCTCCATGGAAACGAACTGGCTGAAGGACTCAAACGGAAATTCCAGCTCATCCGCATCCAGGATCCGAAAGAGCGTCACCTCGTTTCCCTGCGCGCCCAGCAGTTTCATCTGCGGCTGGATCGCCTCCCAGCTCTCCGCGTCGAAAAAGTCGGAGAACAGGAAGATCCGTCCCCGTTTCGGACACGCAGAGGCGATCGTATTCAGGACCTCGGCAAAAGACTGACCGGCGTTTGCGGCACTTCCCGTTCGCGCCCGATGCGTTTTTGTTTCGCGAAACGGGGGGGCTTCCAGAAATCGGAGCGTTTCCCCCCAATGCTCCTCTCCGGACGAAGCGCGCAACACGACCGTCTCCGTACCATTTGCGGCCGACAGACCCGCCAGATCCCTCTGCTCCAGCACAGCGTACGCCATCACCGCGGCCGTCAAGCGAGCATACTCGAGCTTGGACAGTCTTCCATTTCCCGCGTAGTTCATACTGGGCGAGAAATCGACCAGAAAATGAAAGACGTGGTTGGTGTCCTCGCGAAAACGGCGCCGAAAGAGCTTTCCGGTCCTCGCCCACACACGCCAGTCGATGAATTTCGGCTCGTCCCCCTGTTCCCACGGCCGATGGTCTTCAAATACCGTGGAAACGCCCATCCGAACGCTGCGATGGATCCCGTACGCCATACCAGCCGCCAAACGCGAGGCACGCAGACGGAAATCTCCCAACTGCGCGAGGATCTCCGGGTCGAAAATGGCCCCGCACTCCCATTCCGAAGCCTTTTCCGGTTCCGAAACCACCGCATTGAGCTGGTCATTTTGCGGCACGGATCTCCGATTCAGTTCCATTTATCCCTCTCCTTCCATTTTTCTCTGTCTTCCACATCCAGTTTTCCATCCTTGACGGAAAAAAAGACGGCACCGTCGCGTCCCGTATGATAGACACAGGCCCCCATTTTCTCAAAATTCTCTTTCGTTCGTTTCTGCTGATTTTCATACGAATCGCAGATAATAAAATGTTTCGGCATGCACCACTCCCCGAATTCAGGCGTCGCGCAGTTTTTCGCCCCATGATGCGGAGCAAAAACGACGTCGCACGGGATCGGCGTCTGCGTGAGAAATACGTCCAGCCCCGGCGGCGCAAGATCTCCCGTCAAAAGAAAGCGCACTCCCTGGTACTCAATCAGAAGCACGAGAGAATTCGCATTCGTCAGTTTCGGTTTTTCACGCACAAACTTCTCCGTCGGATGCAGGACCGATATCGTGCAGTCCTCCGCAAACACGATCCTGTCACCAGCCTTCAGTATCCGGAACGGGATCTTCCGCTCATCGATCGCCTGGATCAAACGGCGCTGCTGCTCCATCGTTTCCGCCAGCGCGAGCGCCCGCCGATCCTTCGGAGTGCTAGACTTCTCTTTCACAGCGTCTGGATCAGAAACGGCGCCTGGATCAGAAACGGAGTCTGGATCAGAAACGGCGTCTGGATCAGCAACAGCGTCTGGATCAGAAACGGCATTCGGAGTCCCAAGGGGAGAGCGGCGCAGGGTCTCGTAGCACGGAGAGGCAGCGAAGACCTCCTTCGTACGGAAACGTCTCAGCAGTCCCGGTACCGCATTGTAGTGGTCCAGATCGGGATGAGAAATGAAGAGCGCGTCGATCGACTGGACTCCCGCATTCCACAGAAACGCCGAGATCGTGCGCGTTGGGAACTCCGCCGGCGCGAACTGGCCCGCATCGTACAGAAAGTTTCTGCCGTCAGGAAGCTGGACCAGGACCGCAAGACCGTGAGAGACCGAAATGGCCGAACATCGAAATTCGCTGCGTTTTCCGTTTCCATCCAGCCAGAATGGAAAGAGGAGAAGAAGCATGAGGCACCAGAAAACCGCGTACTCCTTCCTGTTTTTCAGACGGATCGCAGGAAAGACGGCCCACAGGATCAGCACAGAGTAAAGGATCAGGTTCCAGAAAGTCGGCGTCCCGCGCATCCAGAGGCAGTGTCCGGGGATCTGCGCCCCGCAGTGAATGAGCAGATCCATCACCGAAAGTCCTGCTGAGCAGATCCACCCCAAAAATGCTCCCGCGATCGGTACGGAACCGAAAAGGACGACTCCAGACCCGCCGATCATGGCCGCCATCAAGGGGATCCAGAGAAGAATGTTCAGGAAGATCCCGATAAATGCCGCGACGTGAAAAGACCCAACCACCAAAGGCATCAGCACGACCGTCATCTGAAACGAGGAGTAGAGAAGATTCCAGGATCCCGTCCAAAATCGGCGTTTCAGCCTGCGCAGGATCGCATGGCGGTCTGCGTTCGCCGCGAAAAGATACTCCCAGGCAAGATGAAGTTCGTTCCCATTCCGTTTCCGTGAGGGTAAAACGCCCCGCCGGACCAAAGCTTTGCCGCCGTTCCGAAGACGCGCACGCCGCTTTCCGTTCGACGCGGAATTTTGCGGAGACGCAGAACGCCGTGAGGATGCGGAATTTTGCGGAGACGCAGAACGCCGTGAGGATGCGGAATTTTGCGGAGACGCAGAACGCCGTGAGGACGCGGAATTTTGCGGAGACGCAGAACGCCGTGAGGATGCGGAATTTTGCGGAGACGCAGAACGCCGTGAGGACGCGGAATTTTGCGGAGACGCAGAACGCCGTGAGGACGCGGAATTTTGCGGAGACGCAGAACGCCGTGAGGATGCGGAATTTTGCGGAGACGCAGAACGCCGTGAGGATGCGGAATTTTGCGCGGCGTCACGATCCTCGCTCGCAGACCGGGAGGGAGACGGGGCGCGGCCAACGGGCGTGCAGAGCAAAACGCCGACCGCTAAAAACGAAAGTTGAGCTCCCGTCGAAAAAAGCGAAGCCGGATTCAAAATGAGGATGCAAAGTCCAGCCGCTGCGAGGGAATTGAGTCTGGATTGCGGACGTGCGAGCCAGTAGCCGAACGCAGAAATGGCGACGAGCACTCCAGCACGAAGCGCAGGAGGGCGCGCACCGCTGACCAAAACGTACAGCCAAACTCCGGCAATCGTCAAGAGGACCGTCAAAGTACGTCCCATTCCAAAGATCCGAGTCAGAAAAAAAAGCCCGCCGGCCAAAAGTCCCACGTGAAGTCCAGAGATCGCCATGATGTGAATGGTCCCCGTTTCCAGCATTTCATCCAACTCCTCGACCGAGACTTCATCCCGGCACCCAAGAATGAGCGCCTCCGCCATTGGCCGCGTTTCGGGCGTCAGAAAACGCTCCAGCCGAACCGACGCAGTGTCGCGCAAATGCTCAACGGTCCGAAAAACGCCCCAAGATCTCGGACGGGAAATTAGCTGCGGATTCTTTACCGACGGCACGCGAAGGACCGCTAAAATGCGCTCCTGACGATAGAAAGTCCGCGCGGAAAATGCACGAGGATTCATCGCCTCCGGAAAATGGCACAGCCGGCCGCTCATCTGAAAAACGTCTCCAGCATGAACATTTTCCAGATGCCCCGTCACTCGAACGAGCAGATTTCCAGTCACGCGCTCCCACCGCTTTCCGGATCTGCGCAACTGGACTTTCATGAGAAGCCGCGTGCTCTCTTCATTCTCGGAACCCAGAAAACTGCTGCTCCGGCTCGCGCTCACAAACTCGGGAGGCCGAACGATCTCGCCGCGTACGCATTCCAGCGAAAACGGATCCCCTGCCCGAAGCCCGATCTCCGTCTTTGGATAAAAATTCCAGTAAAGGTGGTGAAAGAGACCGCCAAGCGCACAAAAAGCAAACAAAAACGAAAGCGTGACCCGCCCCCCTTCCGTTTCCCAAGCGGAACGAAGCGTTTTTCCGAAACGTACCGGAAACGGTTCCAGCTTTTCGAGCTCTTCGTCAAACTCTTCGTCAAACTCTTCGTCAAACTCTTCGTCAAACTCGCCGTCAAACTCATCGAAAAACGTCTCGGCACCGCACTCTTCCAACGCGGCAGCATCCATTTCTTCTCGGATCTTCCGGAGAGCACGCTCCTGACGCAGAGACGCAAAAACTGCCGCAAGACAGAGCACGAGAAACGCGAACCACCCCCAGGCTGCCGCACTGATCCCAGTCTCGATCTCCTGCGGACTCAAAAAAAATCGGTCCGTAAAGATCCCAAGGATCATCATGCCTAGGAACGGGATCAGCGGACGGTGCTCCACAAACCGAGTCCCGACCGTCAACTCCTCTTTTTCGCGATCGTACGGATCCGCCATACTCCTCCGCTCTTCCAGCTCCCTCAAATTCCAGCGGCAGTCACGCTCCGGCACAGTCACGCTCCGGCGCACGCCCCCAGGCTCACTCGTGAATGCTCCTCAGGCTCCAGATCTCCGCGCTTCCGTTTCCGTTGAGCGTCATGGACCCCAACGGTTCTCCGGCATCCTGACGCGGCATGGTGAGGTACGCTTCGCCGCCGTTTGCGCAGACTTCAAACATCGGGCGGTCGATCAGGACGCGGAAGGTGACCTTTCCGTCTTTCGGGCGCAGCTGCATCCCGTTCAGCTCCCGTCTTCCGGCATTCCAGACCACGCGGTCCTTCCCGAAAACCAGCTCCGCATCCTGCCCGGCCTCCAGCGTCACGTTCACGTCGTAGAGCTGTCCGTCACCGAAACCGTCAAGAAAAAATTCACCGCAAAACTCCCGCTTTTCCTGCCGCAGGACCTCCAGTTCCTTCACCGGCTCTGCAAAAAGCCGGATCCCCGCCGGAGTTTTACGCAGCGTCAGCTCCAGAGGCACGGTAAACGTCTGATTGAACGAGTGTTTCGCCTCCGCCGGGATCTCGATCCTCGCCCAGCCGATCTGGATCAGACGGCCCGGAGTGTTCGAGAAACAGAGTGAGGCGTAAAAATGGCCGCGATGGAGCGTGTGCTTTTCTGCGTGCTCCGGAACGAAGGTCTTTCCGTCAAAACGCCCGGTCATGTACCGTCCGTCGGCCGCCCAAAGGACCCACCGCGTATTTTCCGGATCGCCGTCGACCGGCATTTCGTAAAAGTTCGGGCACTCAAAGAATCCGGAGATCGCACCGGTGCGCGTCCACTCTTTTCGGTCTTTGCTCTGGTAGAAGGCGATGACGCGCTCCTCCTCGACCTCTTCGTAGACCGCGATGAGCCAAGTTTTCTCCTTCTCGAGCCAGATCAGCTGCGGATCGCGTCCCCGATGGCGCACGAGAACGGAATCGTACCTCCACGTCCTCCCTTTATCCGTACTGACCGCGAGCGCCTCCCCTGCCCCCGTGTCGGTGAATGCCGCCAGCAGCGGACGGGAAGACGGGTCGTTCGGATCGCTCAAAGGGACGTCCCACGCAGGGATCGCCGTTCCGGAAAAGCAGTGCGAGACCGCCATTGACGGATGCCGTTTTTCTTCCGGAAGATCGTCGCCCCACGGACGCAGCGCGATAGGAAGTTCCGTCCAATGCACGAGATCTTTCGAGACCGCATGCCCCCACGTCATGTTTTCCCAGCGGATCCCGACCGGATTGGACTGCCAGCAGAGATGGTACTCGCCGTCCCAGAACACCATTCCGTTCGGGTCATTGTTCCACCCCTGCATCTGCGAGAAATGAAACTGCGGACGCAGCTTTTCGCGGTAAAGAGGCACCTTGCGCGGAACGTCGGCAGTGTTGGCGATCAGCGCGAGCGTTTTCTCCCCCTCCGGCTGATCCCGAAGCTCAAGCGTCAACTCGCCGCCTGCGTACTCACTGACGTCGATGAAGGACCACCAATCCGCCTTTTCCGCGGAATCCGCAAGCGTCGTGCGGAAACGGCAAACGCGCACGCCGTTTTCGTCCAAGACCGTCAAAAGAGACCGGCCGGCCGAGTTCGAGACCGGAAGGATCAGGAAACGCTCTTGGATCTGGATCGTTTTGAAGACCGGTTCCTGCGCCGAAACGGTCCCTGAAAAGAACGCGGGACCAAACATCAGGAATGAAAACAGCGAAATCAAAACCAGGCAAGATCTTTTCATAAAATTTCTCCCAAAACGGCAAAAAAGGATGGCGGGGAATGAAAAAATGAAAAAATGAAAAAATGAA
>JAFQOH010000137.1:0-16742 GCA_017403345.1 Thermoguttaceae bacterium
GCGGGCGACGCGAATTTCGGATTCAGCGAGATCCATCTTTTGAGCAATCCCTACGATGACTCCAACTGGAACCTGACGGGTCTTTTGGCCGGCGGCGATGGGATCCTTCGCTCGACAGGGCTTCCGGAACCCTCTACGTGGCTGCTTCTCGTCTGCGGTGCGTTTGGAATGATGACGCTTCGCCGACGCGGCAAAGTTGGAAACGCTCAATAATCAAACAAATACACTATTCCGGAATGGACCGTTTCTGTTCCGGAACATTTTAAAAAAAAGGGAAACATATGAAGAAAAAGGGATTTACGCTCGTAGAGCTTCTTGTGGTCATTGCGATCATCGGGATGTTGGTCGGACTTCTTCTTCCTGCAGTTCAGCAGGCTCGTGAAGCTGCCCGAGTGCTTCAGTGCAACAATAACCTGAAACAGATGGGACTGGCCTCCATGAACCATGAAAGTACCGTGAAGACCTACCCATCAGGCGGATGGTACTACTATTGGAAAGGTGACCCGGATCTTGGTTTCGGCTACATGCAGCCGGGAAGCTGGGCGTATTCCATGCTGCCGTTCCTCGAACAGAATGCACTTTTCCAGCTCGGAACCGATGGAAATGTGAATGAGGTGAGCGGCACTCAGAGGGCCGGAACGAAAGCCCGCTGTCAGTCTCCCGTCAATGTTTTCAACTGTCCGTCACGCCGTCCTGCGAAACTTTACTATATGCGGGACTACGGGAAGGACTGCGATTCCATGACAGAATGCGTTAAGGGGGACTATGCCGCCAGTTTCGGTTCAAACACAAACGGTTTCAATAATGGAGCAAACCAATCGACCAACTCCAACTGGAGCAACAGTCTCTCCTGTGCGAAAAACAAAACGTGGGCGGATCCCAAGGCAAACGGCGTCTCGTACGACTACGGCGCGGCAAAGATCGGAGAGATCCGCGACGGAACGAGCAATACGTACCTCATCGGCGAAAAGTATCTCGCACCGTCGACTTACGAATCGGCAAACAATAAGGCGAATTTTTGCTACACGGATGACATTAGCGTTTACGGCGGGTGCGACGGCGATAATATGCGCGTCTCGACCAAAGACACTCGTCTTCCTGTGCAGGACCGCGAATCCTACGAAGTAAGCGATTCCTACCGTTTCGGCAGCTGCCATGCAGGGGCATTCGGCATGGTGATGTGCGACGGTTCCGTGCAGCGTATTTCCTATTCGATCGACGGCGAAACTCATGAGAATCTTGCTAACCGTGCCGACGGAAAATCCGTTACGCTGACCAACTGAAGCTGAGCGAAAGATCGGTCGGCAGGATCGGAAACTTTCAGAGTATTCAGAATATTCAGTCGGAGAGGTCCCGGCTTTCCGACTTTCTCCAAACAGATGGCCCGCAAACTGCTTGCGGGCCATTTCTCGTCATGAAACGAAATCAGAAGATCCAAATTCTTAATTTTGGACCTTGATCCTGGATCCAAAATCTCTCCCTCACCCCATTCCCTGCGCGTTTCTTGGGCGGTAGATGGAATCCCGCTCCACGGGAACTCTGCCCGCTTCACGAATGAGAGCCTGGATCTCCTCCACACTCAGGCATTCCGGTGTTTGGGATCCGGCATCATGGTGGATCTTTTCTTGACGCACGGTTCCATCCAGGTCGCTGGCTCCATAGGCAAGCGCGATCTGCGCGGTCTGAATACCCAGCGAGATCCAGTATGCTTTCACGTGCGGGAAATTGTGCAGGATGAGGCGCGCAGCTGCGATCATGCGCAAGTCATCCTCTGCCGACGTTTTCCGGTTTGAA
This sequence comes from Thermoguttaceae bacterium, assembly GCA_017403345.1. Lineage (GTDB taxonomy): Bacteria > Planctomycetota > Planctomycetia > Pirellulales > Thermoguttaceae > RGIG3701. The sequence goes on from JAFQOH010000137.1 coordinate 1,795, forward strand.
ACAGTTCCGCCCTCAAAAAGCGGAGTGGAACACGGATGGAATGCCAGCGGAATGAGTGCCATGAAACCGCCGGTTTCCGCCTGGAGTTCGCGCAGTTTCATCAGGTGCTCGACCCGCTGCTCCAGCGTCTCAATGTGACCGTACAGGATCGTGGCAGTCGACGGGATCCCAAGTTTGTGGGCCGTCCGATGAACTTCAAGCCAAGTTTCGCTCATCGGCTTTTTCGCGCAGATGACTTTCCGGACATCATCCACGAGGATCTCCGCACCGCCTCCAGGCAGCGTCATGAGACCGGCAAGCTGAAGTTCGGTGAGGACCTCCGCGACACTTTTTCCGCAGATCTCCGCCATCCACGCGATCTCGACAGCTGTGAATGCCTTGATCTGAAGCTGGGGAAATGCACGATGGACCGTCCGGACCAGATCAACGTACCATTCGTACGGGAGTTCCGGATCCACAGCACTCACGATGTGGAGTTCCGAACAATTTGCCCGCGCAGCTTCTTCTGCTTTCGCGAGCATTTCATCCATCGTCATCCGGTACGCCCGTTTCGTTCCGCGGTCCGTACTGAAAGCGCAGAGCGCACAGCGGTACTGGCAGACGTTCGTGGGATTAAGATGTGCGTTGACGTTGAAGAAAACCGTCTCTCCGCAAAGTTCCTTCCGCAGCGCATCGGCACGGAGCCCAAGTTCGTGGATCGGCGTTTTCTGCGGGTCGAAAAGGTCCAGTGCCTCCTGAAAATTCAAGATCTCGCTCATTTTCCTTTTAAAGTTTCTGAAAAATTCTGGAAATTTCTGCAAATCGAATCAGCGTTTACCAGCGAAACCAGCCCTCTGCCGGCTTCAGAAGCTCGGAAAGACGTTCCATCGGCAGTCCCACGACGTTAGATTCCGTCCCGGAAATGACGTGAAGCCAATCATTTCCGTCCTGGTAGCCGAACGCACCGGCCTTTCCTTCCCATTTTCCGGAATCGAGATACGCTTCCAGCATTTCCTCGGTCAGCGGATCCATTTCCAGCCGGGTCACGGCCGGTTCCAAAACACGCACGGAGGGAAATGCCGGATCCAGCAAACAGAGTCCGGAAATGACCTCATGAATGCTCCCGGAAAGCATGGAAAGCATCCTGCGTGCATCCTCCCTGTCCGCCGGTTTTCCGAGGATCTCCCCATTACAAACCGCGATCGTATCGCAGCCAATGACGACGAGATCCTCTTTGGGAAACCGTTTCGCTACATTTTCCGCCTTCAGAAATGCTTCATGGCACACAAAATCCGCAGGGGACGCAAACTTCGCAGGATCAAACGGAGTCTCGACATTTCCATCTGCCGGAAGTACCTGAAAACAGAACCCGGCTTCTTCCATCAGCGATCTTCGCCGCGGTGAATTGCTCGCCAAAATAATTTTTTTGAACTCAAACGGCTCCATTTTTTCTGCGTCCTTTTGGTATCTTAGCCTCTTTGCGCTCCGAGAAAATCTCTCAAACGCCCACTTTTGCACGGACCGCCCGAATGATCTCCGGCGACGTTCCGCAGCATCCGCCGACGAAACCTGCGCCATTTTCGATCAGCTCCGGAATGAACGCGGCAAACTGGTCCGCAGTCTGTGTGTAAACAGTCTCGCCGTTCACGACTTCCGGCATTCCGCGATTCGCCTTGATCCAAACCTTTTCGCCGGAGACTGCATGGAGACGGCGACAGACGTCCAAAAAGCCCTCGATCCCGCGTCCGCAGTTGGAGCCGATGATGTCTGCTCCAGCATCGAGCATCGCACGGGCAGCATCTTCCACCGTGGTCCCCATCATCGTCATGTCAAGGTTCTCTCCAGAGTCAAAGACCATGCACCCGACGACAGGCAGGCCCGTCGTTTTGGCCGCACGGATCGCAATGGAGGCTTCTTCCGGGTCACACATCGTCTCAACGACGATACCGTCCGCGCCGCCCGCCTTCATTCCCTCTGCCTGGAGACGGAAACTCTCAAACATTTCGTCTTCCGTCACCTCACCCATCATGAGCAAATACCCAGTCGGTCCCATGGACGCAAAGACTTTCACCCGGTCGCCGGCCGCCTGTTTCGAGAGACGCACGCCAGCTTCGTTCAGTTCATGCACACGAGCTTCCTGACCGCTTTTTTTCAGAGTGAGAACACTGCATCCAAAGGTATTCGTGATGATGAGGTCGCTCCCGGCATTGACGTAGCTTTGCGCCACTTCCAAGACTTTTTCCGGCTGCTCAATATTCCAGAGGTCCGGACTCTGACCGAGCGGAAGCCCTTTCTGCTGAAACTGCGTTCCCCATGCTCCATCAAGGACCTGAACTCCGCGGGAAAGGATCTCCTGGATCGTATCGTGCATGATCTTGCCTTTCTGATCAAAAAAATCAAAAATCGGATAAAATCGAATAAAATCGAATAAAATCGAATAAAATTTAAAACTTTTGGACTAAAAAACTTTATGGGACGGAAAACTTCAGCGCAGATCCGCGTTTTGGAGTCGAAAACTTACGCGAAACGGACATTCGGAGCCAACTCGCCCAAGCGCTCTGCCGGATCCGGGATCTGAAGCCGACCGGTCAGCAGAACGTCACCGCCCAAGATCCGGACTTGCGTGTCTGCGAGCCGGAATGCGTCTTCCATTCGTGCGAGGCCGGTCCCTCCGATCGGGGTAAATGCGTCCCGTCCTCCGCAAAGTTTTGGAGCCGTGAAAACATTCACTTCATCGATCGCCTGAAGATCCAAAAGCGCCCCCAGTACGGCACTTCCGCCTTCAACGAGCAGATTCGTCAGACGCCGACGCCCCAGTTCATCCAAGAGTTCTGCCATCTGTTTTGCACGGAGATCCAGCGCGGTAGACTCCTCTGAAAAACGAAAGATCTCACAGCCGGCTTCACGATACGGAAGCGTTTTTTCTTCCGGCACGCTCGCTCCCGCCGCAAGCAGGAGAGGCAGTTCCCTTGCCGTCTTGACCAGCTTGGAATCCAGAGGAGTTTCCAGACGTACGTCCGCGACGACACGCAGCGGGCGGCGATAGATCACTCCATTTTTCGGTCTTGCATTGAGCATCGGATCGTCGGCCAAAACAGTACCGACACCGACCAGGATCGCATCCATACGCGCACGGGTCTGATGAACGAATTCCCGCGACTCTTCCGACGAGATCCATCGGCTCGCCCCCGTCCGAGACGCGATTTTCCCGTCCAGCGTCATGGCCCATTTTGCCGTCACCCACGGACACTGGGTCAAAATGAGTTTGAGGTACGGCGCGTTCAGTTTCCGCGCTTCCTCTTCCAGGATCCCGACGGAGACCGCGATCCCGGCCTCTTCCAAGATCCGAAATCCGCCGCCGGCCACTTTCGGAAACGGATCGCGCATCGCAGCTGCAACGCGAGCGACTTTTGCCTCACGAAGCGCAAGCGCACACGGAGGTGTTTTACCGTAGTGGCAGCACGGCTCCAGCGTCACGTACGCCGTTGCGCCTTCCACGGAATTACCACGGGATCTCGCATCCTGAAGCGCATTCACTTCTGCATGATTTCCGCCGTACTTCTGGTGCCAGCCTTCACCGAGGATCTTGCCTTCCGGGGAAACGAGCACACAGCCGACCATCGGATTCGGCTCAACGCTTCCCTGGCCGCGTCGTGCGAGTTCCAGGGCACGCGCCATCATTTTTTCATCGAAATCGTTCATCTTTTCTCCGAACCTCCACTTCTCTGACCAGTTGGGGAATTTGAGGGCCTAAGTCCTTCTAATCCTATTCTCACAGACTACGGTTTCGGACCGTGTCTAGCCGAAATTCGCCTGGTTCCGTCAGAGGCGTCCCGTTCCCGAGCCGTTTCGTGTCCGGTTTTTGAGTATTCAACGTTTTTTGCCGGTTCCCCGACCGAAACCGCGGCTGTTTCCCTTCGAATTTCCGCCTCGGTTCCCGCCTCGGTTCCCGCCTCGGTTCCCGCCTCGGTTCCCGCCTCGGTCTTCATTCCGGTTCCCGCCTCGGTTTTCGTTCCGATTTTCACGTTTACCAAATACTTTCCCACGGCGCGGTCCTTCTTCACGGACACCGCGTCGAGCCCCATCACGGGATGGAGCACTAAAACGAGCACGCGAAGCATTTTTCTCCACACGGATCTGATCACCGTCTTCGTCAAGACCGTCGAAATCATCGGCGTCCACGTACTCGATCGTTTCCTCCGTCACGCGGGATTTACGGCGTTTGTTATGGTCATATTTATTGCGGGATTTCGAGGTTTCAAGCGACGAAAGGACGCACAGATTTCCCTTTCCGAGCTTTTCTTCCGGACAGATCTGCAGGATGACGCTCTTCACCCCTTCTTCCATTTCCGTCGGATTCTCACTCTGGGCAAGCCGTTCCACGTCTTCGACCGAGAGTTTTCCGCCGTCAGAACCAGGAGTTACGTACTCCTTCAGCTTGCGGAGCGCCAGCCCTTTCAGCAGCGAGAAATGCCGCGCTTCCCCGCGTTCATTCACCCACTTCGGCCCCTTCACCAGCAGCATCCGGTCAAAGTGCGGCCAACACGGCTTGAACCACTCCAAAAGTTTCCGCATCGAGGCGACAGCACGGAATGTCAGTGTGTGGAACTGCCAGTTCCCCAAGATGTCCTGCCCCAGCGCACAGTAAACGGGGATCGGGAGCTGAAGCTCATGAATGATGTCGGCCAAGACTTTCGCTTTTTTCCCGACACACTCGACCAGCGAGATGGAGACGTCCGGACGCAGGATCCCCAGCAGGATCCCAGGCACGCCGCTTCCGGAACCAACATCGAGCACCTTTTCGCCAGACGCCAAAAATTCTGAAAACGCCAGCGTATCGATCAGGTCGCGCGTCACGAATTTCTCGTACGTCGTGTGGCGCGTCAGATTGATCTTCTTATTCCAGTCCCACTGCAGTTCGCAGAATTTCTCGAGAAGTTCGACTTGCGGCTCGGACACTTCGACGCCGTATTTTGCAAGCGTCGCACGGAGCACCTCGATCGACGGTTCATCCGTCACCAAAGCGACCTTGGCCGCACGTTCCGGATTCTCGAAGGATGCGGGATCTTCCGCGGTGCTGTCTGTCCCGGACGTCATTTCGGACGCCGAAACTTCATTCCCGGAAACCTCATTCAGGGCGCATTCTTTTTCGATCTCGTTCCCAGGTTCATTTCCGACGTTCGCTTCGTTTTCCATACTAATTCCATCCAAATTTAATTTTCTCAAATTTTCTCAAATTTTCTTCAAAATTTCCGCATAAAGCCTGTCCGGCCTAAAATTCAGAAAAAGTACCGAACTTTATTTTACCAGAACTGGCAGAAGACGCAAGGGGCCAAAATGCAAAAGAGACAAAATTCCGAAAATTTCCTGCCGAATTTCCCGTTTTTTCCAAATTCCTTCTTCAGGAAGCCGTTGCATTCTGCGGAAATTTCCAGTATTTCACCGACACTCGGAAGGCGATTTCAAAAAAAACGGCGCAGGATCATTCTCTGCGCCGCAAAATCACGCCACTCGTGCGCTGCCGCATACTTCCGCGCATTCTGTGCAAAACAGAGCCGCGGACTGTTCCTCATTCTGTTTTTTCTGAGTCTTTCAGAAAATCAACGAGTGCTTTGGAAAGATTTCGACCAAGTTCTCGCGCATTTTGCGGCAGGATCTCGACCCCGGAGCAATTCGAGTAAGGCATTTCGATCGTGCAGGCACACAAAATATTCGGCAGTCCGCAGGCCCAAATTTTTGCTGAGGCCGTCGGGATGCCGTTTTCGAGTTTCGTGAAGTTTTTCTCCGTGTTCCAGCCTTTTCCGAACGGTATATTGTTCGAGAGAGAGTACGGGATCTCTCCATCTTTCTGATGTTTTTCGAATGATTCGAAATAATTCTGCGCAGCTTCGGAGATCCAAGGCTCTTTCGGAAGCGGCGAAGAGAATTTCTCATTGATCCCGGAACGGATCCAGGGGCAGTGCATATCCATAAAAAAGATTTTTTTCCCGCTTTCCAGACTGAAATTTTCAGCGACCTGGGCTTTCAGCGCACGAACTTCCGGATAAATCTCGTGATTGTAGTCGCGATTGTGATCGTGCGGCTTCCGGCCTTTTCCCTGATCGCCGTCTTCCACGCCGTCTTTGTCCATGAACGGCACAACGAAAAACTCAGCGTTTTCCCGGAGATACGTACCATATTCGGAACTCTCGTCAAGAACTTCCTCAAGTATCCCCTCAAGGACCCAGCTTGCCGTCATTTCACAGCAGTGGTGGCGGCAGGTCAAAACAACAGCAAAACGCGCATTCGGATCCTCTTTTCCAATGCGCAAAAGCTCCACATTTCGTCCCTCACGGCTCCGGCACAGTGCGGAGAGTTCCACATTACTGCGTCCTTGGTATTTTGCCATGAATCCGTCCCAATTTTTCTGCGTATAGAGCGGCGCCAGCGCAAAGAGGACCGACCGGTCTTCCGGACCGAATGAGTACGTGAACTCCCGGGAATCGGCATTCGGTTCCTGACTCAGATATCGCCAGCTCTTTCCGTCATCCAGACTGACTGCCGGCCCGCGCGCGGCGATGCGATCCTTTGCGTCAAAGAGAAAACGCAGCGTTCGTCCCTGCGCATTCTTTACACGAAAGGCGAAATAGAACCAGTTACTTCCGCCGCGCAGATCAGGCCGGATCCGTACAAGATCTCCCTCGATAGAATCGACCCGAATGTTTCCTCCGGGAAGATCCGGATCGATCTGGATCGCTTGTGCGGCATTTTCCTGGACCGTGCTTTTCGAAACTGCCCTTTCTTCTTCTGCCGTCAGCACAGAAACAGAAAACGTTCCAAACGCCAATACCGCCAAAATTCTCCAGATGCACATCGGCACGCTCATGAAAACATGATGCAAAAATCGTTTGATCATTTTCCTGTCCTTTCTGTTTTTGCAAAAAAACACGGACATGATCTTCAAGTCCGTGCTATGTTTTTTATTTCGAGTCAGTTCAGCACCATTTCCGTTGGCAAAACACGTGACTTATGGCGGTACTGCATGACGTAGAGGTCTTCCTCCTGTTCACCAGCTCCGCGACAAATACTCACGGCTTTGAATCCCAAAGAACGGAAAAAAAGTTGAGCGGAAAGGTTGGATTCGCGGACCGAAAGCTGCATCTCCTGGCGAGTGTGACGGGCAAGAAAGCACGCAAGGCGAGCGACCAGCTGCGAACCGACCCCTTTACGGCGAAATTCCGGAAGGACCGCGATATTCAGGATCTTCAACGCATTTTCGTGCATCTCGTAAATCAGATAGCCGATGATCTGCAACCGAAATTCAACGACGAGCCCCACGCAATTCGAGTGCATCAGAACGTCCGCGAACTCCATCGGTCCCCACGGAGTTGGGCTGCATTTCTGCTCCAGCTCGTAAACGCTGTCAAGATCGATCTCTTTCATCCAGCGAAGCTGCACGCGCAGCAGTTCATTCTTCACGCTTCCCATTTTCCACCTTTTCCCTGACCTTTTTTCATCAAAAATTCCAGCACTCACACCAAACGCCCGACCATTTTGTGTGTCTTCTCTCCTCCAAATCAGCCTTCTTCATTTTCAAGCCGGCGTTTCGGAAACCACTGAAAATTTTTCTTCAACTCATGGTCTGCATCATAGCCGATTTCCGAATTTCTGGCAATAGAGAAAATGGAAGCTCCAGCAAAAATCTCTCCTTTTCATTCTCCGCAAACATTCCAAGATCCACACTTCAAACGGAAAAAAACGACTTCATCTCAGACTTTTTTGGATCATTTTTTTGGCAATTTTTTTGTAGAAAAAAATAAAAAGCAGCCTCGAAAAACATCCATTTCCCGACGCAATGATACCATACTTCTTGGTCTCACATTTTTTCTATGCGGCAGCATCACTCACAGCTGCAGTAAACTTTCGTCAGAAAGAGAAATCTTTCGAAGTTCTCTTACACCGTCTTTCCGGGATCCGCAAAGCTCTCCTAGAAAATTCAGAAAAAACGCTCCTCTGCCAACTTAATCCCATTTCCTAAGACTCATATTTTCAGAGGAGTGTTTTGGATCATTCTGCGTTTTCAACGTGTCTCCTTACCTGACTCCATCTCTTGCAATTTCCTTTGGAGACGGTTCAGCTGGCCAATAAATTCACTGGTCGTGAGGATGGTTTCGTTTTGCTTTTTCTCACCGCGTGAATGGGTAAAAGAAGCATCCTTTCCCGCGGCAGAAAGAGCAGCGCGAAACGTGTGACTCGTAAACAGCGCATCATACGCCCGCGTCAACAGTTCCTGGTAAGCCTCGCTTTGCCGCGGGTACTCCACTCCGTTCCAGTATAAAATCTGTTTTTGCCGCCAGTTTCGCCCCATTCCCGATTTTTTGGCATACGAGCCGATTCGCTTGCAGATCTCCTTCTGCATTTCAACATTTTTCGTCTTGAACGCCTGCAACAAACCTTCCATTGACGCGCACTTAACACCGTCAAAAACAAAATGATGAGCCGCAAAATTGGACAATGCACAGGCTGGATAGGGAGCTTTTGAATAAATATCCATGGGGCAACTTCCTTTCTTGATGTTTATCATCGTGAAAAAAATAAAAGTAGATTTTGGCAACCTCTAAAAACCTTGTTTTCAGACAAAAGCCGCCGCAACTGTAAACTGTTAAACAGGATTATAATATAGATAGAATGCGCCGTCAAGAAATTTTGCGGTGGGGGGGGGTGATTTCTTGAAATTTTTCCAAATTTTCGTTGGTTTTACCGATTTTGAGGTTGAAAGAGGGGATGTCTGCTTTTTTTCTTCGCGGCTCATTTTATGGTCTAAAAAAGTAAAAATTCCCCCTTCCGCCCCCTTGACAAATCGTAAAGCAAAAAGTAAAATCCAGATGAATGTTTTCGGCGGTCCCATCCGTCCATGAAATCCCTGCCCCATTCACAAAAGGAGTCCCTCATGCTTCCGTCCCGCCTCCCAGTTTCCGTACAGGACCGGCGCCGGTTCCTGTCCTCTCTAGGACTTTCCGCTGCCGCCTTGATGCATTCTCCCGCACTCCGCCCCTGCTCGGTATTTGGTAAAAATGCAGTCTCCGCGGCCCCCGGAAGGCTCGTGCTCCTCTCCGACACGCACGTCGGACGTTTCCCGCGCTACCGATTCACCGTGGATTGGCTGATCGAGTGCGTTTCCGAGATCTCGGCCATGGATCCGCGCCCGGCTCACGTTCTGATCTACGGAGACCTTTCCTTCAATGTCGGAGAGATCGGCGATTACCGGATGCTGCGCGAGATCTTCAAACCGCTCGACGACGCCGGGATCCCCTGGACGCCGTGCATGGGAAATCACGACCGCCGCGAGACTTTCAGCGAGATCTTTCCGGAAAAAGCCGCGCGATCGCTCGTTCCAGGGTATCTCGTTTTTAAGGCGGAGACGAAATATGCCGACTTCATCATGCTGGATTCTCTGAATGTAGGCAAAGTCGGCGGAAAGGTCAGCGATGACCAGAAAGACTGGCTCAACGAAACGCTCAAAAAGCAGACGAAGCCGACCATCGTCGGAGCGCACCATCCTTTGCGGGAAACGCAGGTCACGGAGATCCTCGAATCCCATTCCTGTGTTGCCGGATACATCAATGGGCACTGGCACTACTGGCACACGAACGATCAGCCGGCAAAGCTCCCGAACATGGTAATGCCGTCCAGCGGACTTTGGGGAGACATCGGAATGGTCCATGCCGACCTGACGCAGGATTCCGCGAACTTCACGCTCGCTCTGCGCGACTCCTTCCCGCAAGGAAAAGTCCGAAGCTCCAACGTACCGGGACGTGAAGAAGTGACGGCAACAAAGAACGGCCTCCAGTGGCGTCTGGATCTCTGAGCCTGAAATGAGATCTCATCCGGCAGCTGGATCGGGCCTTTCCGTGCCTTTTTCTGTTGGAAGATCCGAAATTTCCGCCTCGGCTGCCGTCCGTGTCCGTCCGGCTCCTTTCGTGTTTTGCATTTTTCCCGCGCGGATCCAGTATCCCGCAGTCAAACTTCCAAGGTATCCTAATGTCCGATCAGCCAAACCATCCAGGCCCATCCAAAGTGGAGGCCTTCATTTTCTTTTTGCCCACTGCGGCATTCCTTTTCCTTCTGATCCTGGAATTTCTTCCGGACGGAATGAAATCGCCGGGGCTCAAGGATTCCGTGTTCTCCTTCCTCTTTATTGCGTTCGCGGTCTCCATCCTTGCCGGCCTCGCGGAGGCGCTTCGTTTTCTTTACCGTGCGTTCACGCATTCCAGGGAGCCGAAAAATGCGAAAGAATTCACGAACGAGTTTACCAAGGCTTTCTCCGGCGCAGAAAAAGAGGCAAAACATGGCGCAGATGATGATGCGGATGACGACGCGGACGATGATGCAGAATACGATCCCATGGAAACGCTTTTCCTGAAAAAAGACCCGCCGCTTTATGCGAGTCAGCCGTTTGAAGGAAACTGGGGCCGGGACGAGACCGCCGAGGAATTCACGATTTTCCAGAATGGGAAGTTTTCCATCGCGAGTACGCTTTTTCTCGGTTTTTTCACGACGTTTTGGAATGCGGTCACTTGGACCGCCGTCGTAGAGCTCATACTCCAAGGAGACCCGCTGAGCAAGAGCTGGCCGGAATTTCTCTTTTTCATCCCGTTCATTCTCGTAGGGATCGGAACGTTTGCGGCCGCATTCCTGTCGCTTTTCGCCGGAAAAGTCAAAAAATCATGGACCATCACCCGCGATGAACTGCGCTATTCGGAAAAACTCTTCGGATTCACCTTCAAAAAAGAGAACTCCAACGTCTCTCAGACAGATCGTCTCGAGATCGAACCGGATTCCCTCTGGTTCCTTTCCGATGACGAAGAGATCCTCGCCAGTATCAGCGATCTAACGCAGAAGGAAGCCCGTTGGCTTGCCTCGCGGTTCCAGATGATGCACTATTCCCGGTGATTCCGAATATACGCGGAAAGAACCGGCAAAAAATTCCCCTAAATTTCGCTAAAGTACTTGAAAAAATCCCGGTTTTCGGATATAATGACAGTGTGTTTACGGAAAACTCGGTCGATCGGGAGTTTCACGTTTCTGAAGTACCCGATCCGCTTCCGGTTTCCACCTCCATTTCCCTCCCCCCTCCGTTTCCGGCCATCCCCCGCCTTCTTTTTTGGAGACATTTTTGGAAATATTCCGGAAATGCCGGGAGAAAATTTTCAGAAATTTACTCAGGAGAAAAATTTTATGAAAAAATCGATCTTTTTTTCCGCGATCTTCGCGCTTTTGCTCACGATGGGGCTTTCCGTCACGTCGGCCTTCGCACAGGGCACGGCAGTGAATGACTCGGAACTGCGGATCCTCTCGTTCAACATTCGCCTGAGCTACGGCGAGATCGGTAAACCGCACGAATGGAAAAACCGCAAAGCGCAGGTCTTCGACATCATGCGTAACGGCGGATACGATCTGATCGGAGTGCAGGAAGCTATCATGACGCCTGATCCGAACTTGGACCAGGTCGGAAACCTAAAAGACGCGCTGCCCGAATACGGTATGCTGGTCCGTTCGCGCATGAAGTCGCCGACAGAAGGAGAATCGACGCCGATCCTCTGGCGCAAGGACCGCTGGGAGATCGACGCGCAAGAACAGGGCGTCTTCTGGCTCTCCGACACGCCGGCCGTACCGCAGTCAGCCACGTGGGGCAACCATTGCCCTCGCACGGTCATCTGGGGAAAATTCCATGAACTGAAAGACGGAAAACGCACTGGCCGCGCGGTCTACTTCCTCAATACACACTTGGACCATGAAAGCGAAAAAGCCCGTCAGCTCGCTAGCGTTCAGATCGCCGAATTCGCCGCAAAACGTGCTGACCAAAGCGCGCCGGTCTTCGTGACGGGTGACTTCAACACTGGAGAAGATACCGCAACGATCAGTTACTTCACCGGCAAAAAAACCAACATTCAAGGCGAAGAAAAAGTCTCGCCGCTTCCGATGGTCGACACCTTCCGCGTCGCGAATCCCGATGAACAGCTGGTCCGCACGTACAATGGATTCAACAGCACCAACCCAAGAGGCAAAAAAATCGACTACATCATGATGCACGGCGATCTGAAAGTCAAGTCCGCGAAGATCATCCGCGAGAAGAAAGAACTCTTCCCGTCGGATCACTATCCGATCGACGCGGTCATGGAATGGTAAAAAAACTTCACTTCGCCGCAAGCCGCGGTTGACGATCCATGTTGCCGCTGCCGGAATGAAACCACTCACAGTGTGCGCTCCGGCAGCGGGATCCTTTTTGGAGCCATTAAAAATCTGATTTCATTTTTCTCTCAAGAAATTCGGATTCGAAAGCCGGATCCCAAATCTTTTGGCTGCCTGAACTGCCGGGGGAAATCCCTGCTGGGCAGAAAGGCGAATATAGTGTTCCGCTTTTTTCGTATCACGTTTGGTACCAGTCCCATTAATGTAACAGACTGCCACATTGTATTGCGCCGTCGCATTTCCTGCTTTTGCGGCTTTCAGAAGATAAGAAAACGCTTTCTTTTCATCTTTCTCCGTTCCGATACCGTCGCGCAATGACATTCCAAGCATCATCTGAGCAAGCGTGTCGCCCTGATCCGCAGCTTTTTGAAACCAAAAAACCGCTTTTTCGTCATCTTTCGGCAGGTACTTCCCCGTCGAGCAGAAAACCCCGAGGATCCGCTGCGCCGCAGGATGATCTTGTTCCGCAGCCCGTTCGAACCATGGAAGGCTCTCCTTTTTCTTTTCCGGGTCTTTATCACCGACCAGTACCTCACCCAGCGCAAACTGACAGTCCGCATCGCCAGCTTCCGCCGCCATTTGAATGTACTTCAGGATCTTCTGTTCATCGACCTCCACATATTCGCCCAAACTGTAGATCCTGATCAGCATTTTCATGGAATCAATGTGCTTCTCTTCCACAGCAGCCCGCTCAAAAAGCTGGATCGCCTGCAAAACGTCCTCTTCCGAGCGGCTTCCCTCATAAAGCTCCATCGCCTCAAGAAATGTCGGATCCTCCGGAACGAATTCCGTTTCATTCGCCAAACAGAACATCGGCAGCGAACAAAAAAGCATGATCCCCAGATACCAGATCTGGAATCGTTCATTTTTCATCATGTTTCTTTCCTTTCTATTTTCCAAGTGCGATTTTTTCAAGGTCCTTCCCTTGCAGCATTTCCCAAACGCTTCAACATGGTACACTGCTTTTGGAGAGGAAACAAGAAAAAAACGAATTTTTGCCCCTGTTGGAGGAACAGTTTTTTATTATACACAATACTCGAAAAAATTGCAATCCCTCGCCCAAAGTTTCAAGAATAGAAAAGTTCGAGAAGTTCCCCCCTTGAATTTTCTTTTACTTTCTGCTAAACTATCCTTAAAGCCTCTTTTATGTTTTTTTGAGCCCAATTTTCCAATTTGAAAGGAACGGATCATGCAAAAGACCTGCCTCGTTGCCGGAGTGCTCGCCCTCACACTCTCTGCCGGGAATATTTCTGGGGAAGGTGTACCAATTGAGACGCACTTGAATGAAAATGCCGCGAAAGTATCTGCCTCTTGCCCAAATATCCGCCTTTGCGAACATTTCTGCCAGGAATTCCAAATCGGGACGGCAGTTTCGCCCTTTCAGCTTCGTGTGCCGGAATTTCGGGAGCACATTCTCCGTCATTTCAATTCTCTGACTGCCGAAAACTGCATGAAACCGGACGCAATTTACAGAAACGACGATTTCTGCGACTTTCGCCAAGCCGATGCTCTTGTTGAATTTGCACAAGAAAACGGTCTCGCTGTCCGCGGGCACACTCTTGTGTGGCATAGTCAGACGCCGCCCGCTTTTTTTAAGGACGAAAATGGCGAAAAACTCACCAAAGACGCCCTTTACGCCAGACTTGAACGCTACATGACTGCCGTTCTGACCCATTTTCATGGAAAAGTCTACTGCTGGGACGTCGTCAACGAAGCGATCTCCGACTTTGGACCGGAACGGTACCGAACGCACAGTCCGTGGTACGAGATTTGCGGAAAAGAGTTCATTGCAGAAGCATTTCGGATGGCGCACCGCATCGATCCCGATCTCCGCCTCTACTACAATGACTACGGCCTGATCTCCCCGGAAAAACGCCAAAAAACTGTCGAAATGCTTCGTGAACTTCTCGCTGACGGCGTGCCGATCCATGGTGTCGGCCTCCAAGCACATTGGAATATACACCATTTTTCCCCAGAAGAACTTCAAAAGTCGATCGACGCCTTTGCTGAACTCGGACTGGATGTGCAGATCACAGAACTAGATATGAGCGTCTATGAATGGCGACCGCCGCAACAGACAAAGCAAGAACAAAAAACGCCGAAAGAAGGACTCACGGCAGAGCAGGAAGCTCTCCAGGCTGAAAAGTACTCGCAGGCCTTTCAGGTCCTCCGAAACAATGCAGACCGCATTTCCAGCGTAACCTTCTGGGGGATCTCGGACCGTTTTACCTGGCTGTCGTATCGAAAAAATAGAAAAGATTACCCTCTCCTTTTCGATACAGACCAGCAACCCAAAGAAGCGTTTCGGAAAATTACGACTTCGCCTTACCGCTCGGAAAAGAAATAGACTTTCGGGATCGTTGATAAAATGAAAAGGATGCGTAGATTATTTTCCATCCTACAAAAATTAAGATCTCCCCAAACGGCTTTTGCTTGAGCATCACGTTCATGATCTCCTGCAAAAGTCCGTTTCCTCAATGTTCTGGATCCGCTCAAGCGTGTCTCCGCCTTGCGCATGCTACGCATTCTTCTTTCGCCCAAGAGATGCTTCTCATTCTGACGCTCGTGAGGGAGAAACATCTTGAAAGTTGTTTCTCCCTCAGACTCCCTCTTCAAGAACTTTTTGATATTTTGTATGTTTCTGAGGTTGAGATCCTGCGGCGGATGGTCCCACGCCAGACGGCACTCTGCGAGAGCCGTCTGGCTGCCCGTCATGTCGTGACGCTCGTGAGGGAGAA
>JAFQOH010000138.1:0-42397 GCA_017403345.1 Thermoguttaceae bacterium
GCGAAAAAGGCGAAGAACCAGAATGCTAAAAAAGCCAAGAACGTGAAGAAAAACGCAAATGCGAAAAACGCGAAAAAGGCGAAGAACCAGAATGCTAAAAAAGCCAAGAATGTGAAGAAAAACGCAAATGCGAAAAACGCGAAAAAGGCGAAGAACCAGAAAGCTAAAAAAGCCAAGAATGTGAAGAAAAACGCAAATGCGAAAAACGCGAAAAAGGCGAAGAACCAGAAAGCTAAAAAAGCTAAGAACGTGAAGAAAAACGCCAAAGCCAAAAACGCGAAAAAGCAGAATAAAAAATAAAAATTTCTGGTTTAAGGAAGGGTGAAGCCCCCCACTCTTCCATCTTCATTTTCTAAAAAAGAGCGCCGATCCATTCGACGCTCTTTTTTCATTTTATTCCGTCATTCTGTCAGCCGTCACTGCGGACTCTGGACCTTTTCCCAGTACTTCCGGTCGGTCTCGTAAGGATCGATCGGCGTTCCTTCCTGATAGTCCGCCGGTAGGATACCGTAGCGCACCATTTCGCGCGCGTACCACGGGTTCGGATAGAACGGGGTCTTGCTGAAATGCGAGCGCTCGGTCGTGATGAACTGCTCGGCACGCTGAATGTACTTCAGGAGGATCTGGTAATCCGGGTCGTTTTTGTCCTTAAAGACTTCCACTTCGACCCACTTTCCGGTCTCGTCCTGCCGTTTGCACGTCTGACGGCCGCCCGCAGAACGATTCAGCGGACTGCGCAGGAAGTTGGACTCTTCCGGTTTCGAGAGATTGAACGCCCAGCTGCTCGAGTACTTTTTCGAGCCGGTCGCCATGGAAGACGGAAGAGCGCGCGCACGCTGTGTGTCGTCCGGTTTGTGGCAGGAAACGCACCGACGTCCAAACATTTCGAGCACCGCGTGCCGTTCCGGCCAGTTTTCATCCTCGCGCACATACCGACGGTTCTCCCTTTTATCTTCACCGTACGGCGAGTAGTTCCAGCCGATGAGTCCGCACGCATTCGCGGCGTAGGTTCCGGCATAGTTCGCGCCCGCTTCAAGCCAGAACCGGACGGTCTTCAGTTCTTCCGGCGTCATGTTCACGCGTCGGTTTCCATTCTGATCCGCATGTCCGCTCTCCATCAGCTGGTAAAGCGTGCTCGCTTTGCTTCCGATCTCGTACGGTTTGAAATTGCTCATCGGACGGTTTCGATTGTCGCCGAGCATCTTGTGGTAACTGAAGTAACTGTACGATTGAACGAAAGTGCTCGGACGCAGATCGCTGTTCAGGTCGCAGTTTCCCTCACGGCGGCTGGAATTGTGGCACTCTAGGCAGTGACGGTCCACGATCGGCACGATGTCGCGGAAATAGTCAAAGACTTCCGGAACGCCCTCGACCTTTTTCGGGACGGAGACTGGACGGCTCATTGCCTTCATGAACTGAAGGCGGTCCTGCGCCGTCGGAGTCATGGTCCGCTCTTCATGGCAGCCGATGCAGAGATTCGTTTCGCCGGGCATGAGCGACGTGAAACTGTGCATCCGCTTCACTGCCTTCCCTTCCGCGTCGAGCGCAATGAAGAAAAGCGCCTTTCCTGCCGGAAGCTCCATGAATGCCGAGCCGTCTTCGTTCACCGGGACCGTCCCGACAAGCCGGGTGAGACTGAACGTTCCGCCTGACGAGACGCTCATCATCCCGCCGTTGAAATGGACCGGGATCGGAAGCGCTTCCATTACGAGAAGTTCCTTGACCGTCCCTTTGGGAAGATCCTTCATCTGCCGGCCTTGGTAGAGATTCGCTAGCGCCATGAAACCGGTCTTCGCGTTCGGGTCCGTCACGTCGGCGATGACCTCCTCACGCTCGCGCGGAATGACCGGCTGAACATCCGCGACCCAGAATCCCTGATCGATCTGCTCCTGCGGCAGCGTGTAGACCGGGACCGTCCGGCCGTCGCCGTCCATGAGAACGACCTGCGTGTTCTGCACACAGAGGAAGCAATCCTCGCCAAAGGCCCAGGGATCGGCAAAATTGGAAGTCGCGGAGATGGAACGCACGCCCTCCGGCGCGTCAGGACCTTTCCGCGGATCGACGAGCGTGACGGTCCCGTAGTGTTCACGGCGTCCATGTCCCGGCGAAAAGGTCGAAACGATTGCAAAATTCCGTTCTTCCGGCGGAACGTCTTTCCGGTAGCGGATCGGTTTCGCGCCCAGCATACAGATGCCCGGAGTCTGATTTCCGTAGTAGATCTGGTGTTTCGTGCCGTCCGGATTCGCAGTCCAGAGATGATGGTAGTGGACCTGCGAGCGGTCGATGTACTCCCACCGCATGTAGAGGATCTGACCGTTCGGAAGGACCCACGGCGTGTTTTCCTGCTCTGGATTCGCGGAGATCATCCGAATATTCTCCCCGTTCGGTCCGCATCGGTGAAGCGTCGCCACGCCGGTCAGCCAGCACTGGACCCACCGTTTCGCGCGGCTCGACGGGAACACGATGTCGCCGTTGGGAAGGTACGCCGGCTCAATGTCGTCCCACTCTCCGCTGGTGATCTGACGCAGGCCGGTCCCGTCCAGATCGATCTCATACAGATTGTAGTGGCGCGTTCCGGCTTTCAGGTACGAGAAAATGCACTTCTTGCCGTCGTAGTGGATCTGCGGGTCGCGCACGTTGCCGTTCGGATCCTCAAAAACCGTCCGGACCTCGCCAGTGTCCAGATCTAGGATCTTCAGCGCGCCGCCCTGCCCAAGCGGGAAGGGAAACTCATTCGTGTCGCACGCGTAGTACCCGAAATTAGCGTACCAGTGCGCGTCCTTGCTCGGTTTCCGGACCGCAAAGAGAACCTCCTTCACGTCTTCCATCGGACCGCCGGAAGCACGAACTTTTTTCGGAAAATCCTCAAAATTATCCTGCGGGATCGGCTCGTCCTTCTCCCGAAGCGCCAAATAGTCCCAGTATGCCCAGCTTCCGTCAAAAAGCCGCATTTTGATCTCGTTTTTCCCCGCTTTCACCAGATTTTCCGGGATCCGGATCGTCATGTGCTCCGGCCAGCCTTTGTCCGTCGCAGCATTGAATTTCGGAAACTTCGGCGGGCCGGGGATCACGCGCTTCGGCTCCAGTTTCGTACCGTTCACCGTCAGCTCGACCTGCGATGGCTCCGTCGAGTGTCCATAGCACGTCGCCACGACGAAATAAAGCGGGACCGCGTAGTCCTTCTCCGCCTCAAATTCGATCACAGAATAGAAGGAACGCCCCGCGGCTTTCCAGTCCCGCGTACTATTGTGGCTGCGGTACCAGTCGCGCGGCCGGTTTTTTCCCACGACGTAATGACGAATAGGAACGTCTTTGTCGAAAAAGTCTTCCCACTTCACCCAGCCGAATTCGCTGCACCGGGCATCGGAAAAACCGATCTGAAATAAAACGTCATCCTGTGCGTTTGCTTCCTGTGTAAAAAATGCCGAAAAAAACGCACTCAAACAAAAAAACAAAACAGGGGGGAATTTTAAAAACACGTTCATGCTGGACTCCAGAATCAGGCAGGAAGGAAATTTTCGTAAAAAACGGAATATTTCCAAAAATTCAAACCAATACTAAAATTCACGGAAAACCGCACTTTTATTTTACAGCACGTCCCGCAAAAAGTCAAGGGGGGAAACATGCGCTCCGTATTTTTTTCAACACGGAAAAATCAAAAAACCCCCGAAAGTCTAGGACCTTCAGGGGTTCTTTTCAAATCAGATCAGCTCGGAAGATCCGGATCATTCGTCTTCGTCATCATCTTCCACCATGTCGTCTTTGAAGACTCGGCTGGCGAGCAGGTAAAGGATCGGCGTTGCGACGAAGATCGTCGAGTACGTACCGACCACGATACCGACCGTCATGACGAACGAGAAACCGTGGATCGATTCACCGCCGAAGATGTACAGCGCCAGCGACACGATGAACGTCGTGATGGAGGTCATGACCGTACGAGCCAGCGTGTCGTTAAGACTCTTATTGATGATCTCCTTCGTCAACGGCTGACCCTTGCCGCGGTTTTCGCGAATTCGGTCAAACACGACGATCGTATCGTTCAGCGAGTAACCGATGAGCGTCAGGAACGCAGCCAGCAGCGTCAGGCTGATTTTGAAATCATCGATGAGCAGGAATCCCAGATAGGAAGCCGTCCACGTGCTCAGTGCGACCAGCGCCAACGCGATCGTGATGTTGTGGATCAGCCCCATCGTTGAGGAAATACCGAAGCTCAGTTTCAGGAATCGGAGCCAAATGTAAAGGACGATGCCGATGAGGCTCACCACCAGAGCGAAGAGACCCTGCCAGCACATGTTGCTCGCAACGGCGCTTCCGACGGTGCTCGCGGCCGGGAAGAGGAGTTCCTGGTCGATCTCGGTCTTCATTTTGGTGAAGAATTCCTGGGCTTCTTCCAGCGTCATTCCAACGTGAACGAGCCATTCCGCCGCCGGGATGCTTTCTTCTTCCGCCGTCATGCGCGTCTTATTGAGGTTCGTTACGACGTAACTGACGTTCACTTTGCCCTGTTTGGCAAGCTGATCTTCCACGAAACTCGTCATGTAGGCGTAGTCATGCATTTCCTGCGGGAACGTGACCTTCACGCTGATCATGCCTTCGGGGATCTCAACCATTTTGGCCTGCGGAGCAGCTTCAGCCGGAGTTTCAGCAGCCGGAGTTTCAGCAGCCGGGGTTTCAGCAGCCGGGGTTTCAGCAGCCGGAGTTTCAGCAGCCGGGGTTTCTACAGCCGGGGTTTCTACAGCCGGGGTTTCTACAGCCGGAGTTTCTACAGCCGGAGTTTCTACAGCCGGAGTTTCTACAGCCGGAGTTTCAGCAGCCGGAGTTTCAGCAGCCGGAGTTTCTACAGCCGGAGTTTCAGCAGCCGGAGTTTCAGCAGCCGGAGTTTCAGCAGCCGGAGTTTCAGCAGCCGGGGTTTCTACAGCCGGAGTTTCAGCAGCCGGGGTTTCTACAGCCGGAGTTTCAGCAGCCGGAGTTTCAGCAGCCGGAGTTTCAGCAGCCGGAGTTTCTACAGCCGGAGTTTCTACAGCCGGAGTTTCAGCAGCCGGAGTTTCAGCAGCCGGAGTTTCAGCAGCCGGAGTTTCAGCAGCCGGAGTTTCTGCAGCCGGAGCAGCTTCAGGAGTCTGGGCCATGAGGCTCATGACCAACATCTGGTCCATCGGACGACTGAAATAGGCAGCAGCCGGAGCCGGAGCGGGTTCAGCGGCCGGGACCGGAGCGGGTTCAGCGGCCGGAACCGGAGCGGGTTCAGCGGCCGGAGCGGCATCCGTCAGGATCTCAAATTCGACTTTACGGGTCATGATCTGACCGGGGAAAGCTTCGGTCAGAGCCGCTTTGAACTCAGCGATCTGCTTCGAGCTTTCGTTCACATCATCTTCACCCTCGGCGGCCGCTTCGGCAGCGTCTTTCTTCGGGGTGGGGGTGATGATGCTGTAGCGGCGTTTCAGAAGCTTGTTTTCTTCGTCCGTTTTCAGCGTCACGTCCGTCACGACAACGTCGGTGAAGTCTTCATTCGCAGCCTGGAGCTTTTCGCGGACAGCATCTTCACCTTCCTGGGCTTCCGTGAAGAGGACCTGAACGTTCAGACCGCCAAGGAAGTCAATGTCAAGCAAACTGGAGGCTTTCGCCACGCCATTCGTACGGGCAACGACCAGCAGGACACATGCAACGACGCAGACCGCGGCGATCATGAGGGTCTTCTTTGCGTAACTCATGAACGGAATGTTGGTTTTCGGAAGGATGCGGCGCATACGGATCTCGCGGAGCATACCGGAACGGACAGCGAGGTCGAAAATACCGCGGCCGACGTAAATGATACTGAACATACTGATGGCGATACCGACGAGCAGGATGATGGCGAAACCGCGAATTTCCTGCGTACCGATCGTGTAAAGGATCACACCGACGAGGGCGGTGGTGATGTTGGAGTCGACGATGGCGGAGAACGCTTTGTCAAAACCGGTGCGGACCGCGACGGCGACGCCGTTTCCAGCTTCCGTTTCTTCACGAATACGTTCGTAGATCAGAATGTTTGCGTCGACGACCATACCGATCGTGAGGACGAAACCGGCAAGACCCGGCAGGGTGAATGCTGCGTTGAAGCTCACCATGAATGCGAAGGTCAGGAGGACCAGCAGGATGAGCGAGATGACGGACACGATACCGGAGAAGCGGTAGTAGTAGACCATCAGAGCCATGACGAGCAGGATCGAGACGAGCATCGCGTACTGCGCACGCTCAATCGTGTCGGCACCGAGCTGAGCGCCCGTAGACATTTCGCTGATCGGTTCCGTACTCAGAGTCGCCGGCAGACGGCCCGCTTTCAGGACGCTGACGATCATATCGACTTCCTCCTGAGAATCGATCCCGGTGATCTGACCGTTGCCGGCGATCTGGGACTGAATGTTCGGAGCACTGATAATCTGATTGTCAAGGATGATGCCGAGCTGACGGGAACGGCGTCCGCTTTCCTGACCGGGATCTTTCACTGGGAGGTTCTCGCTAGTCAGATGGGACATACGGCTCGCGCCCTGCGCGTTAAAGCTGAACTGCACGATCGGCTTCGCATTGTCGAAACCCGCACGAGCGTCGGCAAGGTATTTACCTTCCACATTGTACCGATCGTTCACAACAAGAACTTCCACGACCGGTTTTTTCGGGTCGAACGCTTTGTTCGAGGCCGTGTCGAAGTTGTTCGCGATAGCGCGGGTGAAATGGTATCCGCTCCCCATTCCGGAGACGACGCCCGTTTCTTTATCGACGTGCACGCCGAAGTTTTCTTCACTTCCGACCGCGATCGGAACGAACCACGCATCCGCTTCCTCTTTGCTGGAAGTAAGGAAGACTTTGTCCTGTCCTTCCTGCACGGCATCGAAGCAGTCTTTGTTATCGATATTGTTCGCCAGAATGCGGAATTCCAGCGTACCGATCTTGCTGATACGCTTCTTGAGCATATCGACCTGCGCCTCGTCCGTATCCGGAACGATGATCTCGATCTGGTCCTTGTTCACACCGAGAGTACGAATGGTCACGTTCGCGATGCCGTCCGGGTCGATACGCTTTTTCAGAGCTTCCGCGAGTTCGCCGGAATCGACGTCGGAAGTCATGTTTTTGTAGTGCAGAATGGTACCGCCGTTCAGGTCGATACCTTTTTTCACATTCGTCCAGTTGACGCTCGCGCTGTGGCACAGGACCACAACACCAAACAGAAACGCAAACATACTCCAGAAGAAACGCCAATAGTAAGTCGGCATATTCCATCTGCGGGTAAGTGCAATCGACGTGCCGGCGGAAATCGCCACCATTGCAAGCAGTACTGCAATAACCATTCGTTAATCCTTTTCTAAAATGAAAATCTATAGTGATTTCTATCTGTTTCCAAATATCCGGAAGATCCATGATGCACAGCCCCGGCAGCTTTCAGCCGAAACTGTACGGCATAAATCATTTTTTCTCTTCTTTCGGCTCGGAGAGCACTGCCGCGATGCAGCTGATCTCGAGACAGATCTTGATGTTCGCGCTCTCGTCGATGCGCAGCACGAGCGTTCCCTCATCCGGCGTGATCTGCGTAATGACGCCGTGGATCCCGCCGACCGTGATCACCTTATCGTAGACCTTCAGGCCGTCCCACATCTGCTGACGGCGTTTCTGCTCATTCTGCTGCGGGCGGATCATTACGAACCACAGAATACCAAAAAGGACGACCATCCAAAGGATCGTCATCATAAAAGAACCCTGGGTTGCCGTGCCGGCTGCCGGCGCCGCGTCTGTTGCTGCCTGAGCAAGCGGGAACAAAAACGTAAAGTTCATATTCATTTCCTGTTTATTTCTGGATCAAACGCCGGGACCGACCCGCCGGAAATGCGGATCAACAAAAAGGGTCCAGCATAAAACTAATATCATAAAACGAAATCGCAAAATCGACAAGGGGGTTGGGGCGTTTCTTGAGCCTTTTTCTTGAATATTATCCTAAATTTTCCAAAAAATTTTCCCTTTCGGCCCGATTTTTTCGAATTCTGTTTTTTGTCGCCGTTTTCTTTCGGCTTTTTTGCAGGCTTTTTGCAGGTATCCAGCCTCCCGTTCCAGACACCGTTCCCGTTTCAGCAGCTCCCCTCTTCACCCTGCGACCAGCCATCATAGCATTCTGCCATAAACTGACGGTACCTTCCGGCCAGGATCGCCTCGCGGCACTGCGTCACGAGACGTTCATAGTACGTGATGTTATGGATCGAAAGAAGGATCGGCCCCAACATCTCACCTGCCATGAAAAGATGACGCAAATATGCCCGGCTCCGCCGACATGCCGGACACGGACAGTCTTCCTCAAGCGGCCGATCGTCCGCACGGTATTTCAGATTGCGGAGACGCATCTTCCCGTGCTTCGTGAATGCCATCGCATTCCGTCCGTTGCGCGTCGGCATGACACAGTCAAACATGTCGATCCCGCGCGCGATCCCCTCGATCAGATCCTGCGGAGTCCCAACCCCCATCAGATAGTGCGGTTTATCCTGCGGGAGTTCCGGCACCGTGTAGTCCAGCGTCTCGTACATTTGTGCCGGAGGTTCCCCCACACTCAAGCCGCCGACCGCGTAGCCGGGGAAATCCAACTCCGCGAGCCGCTGCGCACACTCGATGCGGAAATTCCGGTTCAATCCGCCCTGTACGATGCCGAAAAGGGACTGATCCTCCCGCGACGCATGCTCCAGACACCGTTTCGCCCAGCGCACAGAACGCATCATCGCTTCGTAGATCTTCTCATCCGTATTCGGCAACCCGACCAGCTGGTCCATGCACATCGCAATGTCGCTGCCGAGCGCTTCCTGGATCTCAATGGAACGCTCCGGTGAAAGCATCATCCGCCGTCCGTCAATGTGCGACTGAAACGTGACGCCCTCCTCAGTCAGCTTCGACCTCTGCGCCAGCGAAAAGACCTGAAAACCGCCGCTGTCCGTCAACATCGGCCCCTTCCAGCCTGTGAAATGATGCAGACCGCCCAAGTCGCGGATCAGCTCCTCGCCCGGACGCAGCGCAAGATGGTAGGTGTTCCCAAGAATGATCCGGGCTCCAGTCTCTTCCAAAAGACCTAATTCGATCCCCTTCACCGAACCGACCGTTCCGACAGGCATAAAAATCGGCGTCGGCACGTCCCCGTGCGGCGTATGAAGGACACCTGCCCGCGCTTTGGTCTCCTGATCGACCTTTTGAAGTTCCAGCTTAACTTTCATTCCGTCTGATTCCAAAAAACGCCGCAGTGTCGTCTCCACTACGGCGTCTCCTCCTGATTTGATTCAAAATATCAGTCCCCATGAAGGTGCAGATTGTACTCCTTCAGCTTTTCGCGGACTTCCGTGAGGCTCGTCACGCCGAAGTTCTTGCACTGAAGCAGCTCGTCGGCTGTTTTTCGGATCAAATCGCCAAGCGTCGTGATCTGACTGCGCCCCAGACACTTGCGCGCACGCACCGTAAAGCCCATCGAAGAGATCGGCTTGTTGAGCGTCTCGATGTCGATCGAGCTGTCCAGTTCCGGAAGCTCCTGCTGCTGCGTCTTCGCACTGGTCTGACCCAGCTGAAGATTCCGCGAGGCAAGCATCTGCTTGATCTCGTCCAGACTCGTTTCGCCAAAGTTCTTGCTCGAAAGCAGTTCCGCCTCCGTGTAGCTGCACAGATCGCCGAGCGTCTTCACACCGATCTGTTCCAGGCACTTGCGGGCACGGGACGAAAGTTCGAAGTCCGCGACCTGCATCTTGAGGATCTGCGCCGTCGGATTGTGCGGAGCAACGTCTTCCGTCGACTGATTCGAGGCCTGCGCGTCTTTCAGGTAAAGCCGGGCACGCTCATTATCCGGATACGCATCCAGAACTCGTTCATAGCACTGGACCGCAAGTTCATTTTCGTTCCGGTCTTCGTACATCAGACCCAAATTGATCAGTGAACCAACGTGCGACGGGAACTGCGCAGCCGCGCGTTTGTAAAGTTCCAGCGCATCGTCGTCATTTCCGCGGCGGTCGCTTTCCAGAGCAAGACCAAAGAGCGCACCGGGGTGCATCGGATCCGTATCGACGGCACGGGAGAACCAAGTGCCGACTTCGTCGCTTGTTCCGCCGCTTGCCAGAGCCGTAATGCCGCGCTGATAAAGATACTCCGCCGTCTGCTGGACCGAGCCGCTCAGGTCATCCAGAAGACCAAGAGCTTCCTGGACCTGACCGGCACAGCGCTTCACTTCAACGATCCCCAGCACACAATCGTCCGCGCAGTAACCAGCCTGACGCGCACACGTATACTCTTTCTCCGCCTCTTCGTAATTTTTCAGAGCAAACTGCGCCTTCGCCATGTAAAAATGCGCGAGTGCACCGCCGTCACCATGCTGAAGCACATTCAAACTGCGGCGATATTTACCCAAAAGATAAAGAAACACGCCAAGTCGGACCATACCGGCCGGACTCTGCTCTTCCTCACGAGACTCAAGCTCATTGACAGCGTCACGGAAAATGCGGAAGTTCGCATATTTGGAAGCAATGCTCCGATTGATTTTTGCAATTTCCTGCGGTCCAAACGAGCAGTTCATCTGAACCAGCTGACGAAGATCAAAATCCTGACCAAATGCCATACGACGTCCCTCCTCCTGTATGTGCGTAAACTCAAAGAGGGGCCTGCCCATTGAGAACATCCCCTTCCATGAATCCTTTGATTGTACTTTTCCCTTTCAGGAAAAAAGAGCCACTGAGGGGAATCGAACCCTTAACCCCAGCTTTACGAAAGCTGTGCTCTGCCTATTGAGCTACAGTGGCTTCTGATTATGACGCATAGTATAGCACATTCCATTTTTTTGTCAATAGGGGGTGGCAAAAATTTTTTTGCTCCGTGGGGATTTACGAAATTTTTGAATGTGGTATAATAAAAGAAAGTACGAGACTGAAATTTTGATCAAAATGCGTTTCGCACGCAGTTTTACGAAAGGAAACGAATCATGACACAAAGAAGTGTCCCAACCTTTTCCACCCGAAAAGGCCGAAGACGATTTTCTCAGACTTTTTTTATTTTGGGACTTTTTTTCATCCTTGGATGGCATTTTTGCCAGGAAAACTCATGGAAAGCTCTCTTCACGCTCACCGACACCAACCGCATTCCGCCTGACTGGATGGATAAAATGGAAGACATTGCCCGCACGGACAGACTTCTGCCGGGGATCTCACAGGATATGCTCGAAGAAATTCAGGACAATGCCCCCATTTACGCTGCAGAAACACGTTCCCTCATGAAGATCTGGAACCGCGTCAACTCCATGACAGTTGAAGAACTGCGAGACGCATCCGTCGGGCGTGTTCTCTTCGCGCAGTACGCCAAACAGCCGGGAGCCTACCGCGGAAATGTCATCCGGATCCGCGGACACATTCGCCTGATCCAAAAAAAGAGCATCGCCTCCGAAAGCAGAAAACGCCTGCCGTCAGACGCGCCAGCTCCCGCGCCTGCCGAAACTTCCCAGACGAAAAATGAGCCTTCAAAACAGAAGGACGCAGATTTCGGATACGATTTCGACCATTACTATGAGCTCTGGATCCAACCCGACGATGCTCCGGCGGAACCCGTCATGGTCAACACACTAGAGATCCCGGAAAACTTCCCCATCGAAAAAGAGGTCCGCATTCCAGTGGTCATTGATGGTGTTTTTTTCAAACACTACCTCTACGAGCAAAGCAATGGCGTCCTCGGTACCGCTCCGGCATTTTACGCAAAAAAGCCGCTCTGGTTCTACGTTTCGCCCCCAAACGGCAAGACTCCGCAGAATGCTGAAAATGCAGCTCACGACGAAAAAACGAAAGAAGACGCAGAATCCTCCCCATTGAGAGAAGTTCTCCTTGGCATAGGGATCGCATTGCTGCTGACGGCCATTTTCATCACATTCGTCAACATGCGCACCCGTCCGCCGCAGCCTCAGGAACCGCTCCCGGACACGATCGAGCTGCCGTGACCTCCGTTTCCCCAAAAAGTTTCCCTAAAAAAACTCGAGGAACATGGCGTGTTCCTCGAGTAAGACTGATCTTAGAAACCGAACGCGCTCTTACTTGACCGTAGTCTTCGCCATCTCAAGCGCTTCCGCAAGTTTCGAGCCGTCTTTTCCGCCAGCCTGCGCGAAATCGGGACGTCCGCCGCCTCCGCCCTGAATGAGCTTGGAGACCGAACGGATCCATTTCGCAGCGTCGAAACCTTCCGCCAGCAGATCACGGCTCACCGTGGCGGCGAGGGAGGCTTTTCCGCCGTCCATCTGGCTTCCGAGCATCACGGCAAGGCGCGGAACATGGCGCAGAAGCTGATCAGACATTTCACGCATCGCTTCCGGACCGCCGGGGATCTCCGCGACCAAAAGATTGTATCCGTCGCGTTCCTCGACCTTCTTCATCAGCTCTTCCAGACCCGGACCGCCTTCTTTCTTCGCTTCGGCAAGTTCTTTCTTCAGCTTTTTGACCTCTTTGTACAGCGCGTCCACGCGAGCCGGAAGTTCATCGACCGACGAACGCATTTCCTGCGCCAGCTGCGTCAGGACCTGCTCACGCGCGGACATGTACTCAAGGACCTTCATCCCCGTGATGGCCGTGATGCGGCGAGTACCGGTCGAAACGCTTTCTTCCGACAGGATCTTGAACGCACCGATCTTCGCGATGTTCGAGACGTGCGTACCGCCGCAGAGTTCCTTCGACGGCCCCATCGAGACGACGCGGACATTGTCCGGATACTTTTCGCCGAAGAGCATCATCGCGCCGGTCTGACGCGCTTCTTCCAGCGGCATGATCTTGCCGGAGACTTCCGCAGCTTCCAGAATGCACTGGTTGACTTCCTTGCCGACTTTCAGCAGGATCTCCGCCGGGACGGCCTGCGGGTGGGAGAAGTCGAAGCGGAGGGTGTCTTCCGTCACCTTCGAACCGCGCTGCTGGGCGTGAGAACCGAGGTGTTTCTGGAGGATCGCCTGAAGAAGGTGCGTCGCGGAGTGGGCACGCTCGATCGAGTGACGGCGTTTTGCGTCCACGTTGGCCGAGACGATCTGACCGACGCGGATGGAACCGGACTTCAGACGCCCGATGTGGATGAGCAGCCCGTTATTGTTCTGCGTGTCCGTGACTTCAAACTCAAACGGTTCCGCCCCGGTCGCTTCGGACGGAAGGACGGAGATCAGGAGCTTGCGTTCTTCCGGCGTGAGCGCCATCAGCGGTGTGTCGCCGAGGTTGACGGAGATCATGTCGCCGTTGGAAGAGATCGTGCCCGTATCGCCGATCTGACCGCCCATTTCACCGTAGAACGGGGTGTGCGCGAGAACGAGCATAACGTCCTTTTCGCTCGCTGCGTCGGAACCGTGCGTCAGATTCGAGACCGCCACGTTGTTCGAGATGATGCCGAGAACGACCGTTTTGTCGACGTCGAGCGTCTCGTATCCGACGAATTTCGAATTGTGGATCTCGGACTTGAGAGCTTCGATCGGCCCGGATTTGAAGAGTTCGACACGGCGGCCCGCTCCGGATTCTTCACCGTGCTTGCGCATCGCTTCCTTGTAGCCGTCCCAGTCGAACGAGAAGTTGCGTTCGGCGGCGATCGTTTCGAACAGTTCCGGCGGGAAACCGTACGTCGTGTACATTTCGGCGGCTTCGGCACCGGTGATCTCGGCACGGTTTTCGGACTTCATCTGATTGAAGAGACGTTCGATCTTTCCAAGTCCGTTGTCGACCGTGGTGAGGAAGTTCGCTTCTTCGCGGCGAATGACTTCCTGGACCTGCTCCTGCGTTTCAACGAGTTCCGGATACGCGGCTTTCATCTGCTCGATGACGGCCGGAACGACTTTCCAGAGGAACGGTTCGGAGAGCCCCATGCGGCGGCCGTCGAGAACACCGCGGCGGAGGAGACGCTTCACGACGTACTCTTCTTTGTTCGCGCCCGGATAGACGTTTTCGTGAATGGCGAACGTGCAGGCACGCACATGGTCACAGATGCGGCGCAGACGGCGTCCGTTGTCGTCAGTCGGAACGTATTTCACGCCGCAGACCTCCCCGGCAGCTTCCACGATCGGACGGAGAATGTCGATGTGGTAGTTCGTCGTGGCTCCCTGAAGCGCGCTCGCGCAGCGTTCCAGCCCCATACCGGTGTCGATGTTCTTGCTCGGCAGCGGGAACAGGTTGTTGAACAGTCCGTTTTCGTCCGTGCCGGTCGGTTCGCCCTTGCGCTCAAACTGCGTGAAAACGAGGTTCCAGATCTCCACTTCACCCAGCGGCGTGTGGTAGTAGATCTCGCTGCACGGACCGCAGACGCCGTCGGGACCTTCGCTCGGCGCGCTCGCCGGCCAGAAGTTTTCGTCCTCTTCCTTGCGTTCGATCTGATCCGGAGCCAGCCCGATCTCATCATGCCAGATGTCGTAGGCTTCCTGGTCCGTTTTGTAGACGGTGACGCTCAGGGTATCTTTCTTGAGGTTGAGATAATTGGGACTGGTGAGGAATTCCCACGCCCAGGAGATGGCTTCGCGCTTGAAGTAGTCGCCAAAACTGAAGTTTCCGAGCATTTCAAAGAACGTGTGATGGTATGCCGTGCGTCCCACATTGTCGATGTCGCCGGTGCGCAGACATTTCTGGCACGTGGTAGCGCGGGTGAAATCAAGTTTGCAGCGTCCGAGGAAGTGATCCTTGAACTGGTTCATCCCTGCGGGCGTGAAGAGGACGGACGGATCCCATTTCGGCACAAGGACGTCGCTCGGACGGCGGACACAGCCTTTCGATTCGAAAAACGAAAGGTACATTTCACGAAGTTCGTTAGTTTTCATGATTCGTTTCCTGAAAATTTTTCGCTGGAAGCCGGAAAAACAAAATAAAATTTTTCGCATTATACCACATTTTAAAAAGAAAAACAGTACCCCTTGCGCGAGATAGGAAAGTTTTTTGCTCTGTATGGCTGTTTTTTATCTGAAATGGATCCTGAGTTTCTTCTGGCAGGGCTTGAGGAAGACCTGCTTCCGATCGAAGAAGCCGCCCTCGAAAAACGAAATGACCATCAGGAAGTCCGTAATTACGTTCGAGCGGTCACCTGCGTTGAGAAAATGGATCTGTATGTCAAATCTCTCGAAAAAAGAAATACAGGGAATATTGACAGAGTGATCCAGGCATATTTCTCGGAACCGACTCTGGCGGCTGCGGATCTGGCACAGAAACTCGAGCTGTCGCTGCCGATGGTCAATGCGATCCTGAACGAATTGACGCGGGATGCGATCCTGAACGAATTGACGCGGGATGCGATCCTGAACGAATTGACGCGGGATGGGATCCTGAATGAGGTCACGGGGGCGTCCTGAAACCGAGTCTATCAGATGACGGAGTACATTCGCCTGTTTCAAGACTCTTCTTATTAAAAGTTTCGGCCGTTTCCTTTCATAAGAATACTTCTTATTGAAGGTCTATCCGGTATCTTCCAGCCGGTTTTACCGCTGAAAACACAGAAAGACACAGAGTGGGGAACACGAAAGGCACGAAAGATCGGATCTCACAAAGTGATTTTAAAGATCTTAAGATCCATTTTGCGCGATTTCGTGTTTTCCGTTTCAGTACACTCCGCGACAAGATCACGGCTCGGCCCGGTACGCACCTGCCGGAAGTCTGCCCGAAAAACTCCTTGACAACTCATTTTTTTCATGGTATAATGGGGGGACATGGATCGGCGGCTTTTGCATGAAAACACGGTTTTAGAGGCTGCCGGAGGACAACTGAAAAGTAAAAACTGAAAACCGAAATGAAAGACCATCGAAAGTACCCCGTGCTGATCTCTCTGTTCAGCCTGTTTTTCATGATCGCGCCGTTTGCGTTTGCGGCAGAGTTTCCTGATCCGGCAGACTTCGATCCCGTTTGGGAAAGCGCGGATCCCGGAACGTCGTATGACCGCTCCCTGCCGACGGCCGCGCTGCTCGGAAACGGGTCGCTCGGTGTCGTGAACGGAGGCGATGCCCAGCGGAAACTCTTCGTTCTGACGCGCGGCGATCTGTGGAGCTGCGGCGATCTGACGAACGGCAAGGAAGAAAACAACATTGGCCCGATCTCGTTCGCGGATCTGGAAATTCGGCCCGAAACGCAAGAGGTCGCCTCCAAAGATACGCTCGATCTCCCCACTGCGGTACTGAAAACTGAAGGCAGATTCGGCAAGGGCAGCGTTCGGCTTGAGAGTTGGGTCGCAGCGGGCGAGGACGTTTTCATCATCACGGGCGTCTCCGATGCAGACGACGTCTGGAATCTGCGCCTCATTCCCCACAATGAAAAGAAATCGTTCCCGATCGAAGCGGGGAGTGCCGCTGACGGCTGCTGGGTCCAGCGTTCGACCGTGAACCTTCTTCCCGAAGGTGACCCGCGCGGATGGGTCAGGACCGCTACGGCCGCCTTGAGCGCGGTGGGGGCCGAACTGGCAGAGATCACGATCCCCGAAGGCGGAAAAGAAGCGCAAGCCTGCGTAAAGATCCGCGCGAATGTTCCGTTCGCCATCGTCATTGCATCGGATTCGAACCGCCGATTCACGTGGGAGGAGATCGAGAAATTGAAGAACGATCACGTCCGCTGGTGGAAAGACTGGTGGGCGAGATCCCGCGTCGCACTGGGCGACAAGGAGCTGGAGGCGTTCTGGTACGGTCAAGTCTATCTGCTCGGCTCATGCGTTCGTCAGGGAAAATTCCCGCCGGGGCTTTACGGTCTCTGGGTGACGACCGACCGGCCGAACTGGCACAATGACTTCCACATGAACTACAATTACGTGGGTACCTGGTACGGCTGTTTCGCCTCAAATAGGTGCGAGGCTGCCGACTCGATGCCTGACCCGCTATTGGCGTACCTTCCCCAAGCCATGCGCAACGCGAAAGAAAACCTCCAGAAGATCGACCGATGCAAAGGCCGATTCTACCAGAATACGCGGAATTACCTCGACCAGCGTCCTGATCTGGCGAACGGCATCGATGACGCGGCGCTCTTTCCCGTCGCACTGGGACCCTGGGGCGTTTCGGCCGAGGGGGAAGAGTCTCTGTGGAGCCAGATCTCGAACGGCGCGTTTCAGTGTGCTGTGATCTGCACGCACTGGGAATACACGCTCGACCGGGAGTATCTCAAAAAGGTCTTTCCGCTGCTCGATAAGACCGCCAATTTCTTCCTCGCGTGGTGCGAGAAGGAAACCTTCCCCGACGGTTCGTACCGCTTCAATGTCTGGGATTCACACTGGGAGGGAAGCGGACTGCAGAAGAACAGTGCTCCGGCTCTCGGCTGCGTGAAGCACCTTTTTGCGACGCTCGTCGAAGTTGCCCCAATCCTGCGTGAGATCGGCATCGAGGTCCCGGACGCGAAAATCGCGGCGTGGAACGATTTCAATGACCATCTCGCGCCTCTGCCTGTCGGCGTTTACCCGATCAACGGAAAGCCCGTCCGAATGCTTTCCGGCGTGGAGAACGCGGACGGCTCGGCCAATCCTTCCGGCGGAAACGCGATCAATCTGGAAAGCGTCATCCCCGGCGAGGCGTTCGCATTCGACGTGACGGACGATTTCCGCACTCTCGCCGTGAATGCTGTGGAGGGGAATATCGCCGTCTCTCCGAATAACGTTTGGAGCGGCATCAACCAGACGCCCAAGCTTTTCGCGACTGCGATCCGGTGCGGCTATCCGGCTCAAAAAGTGATCGATGCGTTCAAGGAACACCAGCTCCGCCGGATCGGGCAAAAGAACTTCCATCTTCACGACGGGGTCCACGGTGTGGAAAAGATCGGTGCGATGGAGTTCATTCAGTCGATGCTGATCCAGTGCGACCGCGGCTTCGTGAAAGTGTTCCCCAACTGGACGGGAGCCGACGCGAAGTTCGAGAATTTACGCGCCAAAGGCTGCTTCCTGCTCTCCGCGGAAATGAAGGACGGACAAATCGTCCGCGTGAGCATCCGCTCCGAAAAAGGCGGCCGTCTGCGTCTCGTGGACCCGTTCGGCAGTCAAACCGTCCCGGCAGGCTGGACACGCGGCCGGACCCGAAACAGCGGTGAGCCGACCCTCGAACGCGCCTTCCAGCCCGGTGAAACGGCGGAACTTCTTTGGAACGCCGAAGCCGCCGTGCCTGTGCCGGTCACGTACATTATGGTCTGCTGCCACTCAGCCGACAAAGGGACGAAATTCCTCGCGAACGGGGAGTGGGACACGAAACATGACTACACGGATTACGCTTTCACGCTCGATATGATGCGCAAGATCAAAGAGGCGGGGATCAACGTAGTCGGCATCGATTTTACCAATCCCTCCATGTTCGAGCAGTTCAAGGACACTTACTGGCTCCGCCTGAAGAACGTGGAGCGCGCGGCGGAAGAGCTGGAAATGCAGTATTTCCTCTTTCTGGGAAATCCTGCCGCCCATACGATGAAATACTGGAACGAAAAAGCAAAGATCATCTGGGAGGAATTCGCGCAGAAGCCCCAATACCGCAAGTACGGCTTCGGCGACGATCGGCCCATGATGACTATTTTCCTGCCCGGACAGACGTTTGATTTCATATACAAAAGGACGCCCCCGGAAGACCGATGCTGGCTCGACAAATTCCGGATCGGCACGACGCAGGTGAATGACCCGATTGTGCCCGTGCCGACGGATGGGTGGGGGTACCGCAACAAGTCGGCAGGCTCGACGGACCTCGCGCGGTTTGCCGCTCCCAATTCCGGCGTTTCTCCCAAGGAGTGGGCAAGAGTGGACGCCGAAGAATGGCGCGAGCGCGTCAGGTGGAGCCTCGGCGCGAAGGAGTATGCCGTCATTGGTACCTACGACGATACGTGCGACTGCATCTTTTGGGGGATCGCCGACGTCCGCGGCTCCGCGAATCCGACCCACATTCACGAAGCCACCAAAGACGACCCGTTCGCGTACTACAATATCGTTAAAGAGGAAATCGCGCGAAAAAGGCAGTAATGATGATGAAAAAAACGATTTGGCTTTGGGCGTGTCTTTTGGCTGTCGTCTCGCTGACAGCGCAGGTTTGGGCTT
This sequence comes from Thermoguttaceae bacterium, assembly GCA_017403345.1. Lineage (GTDB taxonomy): Bacteria > Planctomycetota > Planctomycetia > Pirellulales > Thermoguttaceae > RGIG3701. The sequence goes on from JAFQOH010000138.1 coordinate 19,003, forward strand.
CCGACGCGGATCAGGCGGGCAAGATACAGTCCACCGAGGATCAGCCCGCCTTCCGATACGGCAGTGAGTGGGAGAAGGCGGCTCCGGAGGCGTGCGGATTTGATTCGGAGAAACTGGCGGAGATCCCGGAACTGATCCGATCGAAAAACATGGGCACGACGGGACTCATGATCGTCGTCGGCGGCCGGGTGATGTACGCATTCGGCGACGTCGAGCAGGTCTCCTACATCGCGTCGTGCCGAAAGAGCGTCCTCTCCATGCTCTACGGAAAGTACGTAGAGAACGGGACGATCCAGCTGGACGAGACAGTCGGAGACCTCGGTATCGACGATGTCGGAGGACTCCTTCCGCAGGAAAAACTGGCCACGGTACGCGATCTCATTTCCGCGCGGTCCGGGTGCTATCATCCCGCGTCAAATCCGGGCGGCATCCCGGAGGGAAAGGTGCTGGAACGCGGCGTTACGGAACACGGCACGAAATTTGTCTACAATAACTGGGATTTCAACGTTGCCGGCACGGTTTTCGAAATGAAGACCCAAAAGTCGATCTACGAGGCCTTTGACGCCGACCTTGCCAAGCCGCTCATGCTGCAGGACTGGGATCTCTCCCGGCACAAACGTACGGGAGACGCGTCCAAGTCCATTCATTTGGCATACCATTTCCATTTGTCGACGCGCGATATGGCCAAACTTGGAGAACTGATGCTGCGTGATGGAAAGTGGAACGGAGAACAGCTCATTCCTGCCGATTGGGTCAGAGGATCCACGAGTCCCATCACCGCGTTCCCGGACGGCGGCGGCTACGGCTACCTGTGGTGGCTGGAATCGTATGCGCAATTTCCGGACGCTTCCCGCGGCGCGTTTTCCGCCTATGGAATGTATGGGCAGAGGATCTCGGTGTTTCCCGCTCTGGATATGGTCGTCGCGCACAAATCTGCCGGAAACAAAAAACATCCGACTCGCGGAAGCGACTACAAAGCCCTGATCCGCCTGATCCTTTCCGCCTACGAAGGACCGATCCGAACCGAAACGGAGTGAAGACGTGCGCTCTTTATTCCCGGCTCCAGCCCTCAATTTCTCTTTTGCCGAGACGGTAAGATCGATTTTGGCGGGTGTTTCGGGGTTCTAAAACTCGACGACTTTGCCGTCACTGCGTTTTCCAAAATTCAGGAAAGCTTCCGCGTCCACGCTGTAGGAGAGCCGCTGAACAGAGCCGTCACAATGAGCGGCGCCAAACGCGCCGGCGTGAACACTTCCGAAAATCGTACCAGAATTATAGTTCAGACGGTCTTGATGCGGAAGTTCGGAGGTCTTGCGGAGCGTATCGTCGTCGGCTCCCTGAAACTGGGTCAGGTCATCGCCTGCAGCATTGCCGGTCTCGTATCTGTCGGAGATGACGTATTTTTCTGCGATGAGAAGCGTGTTGCTCGTTCCGTCCCGGATCTCTGCGAGAGTGATTTGTGTTTTGCTGTTGATGACGCCGTCGTTGGAAGAATTCGGCTCTGTATCGATTCCTGCTTCTACACCGGCAGGTCCCTGTACCCCCCACCCGGAGGGGAGAAGGTAGCCGTGCGAGCCGGCGTTTCCCGCGTAGTCGAGTTTTCCGGCCTCAGAAGTCTCTGCCATGTTTTTCAGGACTCCGCCGGTATACGGGTAAAGTTTGGGCGCACGGCGTGACGGGCAGCAAAACGTCGGAACTGGAGACAGTGCACGTGTCTTGGCTCCGTCCTGCTGCGTTGAGTCGATCGTGATGCTGCCATTCTGTCCCAGTGCCCAAAGAGCACCCTGTTCCATGTACGGCAAAATAACATACGCCCAGCCTCCCGGCTGTTTCTTCCCAAAATGAAGATCCGGATCACCGACCCAGAACGACGTCCAGCCGCCGGTCGGAAGACTGCGGTTTGCGGATTCGTGATTCAGTGACGCCAAACCAAACTGCTTGAGATGATTGCTGCACTGCATTTGCCGCGCTGACTCACGAGCCTGCTGAACTGCTGGAAGAAGGAGGCCGACCAGCATTCCAATGATCGCGATGACAACGAGCAGCTCAACGAGCGTAAAGCCGTACTTTTTCATGATTTTATCTTTCTTTGCACGAGGGACGGCAGGTAAGGCAGAGGTGCCGGAGTCAGGAATCTCCTCTCCGGTACGGAAATGGAGTCACGATCGCTCCCGGACTCACGCAGCCTGTACTTTGGGTGCTTTTTTGGTCCGGAAACCAGCCAGACCAAAAACTCCAAGCGAAAACAGGATCCACGCGGACGGTTCGGGAACTTCGGACGTGCGGAACCCTTGAAGCATGACGTTCGCAGCATCGTAGCCGGTAAAGTCAAACATGAAAATATCGCTGTCCATGCCGGAGAAAAGCTCAACCTGGATCGTCGAGGCATCGAGAGCTGCAGCGTCCAGGAAGAATTCCTCGTCAAGCCACGCGGCAAAATCATCCGCCGCCGCCTGGTCTTTCAGTCCCTCCGTAAAGAGTTCTATTGTGTAGGGGTTGGAACTCTCCGGAAGCTCAAGCCAGCCCTCGGAGAGGCCTGTCTGGAATTCCAGCGTCTGGTTCACCGCGTAATTATCCGAGGCGGGCAGTTTTTTCGAGGCATCGAGAGAGACGGACTTGCCATCCTCCGCGAGTTTGAAGAGTTTCGTTTCGAGGTCCCACTGCTCCTTGCCGGTCAGCGAGTTGAGCGAAACGATATTCGTGTTCAGGATGCTGGAGTCCAAAACGGTCAGCGGCGTGCTCATTTGGACGCTGAGGATCCCCTCGTAGGCCGTCGTGCCGGTCTGTTTGAAGGTTCCGAATGTCGAACCGTCCGTCCCGCCGATGTGCAGGTTGATGCTCGGTGTGTACTGTTCGCCGCCGATCGTTGCGGTGAAACCGCGGTAGTGCGCCGCTGTGAAACTGCCGTCATAAATATTAATAACGCCGTTTCCGTGCGTATTTTGACGGGTGTCGTGCCCCATGAGCAGCGTGTTCGAAACGATAAAATCCCCGCCGTAGAGGTTCAGGGTGTTTTCTTTGCCGTCAACGGAATAAGTTCCAACCCAAAGATGAGTGGTTTCGATCGTACCGTCATACTGATTGAAATGATTGGAACTGGTATTGTTCTTATAGTCGTAGGAGCTGAGGTGGATGTGATTGCAGCTCATCTTTCCGGAGGAATAGTAGTCGAACTGATTGTTCGCGCCGCCGATGGTGATCTGGGACTGCGTATCCGCGGCGCCTCCGTTCAGGAAGGTCACGTTTGATTCCCGTCCCAAAACGACTGCGGTATTTCCTCGCATCCAGAATCCGTTGAATCGCGGATTGCACACGGAGGTCAGGTCTCCGTTAAACTCAAGCGTTACGTTGGAAATATCGAATCCATAGATGGTCGTTGAGAATCCTTCCGGAATGACGTACTTCCCGCGCGTCGCGGTTGTCAGAAGCCCGTTGTCCTTCTGGAAAAACTGCGTCGGCATGTCGGACGGCCAGTTCTGTGCGTCGGTGTAGAGATCACTGCTTCCGTTTCCCGTCCATGTGAAGACCGGCGACGTTACGTCTGCTGCGAAGATTGGAAAAAACGCGCAAAGATCCATCACGGCTGCCAGTCCAAATGTGCAGAATGTACCTGCAATTTGTGAAATTCGTGAACGCATGGTTTGCTCCATATTAAAAGTTGGGACTGTTTGATTTCTGGCAACCTCTAAAAACCTTTTTTATAAAAAAGTTACCACGACCACGAATGATATTATAATATAGAAAAAATACATTGTCAAGGAGTTTTTGCTGGGAGGGGGAGTTTTTTTGTTTTTTTCCAAAAAAAGTCCGATTTTTTGGTTTGAAGGGGTTAGAGTGCTTGTTTTTGCCAAAACCGGTCATCATGGAGAATATTGGTGTTTTTTGTGAAAAATGAGGTGTAAAATGTCGCAAATGCGGTTTTTAAATCACCTTAAAATGTAGGATGAATTTGATTTTATGGGGCAGTTTCCAGCAAAAACAGTTTCGTGAGCGGCTGTATCGATCAAAATGGAGCCGCCATGCCTGCCCCTGATCCTTATTAAAGGAAACGGCCGAAACTTTTAGTAAGCCGGCTCCTGAAACAGGCGAATGTACTCCGTCATCTGATCGCCTCGGTTTCTGGACGCCCCCGTGACCTCATTCAGGATCGCATCCTGAGTCAGTTCGTTCAGGATCGCATCCTGAGTCAGTTCGTTCAGGATCGCATCCTGAGTCAGTTCGTTCAGGATCGCACCCTGAGTCAGTTCATTCAGGATCGCATCCTGAGTCAGTTCGTTCAGGATCGCATTGACCGTGGGCAGCGACAGCTCGAGTTTTTGTGCCAGATCCGCAGGTCACACTGAAAAGAGAAAATCGTAAAAAACCTTCGGATTTTCTCCCCCTCCCCCTTGAAAAAAATTGAAAAATTTGGATAATTAAATATCGGAAGTGATTTCCAACATTGAATCGGCCGCATGAGCGATTCGTGTGTCCGAGAGAAGTACATTCAGGAACGGCGTTTCCATTCGTTTTCAGTCCGGTATCGGACTGACGGAAACGTACGGATCCTAGGGAGCTTTTTTGACAGGAGTATTTTGTCATGGCTAAAAAAACGATTGATGCTGTCGATGTTGCCGGTAAGACGGTCCTTATGCGTGTTGACTTTAACGTTCCGCTTGATGCCGAGCAGAACATTACCGACGATCGCCGTATCGTCATGGCCCTGCCGTCCATCAAATCCGTCCTTGACCGCGGCGGAAAACTCGTCCTGATGAGCCACCTCGGACGTCCCGACAAACTCAAGGAAGGCGAAACGAAGGAAAAGTACTCCCTCAAACCGGCTGCCGTTCGTCTTGGCGAACTCCTCGGCAAAGAAGTCGCGTTCGCAACGGACACCGTTGGTGAAGACGCTGCCGCCAAAGTCGCTGCGATGAAAGACGGCGACGTCGTGGTCTTGGAAAACGTCCGCTTTGAAAAAGGCGAAAAGAAAGGCGACGAAGAATTCGCCGCGAAACTCGCTGCGTTCGGCGACGTCTACTGCAACAATGCGTTCGGGACCTGCCACCGTACCCACGCCTCCATGTATGCCGTTCCGATGGCGATGGCCGGCAAACCGCGCGTCGTTGGTTCCCTCGTCGCGAAAGAGATCAAGTACCTCACCGACGTGATCGCCACCCCGGCCCGTCCGTTCGTCGCGATCCTCGGCGGCGCGAAAGTCTCCGACAAGATCAACGTCATCAACAACCTGCTCGGGATCTGCGATAAAGTCCTCATCGGCGGCGCCATGGCGTACACGTTCTCGCTCGCCAAGGGACAGCAGGTCGGCAACTCCCTCGTCGAAGCCGACAAAGTGGACCTCGCGAAAGAGCTGATGGAAAAGGGCGGCGACAAACTCGTTCTTCCGATCGACACCCACTGCGGCGACGCCTTCAGCGCGGACTGCAACAAAGTGGTCGTGGATGCCGGCCAGATCCCGGATGGTTTCGAAGGTCTGGATATCGGTCCGAAAACCGCTGCGCTTTACGCTGACATCGTGAAGAACGCCAAGACGGTCGTCTGGAACGGTCCGATGGGCGTTTGTGAAATGGAACCGTTCGCGGTCGGTACGAAAGCCGTCGCAGACGCGATCGCCGAAAGTGATTCCGTCAGCATCATCGGCGGCGGCGACTCCGCGGCTGCCATCCAGAAGCTCGGTTACGCCGACAAAGTCTCCCACGTCTCCACCGGCGGCGGTGCGTCCCTCGAAATGCTCGAAGGCAAGAAATTCGATGCGGTCGAGATCCTCGACGAAGAGTAAACGAAAAGAAACTTCTTTTTCGCGGAGGGATACGCATTCTCTCCGCGGATGAGAGATGAATTTTTCAAAAGTCGGAAATTCTTTAAGATTTCCGGCTTTTTTTTGGCTCTTCCGGAAAGTGCGTACCGATCCAGGTTCCGATCTCACCACGGAGTGCACTGAAAAGACGCAGAAACACACTGAAAAGAAAGAGACCGCCCAGCCGTTTTATTCTGCAGCGCGGTCACCCCTCCGGGAATGAGGAGGGGCTTTCGACCGTGCTTCTTACGGATCGGACCTTTTCAGGATCCCAGATTGCTCGTAGACTGCATCATTGGAAGAGGCGTGGAGCGTTTTCGGCTCTGCGGCACATCCATCGGCACGAGCGGCGTTTCCTCTGCTTTCGGTTTCGAGTAGAGGACCGGGTCAGCGAGATTGGGGAGTTCCGGATCTTTGGGTGCGGCCGTTTCGTTTTCCTGCACACCATTCGGACGGTTCATCGGGATCGGCGGGATCTCGGTCGGAGAAGCGATCTCGGACGCATTCTGCGAGAGTCCGGCAACGTCATCCAGAGTCAGCGGCTCGATCTTCGCGACCTTTTTGACCGGGATGGACTTTCGGACCGTGCCGTCTTCCATCGGAGTTCCGGCAAAATTCCCAACTGGCTCCGCCTGTTCTGCCGGCAGCATTCCCATGTTTGGATCGTAGGTCGGGATGCTGTTTTCGAAATCGCTCTGGTCGACATTCAGGTGCGCGAGATCCATCGGCACGACTTCCACCGTCGACGTACGCGGTTTCGCCTTGATCTTTCCGCGCAGCATCGGGCAGTCCTTAAAGAGGTCCGTCTTTTCCGCGCAAAGGATGATCTCACGATAGAACGGCTCCAGCGATCCGTTGAAAGCTGTCTCGGCATTTTTGAGGCGCTCGTAGACCGATGCGATCATTTCCGCGCGAATGTTTTCGTGCATTTCATGAAGGGCCGCCGTCCAGAACGGCATCATTTCCGCCGTTGCAGTACTGGTGCAGGTCACCGTCGGCGCATCCAGCGTTCCGGCGACATCCGCACAGATCTGAAGAGTCGAAAACTCTTTCCCCTCATACTGTCTGTAAACGACTCGTGCATTTTCAGCTTCTTTTTCCGGAGCATCAAAAGTGACCTGCTCCATCTCGAGCGTGATCTTTCCGCGAATTTCATCGCCAAAGACCGTCAGCGCAATGACCACGGAAGTGTCGCGGGCCTGTGCGTAGACTGGGAGCAGCATATGATCTCCCCAGATGGACGTGTCGTTCACCAGCGGGATACGTGCCGTGATGGTCTGAAGCCGGGAATTGGCTTTCTGCCGGCATGCCAGTGTCACGAAGGCGTCGCGAGTCAGCTCTTCCGGAAGGATCTCCGAATGGAAACGGAGATTTCCACGGTAGGAGTACTCACATTCCGATTCGATCCCAGTCTCCCAATCCGACTCGAAGGAGAACGTCTGCCCGAACAGTTCGATCGTTCCGTCGCTCTGGAGAGAATCCGCCTGAAAACGGTTTTCCGCAAGGATCCCCATCTCTGCCATTCGGCTAACGGCTTTTCCCCAGTCCAGCGTTTCCGCGAGACGCTTCCGAATGTCTGCCTGGAAAAGGTAATTCGCAAGCGCCTCTTCCGTCAGTATCGGGTAGTGAAGGATCGCCGAGAACGCCTCACCGTCCAGCGCGATCTTTTCCTGCATTTCCGCAAGATCTCCAGCCACGGACTGATTCAGCTCCAGCCACTGCGTCTGGACCGTGATGGCTTCACCGCGCAGCATTCCGATCCGTTCCAAAATCGCGATGACTTCCGGACGTTTTGCCTCTTTTGACTTGAGGACGGCCGGGTCCCATTTTTCCAAATTCAGCTCTTTCATCAACTCGTTCTGGCATTTTTCCATTTCCGTGTTGATGCGCGTCACTTCCGCAGAGATCCGCTGATACTCCGGCGTCCGAAGCGTCTTTACTTCTTCCAGGTAACGGAGAGACTCAAGAGACTGCGTCTTATCCGCAAGTACTCGCCGGATCGTCGGATCAAAGACGGGTGCGATCGATTCCGGACGCCAAGTCTCCTGAAAGGAAAGCGTGCTAATGTTCGGGAATTCCACCCCGTGCATCACCGCAGTGCGAAGCCGAAGGTCTCGGCTGATCCGTGAAAGGGGATCCAGTGCAAGATGCGTCTGCTGTACTGAAAAATCAAATCGGGAATCCGCTTCATTGACCGCTTTCATCGTCAGAGGACCAAGCGTCAGTTCCGTCTTCATGAGATCGTTTTCCACGCTCTCGCACGTCAATGCCGCAGGAACCGCCTTCTGGAACGCATGAAAAACGCGTTTCTCAAGCGGATTCTGAACGTTTATCAGTACCGCAACGACTCCGATCCCCAGCAAAACGCCGAACGCGATCTCTATTCCCAAAACACATTTTCCAAAAACACTCAGTGATCTTGCCGTTCCTTGGCTCTCCGCTTCCGAAACCGGACGCACTTCCTGCGCACCTTCTCCAAGACCATCTTCACCCCAAGCTTCTTCTCGGAAATTTTCCGGCGAGGAGGAGTTTCTGAAGTGTCTTGAAGACTGCGAACCGCAGCCTCTCAAACTGCTCTCTGATGCTTGAACGTCTTCAGGATACCTTCCTGCTCCGCCAGCCTGCGGCGAAATACCGTCCCATTCGGCTTGCGCATTTTCCTGCTCAAAACGCTCGATGCACTCCGAAGACTTCTGTTTCCGCAGCAGTTTACGGAGTGCCCAATTTTCACGCTGTTTCGGAATGGCGACCCGGCCCGGAATCTTCGGAATGTCTAGCGACGAAGCGGATTCCGCATTCAGAGCACTGAAAGAGGCCGTCTCGTGTGCCGTTAGATCCGCATTTTGTCGGGAAACCGACTGCGACTGCTGCTCCAGAAACTGCTCGCAGTGCTCAAAATTCCGATCCAGCGCCTCATCAAACGCTTTCATGTCCGTCTCCGGCCCCCTCGCACCGCTCCGGGAACCGTCTCTCTCGCACACGTTCCTCGCCGCTTCCGCCTGCATTCGGCAGGAATCGATACTCTGCCGGCCAACTCCAACTTCAAGCATCATCGACTGAAGCCGTTTGCCCGGTTCCGGAAGTGAAAGAGGCCGAGCCTCTCCTAAATGGATTTCTGTTTCCGAAGAGTGCTTTTTCATTGCGGTTCCCTCATAAAATTTTGTCAATTCTGTTTTCAGATCCGCGACCGAAAGCGGCGCATCCCCAAAAATATCGCCAGGATCTTCTCCCGAGACTCCTTCAAGAGGACGCGACACGGAATCCGACCAGATCGAATCGTCCAGATCATCTGCCGAAACCGGGACGGTCTCTTTTTTCAAACGCATATCTGGATCCCCGCTGCAGGACAGGGAGATGCCGGAAACGACATTTTCATTAAGTTCTGAACGATTTTTGCTATCCATTTTCGCCAAGTATCTCTCACTGGTTAAAGGACGAGCCAAATATTTTGACACTCTATTGGCTCGCAAAATCGGAATAATCCTTAAATTTTATCGTCTTTTCCCAGTGTGAAACTTTAATTTTTGCCATTTTTTCTGATTTCTGTCAGATGTCCAAGAAAAATGAAAAAGAAAACGTCACCAAATTGAAAAAATAGGCAAAACAGAGAAAAATAAACCACCAGAAATGTACGTGCGGATCCCAGCACGGCAAAACACCAAAAGAGAAATTCGGAAAACACAGAAAATGCGAAAAAAGCGGTCCCGCACGCAACTGCACTCTGCGGATACCGTCTGGCTGCCGTCTCGCTGCTGTCTGGCTGCCGTCTCGCTGCTGTCTGGCTGCCGTCTCGCTGCTGTCTGGCTGCCGTCTCGCTGTCCGCCGTACCAAAAACAAACGTCTGAAAGGGAAACTTTTTAGTAATCGTTTCCCTCTCAGACGCACTCTTCAAAACTTTTCGCGATTTTGAGGCTCTCGGGTGAACCTACTTTTTGCTCTTCCGTTCCCGGCGAACGAGACTAAGGAGACCGAACACACCGAGAATGAGCAGCGTGCAGGTTCCCGGTTCCGGAACGCCGATGTCTGCGTAGAGCATTCCATTCTCGAAGCCGAGGTACACATCGTAGAGGGAATCGCTGACCACGGCGATGCTCGAGAGCGTATTGCCGTCAAGCGTTCCGTGGATCTCCATCAGATCCGCACGGCGAAGCCCCATTTCACCTTCGATCTGGAAGGTCACGTCCCCCGCAAGGACCAGATCGCCGAGAATGTCCATGAATTCCGTGTCGCTGTCCGTCAGGTCAAAGAAAACGTGTGCGCCGTCCACCAGTTCCAGATCGCCGTTAAGTGTGAAGACGCTCTCTGCATCAGCTTCCTGAGTCAGTTCCAGCTCCGAGACAGCCAGCGTTTTCCCGGCAGCGTTGATTTTGGCGGCGGCACTGGTGAGGGACCCGACTTCCACACGCTGTGCGGTCCCGGAAACGGTCAGGTCGGAACCATCGGTCATCGTGAGGGATTTGAAGGCCGCTTTCGGCGTGTTGAGTTCCATTTCGGATCCGGCGTCCGTAACGGAAAGGTCGATCTTCGAGTAATCCAGCGATTTCGCGAGGCTCCACGAGCCGGAATTATCGCCGATCAGGACGTCTTTCGAAGTGTTGGCGTCCACAGTCCCGGTACCGGCCTGAAATCTCCAGTATTCGCTGCCGGAGGCCTCTGTATAGGTAAACATCGTCGCGTAGGATTCACCGGCCGTGAGGTTTACTTTCGCAGTACCGACAGCACAGGTCTTTCCGGAGATACATTCTTCTTTTTCAAAAATGCCGTTTTGATTCAGGTCGACGAGCACCCAGGCCCAGTCATCCGAAGTGGTCCAGAAGGAGTACTCCCCTGTCGTGTCCGGCGTGAAATACCCCGACCAGACATGCGCGAAATTATTTTGGTAAGCGGAGGAACCGTGGTGCATACTGCCTTCCGCGACGGGGCGGTTGGCTTCGTAATCGGAAATGATGTTCGAGAGATTGGGCGTTAAATTCTGGAAAACATTTCCGCGCGTGCCGTCAGCGATGATGCCGGCATGATCGTCTGCCGAATTATTGCTCCCATCCAGCGCGCTGTCATAATAGTAGTGATTCAGCCGGCCTTCCAGATCTGCCGTGAGTTTTCCGCCCACAAGTTCAAGGACTGAGCCTTCCGGAATTGGTGAATCGACCGTCAGCGTGTAGTTTGCGTCCTTTCCGATCGCCAGCGTACCGGTTCCCGTGAAGGAATCCAGCACGATGGAATCTGCACCGGAAATGAGGAGCCGGTTCCCGGAGTTCATCTGAAGCGTACCGATCCGAACCTCTCCTGCACTGTTGAGAGCCGCGTTTTTCCCGGTCACGCCGAGCGTTTTGATGTTCGCGTTTTTCCCGGCGGTGAGCGTTCCCGCGAGATTCAGTTTCGCATCATTCTGCACGACGAACGTCGAACCGAGCGTCAGGTCGGCACCTTCGGTGATCGTCATGGCGGAATTGGCGCAGAGCGAGAGATTATTCGCTTTCGCACCTGCCGTGTCGAGCGTGAGCGTATGGGCATCCATCATGCGGTAGCTTCCCTCGGCGGTCGGAGCACTTCCCCAGACGGCCGTGTCTGCCCATTTCCCCGACGCGGCAGCCTCGGTGAACGTGACGGCCGTTCCGACGCGGATGTCCGTGAACTCCGTCTTCCCGTTATACGAAGAAAGACGCAGATAGTACGGATCGAATTTCGCCGGGTCGCTCAATGTTCGGTCCGGACTGTACGAGCCGTAGTAGACGTCGTCGATGTAGTACGAGATAATATTGTCCTTCGTGTTGAAGACCATGGAAATATCCAGTTCCTGACCGGCGGAAACCGGCGTGTTTCCCGGACCGATGAAAGGATTCCGGTAGTCGTTGGCGCCGCCGGACGTCTTCGTAGAAGAATGATATTGGGAAATGGAGGATGTGTCGCGGCGCAGGAACCAGGAGTAGCCTTTCGACGTTCCGCGGATAGCGTCCGAAAAACTCTGCGCAAGAGCCACATTCACGCGGTCACTGGTGAACGAGGAAATCGTAAAACTCACGGCAAAATTATCGCCAAGATCAAGATCCCGCAGATCGTATTCCTTCCATCCGCTGTCGCTTCCCGTCCCAACGTACGGACCGGCATCGGAAAGAAGGGCTTCGTCAATGACGTCTGCATTCACCGGAAGACAAGCCGAAACACCAAGTGCGGCAAGCAAGGAAACACTCATTATCCGGGAAGCACGCTTTACGGTTCCTTTACGTGTGATCTTCATAATATTCTCCATTGATTTTGGGGCAAATGTTGGGGAAAGTGCGAATCAGCCAAAATCATCCCAACGAACGATTACAGTATACTCCGACAGAAAGAAGATCGCACTTAGAAACGGAACTTTTTTCAAAAAAAGGAACAAATGCCGCGTTTCCCTAACGAATATACCGATAATATTGGATCTGCGGGCACTTTTGTCATTAAAATCATTAAATATACACAGAGACACACCTGATCCCCCAAATGAAAAGCACGAAAAAACGCGAATCGCGCGAACATTTTTTAATTTTAAAAAATTCATTTGCGTCTTTTTGTGTTTTCCGTGAAATTCGTGTCAGGGCACGTTCACTGCCTTTTTCCTCTTTTCTTTTCTTTTCAGTGTGAGTCTGGGTCGCTTCTGTGTACTCAGTGGTGAGATCGCAACCTGGATCGGTACGCACTTTCCGGAAGAGCCCAATATTTTTGATCGCCTTTTGGTGTATTTCGCATCTTTTTAAGTTTTTCGTGTTTCCTTTCCGGTAGTTTCAGTGGTAAAAATCGCGGTTTGGAGCGGTACAGACATTCCGATCACGCAGAAAAAAACGCAGAGTTTTGCCGAAAATATCTCTCTAAACGGGAAATTTTACCGGAAAAGTCTGCACAAAAGGAAAAATTTTCAAGAAAATTGGAAAAAATTGCCAAAAATGGGGGTGGGGAGGATTCCAAAGCCCCATTTTCCGATTAAAATATAAAGACAGACTTAATTTTTGTTTTCGGTTCGCTGGGGGACACGTACCAAACAAACTTTTGCAGGGGGGCAGGTCTGCTCTTGCATCAAAAAATTAAGGGAGCGTGTCTGTACATTTTGCGGATCAGAAAATCACATGGATCTGAATTTCGCGTCCGTGTATTGCTGTCATTCGGCAACACGGCTGCATAGGTCCGTAATGGGCCGAGGATCGATCGAGCTTTTGAACTTCCCGCAGTGGGTTGGAGATATATCGTAGAGGAGAATGAGAAATGCTCTGGAACCGGTCAAACGATTTCCTGAAACTGGTCCTGCTTTTAGCGTGCGCATGGGGAATGCTTTTTGCAGCCGGCACGGTACAGGCGGACGACAAAAATGCGAAAGATGAGACGGAGCGTGCCCGTCTTGAAAATTTTGTGAACCTTTTGCGCGACAATGGGTTCGGCGACTTGGGAGTCTACTATCTGCAGCAGCTGAAAAACGAAAACAGACTGCCGGAATCTCTCAAGTCTGAGTTTGACTTTATGCTGGCAGTGCAGGTGGAAGCCTCCGCACGTCTTGAACGAACGAACCAGGGCTACCTGGACCGTTATGATGAGGCGATCGCGCTGCTTGAGAAATATCTGAACGAGAACAAGAACGGCAAAAACTATTTTGTCGCGATCGGTTTCCTTCCAAACATCCGTTTGAACAAAACGCTCGTCTATCGCAATCTCGCGACGACCGGCGATCCTTCCGAGATCGACGACTCTAAAATGTCGGAGGATGAAAAAAAGGAACTGGAAAAAAAGAAGAAAGAATTTGCCGAAAACAAGAAAAAGTACGAGGAAGCCTCGCGTACGGAACTGCGCAAGAATATCGAGTTCCTGACGAAGTACGAGAAGGAGATCCTTGCCGAGGCGAAGAAGATCAATCCGGAAGACGAAAAACAGGTCCCGCAGTACATGATGGTCCTTGGCGAGCTGAACAGCGTCCGAATGTCTCGCGGCGACACGTACTATGAGCTTGCCCGAACGTATCCGGAAAGCGCGAAAGAGTATATGGAGAATCTCGACAAAGCGCGTGCTCAGTACAAATTTTTCTGGGACAAATACCACGAAAATATGTATCCGATCGCATTTCGCGGCCACATGAAGGAAGCGAAAATGCTCATCCTCATGAAGAAATTCAACGGCAAAGGGGAAGCCATTGAGATCCTGAACGACCTTTACACGGGGCTGAAGGATAACGAGGAGGACATTTTCCGCAACATTTTCATCGAAGTCTGCACGTGCTATCTCGATATTTTTGGAAACAAGGAAAACGGTCTGAAGCCGAACAAAGACCAGCAGGAGATCTTGGTTGCTGCGGTCCAGAGTTTCAATCCGGCAAGCCCGGCTTCCGTACTTCGCGCAAACTATCTGGAAACGACGCCGATCGGGATCCAGATGCGTATCGCGTACGTGAAGTTCATGGATAACTACCTGAATGAAACGAAACCGAAAGATGGTGCAAAATTCCAGAAGGCGATCCGTGACGATGTGCGTCAGCTGTACGCACTGAAACACCATCCGTACACGGAAGAAGTCAAGGCGCTGCACAAGAAATTCTTCCCGCAGGAACACATCGGCGAAGAAGAGACCGACTTGACGTTTGCGAATTACAAAAAAGAGCTGAATAAAAAGCGTAAAGCGAACGACAAGCTCGATAAAGACAAACGCGAAAATCTCTACATGGAGCTGCGCAAGTTCGTCCTGAAGGAGTTCATGAAGTACTTCAACGCCAAACGTGAACTGGCGACGGTCACTGACGAGGCCCAAAAAGCCGAGCTGCAGAAGATCGTGGATGAGAATCCTGCGAAGCTCCGCGAAGCATTCGAGCTCCTTGAGAGCTACAAAGAGGATGCCCTGCGTGCGAAACAGGTCGACTACCTTCTTATGGACCGATTCTATCGCGCACAGCTTCTTTACGCCATAGGACAGCAGTATGAAGCGATCACGATACTCGACTTCCTGGCCAAACGCTACATCAGCTCGATCCAAGCGTCCGACTCGCTCTTCTACGAGCTTTCCTATCTGAATGCACTGATCGTGAACGAGTACCGTGAGCTGAAAAAACTCATGCAGGCCGGCACGATACAGCTGGAAAAAGCACAGGTCGCGGAAATGTTCCGCGGTCAGCTGGAACTTTTGGCGTCCTGCATCGAACTGAAGGCGGAAATGCTGGCGAATCCGAAAAAATTCGCGCTGGATGAAGTCGATGAATCCGGAAACCCCGTCGAAAAACGCATCATGAATATGTCGATGTCCGACGAGTGGGAGCGTCTGTGCAAGCTCTGTCTCATGGTCGGAGACGTGGATCTGGCGCAGCGCTACATCGAAAAAATCCCGGCCGATGACGAAAATCGGGCTGCACTGGAACTCACCATCGGATTCCAGCTCTGGAATATGTACATCGAGTTCAAGCGTGCCGACGATGAAAACAAACCGATGACGCTCAAGGAAGCGGAAGGATGCCAGAAACTGGCTCTCGAACTTCTGGAAAGCGGTGCGCAGAAGCTGAAAAAGCAGGTCAAGAAACCCGAAGACATTACAGAAACGGGCATCAAGGCCGCGCTGCAGCTCTGCAACAGTTACTCGCGTCGCGGTGATAACAAAAATGCGATCGTCTGGCTGAACGACGAAAAGATCGGACCGTACAAGCTCCTGTGCGACGGAAACGAAAAGGTGACGCCGGATCTCATGGACAGCATCTTGAACTGCGCTCTGGTCGCGTTCGTTTCGGAAAACGACATGGACCGCGCATTTGAAGCGATGGACCGCCTGGAAAAACTCGCTGCAGAAAGCGGCGACGGCGACCAGGAAGCCGTCCTGACGAAAAAGTACATGATGCTCGCGACGCAGCTGCGCAGCAACTTGGAAAGTATGGTCGCCAGCGGTGATGAAGAAACGCTCAAGCAGGTCGCGACGGTGCAGAAAGGTTTCGAAGAGTTCCTCAAGCGCATTCAGGCGCGTGAAAATGGAAACTCCTACGCTGCACTGAACTGGATCGCCCAAACGTTCCTTTCTCTGGCGGAAGGAAGCCGCAGCGGCGGTGCGAATGCAGAGCTCAGCGGCGAGTCTCGGAAATACTACGAAGCAGCGGTCAGCACTTACGAAACGATGCTTGCGCAGCTGAAAGAGAACCCAGATTTCGTAAAAGATCCGACGGAAGAGAAGATCACGAACCTGACGCTCTCGCTCCAGCGCAGGATCGGCGAAACACACGAATCGCTCGGCGATTTCGAGAAGGCGGATGCTGCCTATCGTCCGATCCTGGAAGCCCGTCCGGGGCTGCGCGACCTGCAGTACCGTCTGCTCGATATGTACATCAAATGGTCTCGTTCCGTGACGGATGACGTGAAACTGAAGGGGAACCTGCTCGTGCAGGCCCGCGGCGGCATCAAGAGCAACGACAAGAAAAAGTCTCTTGCACCCGGCTGGGCACGCGTGAAACGTCAGCAGACGAGTTTCAGCGGTGTGTACTCCGGAAACAGCGAAGAGGAAAGAAAAGAATACGTACCCCAGCGCTGGCTGTACTACTATGCAGCTCTGCGCGAAGCGGAAACGCTCTACCTCTTCGGACTTGCGAAGGGCGGATACGATACGGAAGACGGAAAGAAAAACATCGACTCGGCTCTGAGCGTGATCCGAAATGCCTACGATGCCGGTGACGATTCCGCGGAAGATTTCGGCGGCTCGGTCGAAAACGTCGATGCGGAAGGTATCCCGCAGGAAGGTTATCTGGTGCGTTACGGACTGGCCTGCGAACCGCTCTTCGGAAAATTTGAGACTCTGCTGCGCCGCATTCAGGAAGCACAGGGAACGGAACCGACCGGTTTCGCAAACTGGACGCGTGAAAAGGTGGATGATGCGCCGATCGAAGCAGATGCGTTCAGTTCCGCTCAGATCGAGGATAACGTTCAGCTTATCGACATCGAAAACAAACGCCTTGCGGAAGAAGAAGATCTTGCCCGCAAGATGATGACGCCGAAGAAAGAACCGACGCCGGCATACATCACGTACAGTCTGTACGGCGGGGCCGGTCTGATCTTCCTCATCGCGCTGGTCCTCATCATGCGCGGAGGTAAATCGAAGTCCTCGAAACGCCACAAGGCAATGCTCGCGGAAACGAAAGTCTCTAACGACGCGGCATCGTTCACTGCTCCGGTAAAGGAAAATGCTCCAGTCGCACTCGGCATTGGTGAAGAAGCCGTTGACGACTCTGCCGCAGCGAATATGTTCGCGACGATGGGACTTGGCGATGCTCCGATCCTCGAAGAAGAGAATTCGTCGGAAGAAGTAACCGCGTTCACCTTTGACTTTAGCGCTCCGGCTGCTCCGGCTCCGAAAGCCGCTGCGGAAACTCCGAAACAGGCTCCCGTCAAGAAAGTCCAAAAGAAAGAGGCTTCGGCAGCTGGTGAAGCAGCTCTTGCTCCCAAAGCAGCAAATGCGGATGATCAAGCAGCAGCACACCCCGCGGTGAAGAAAGTCGTCAAAAAAGTCGTGAAAAAAGTCGTCAAGAAACAGACGCAGGATGAATGATTCCTGAATTCAAACCCGCAGCCGGGACCATTTCTCCCGCCTGCGGGCGTCCGAAGTTTCGTGCTTTACAAAAGAGAAAAACAGAAATAGATTTGAAATCCAGGACCGACACGGTCAAAATATAAAAGGAGATCCAAACATGAAACGGCATTTGCTCGGTTACGTTTTCGCACTGATTTTTCTGATGGCCTCTATTGCCCAGGCTCAGGTGGAAAAATGCCACATTTCCCTGTACGACGGCGAACTGATCCGCAATGCGACCATCACGAAAATGGGACGCGATGCTCTCATCGTTGACGTCGGCGGCTCGTCGGACAAAGTTTACGTCGGAAATATCAGCTCGATCACGTTTGTCAGCGAACCGGCGGAATTGAAAGAAGTTCGCAACTACCTGACGGATTCCCGTTTTGAGGATATGCTTGATACGCTTAAGATCATCGATCCGGGACAGCTCTCGGTCAACATGAAGAAAGAGGTGGAATACCTGCGCGTCCGTGCGGCTGCTGGGCTCGCATTCAACGGCGCCCTCTCCATTCCCGAAGCCCTGAAGGTCATGGACAAATACTTTAGTTCCAAAGAAAATTTGGAATACTATCGTTTCTACGAACTTTCCGAGCTTTACGCAAATCTGAACATCCTCCAAGGATCTGAAGAGGCTCTGAAAAAAGCGGAACAGGCTTTTGGCGCCATGACGAAAGCAGAAAAATCACCGATCCTCAAAGCTCGCGGGCTTCTCGGTGTCGGAAATATCGCACTGAAAAAAGGGGATGCCGAGAAGGCTGAGAAAGCGTTCAAAATGGTCCTCACGATGGTGAAGGATCAGGAAGTCGAAGGCGTCCGCGCTGAAATGGAAGTGCGTTCCCGATGCGGTATCGCATCTGCGCACGTACTGGAAGGCAAGACGAGCGCAGCGATCACAGATATCCAGAAGATCTTTTCTGAAAACTTGATCTCTGCCGAAGATCCGATAAACGCCCACCTTTACAACACGCTCGGAAATGCACAGATGAAGGCTGGAAAGCCGAAAGATGCTGCCGTCTCGTACATGCACACGCATCTTCTCTACAACGGAAACAAACAGCAGCACACGGAAGCACTTGACGCCTTGATCAAGATATTCCGTGAAGAACTGCGTGACGAAAAACGCGCACTTGAGCTGGAAGAGATCAAAAAGTCCCGCTATAGTGCGAAAAAAGGCTGAGTCGAACAGGCCTGAAATTGAGAATACGGTTGGGAAAAGGAGAAAGTTCATCATTTTGAACGAAGAAAAGTGAAAAAATTTTAAAAATTTTGACTTTTTTTGATAAATTTCGCCTTTTCCCAATTGCTATTTTTGGTATTTGGGGTAAACTATTAAGAAGTGCTTTGTGTCTGGGGAGAGTTTCCGCACACAGCCATTCATTTACTGAAAAGACTTCTTTGCGGGACTGGTTTTCGGCAACTGGCCGTTTCCACGTCTCTCAAATGATGAAACCATTAAAACTTTATTCATTTTTGGAGGAAATAATGACGCGAAGTTTGCTCAACGGTCTGACCTCGGTTCAGGCGCGTATTTTCATGGCGGCGATCGTACTTATGGGGAGTGCTCAGGCCGTTCTGGCGCAGGAAGAAGCAGCAGCGGAACAGAAGTCGGAGAGTCTTCTGGTCTGGCTTTGGAATGGTCTTGGCCCTCTTTACGCCATTGCCTTCCTTTTCATCTCTTTTGCTCTGGTCGCGCTCGCGTTCAAATATGTTCTGGCTCTGCGCCGCAGTACCAACATTCCGGAAGAGCTTCAGACCCAGTTTGAAGAACTCGTCACGAACCGTCAGTTCTCCGAAGCCTATGAGCTGGTGAAGGAAGACGATACGTACCTCGGCCGCGTTCTGGCCTCCGGTATGGCGAAAGTTGCGTCCGGCTACGACAAATCCGTCGCTGCCATGCAGGAAACGTCCGACGACATCTCCATGGGTTACGAACAGGGCCTGAGCTACATCGGTTTGATCGCAAGCACCGCCACCATGGTCGGTCTGCTCGGAACGGTCAACGGGATGATCATGTCCTTCCAGGTCATCGCTCGTGCGTCTACCGCGCCGAAACCGAATGAACTCGCCGGCGGTATTTCCACCGCTATGTTGACGACGATGGTCGGTCTGTTGGCCTCCATCCCGGCGCTGTGCCTCTTCCTGTTCCTTAAAAACAAAATGGACCGCATCGTTTTTGAAGTCAGCTCCATCAGCGAAGACCTGATCGGTAAACTCCTCGCCGCTGCCTCGAAGAAATGATTTCAGACGGTTTCAGACCCGCAGGAGGTAAATATGGCCAAAAAACGAAATAGTGCCAACAATGCCGAAGGCGACATGACTCCGATGATCGACATGGTGTTCCAGCTGTTGATCTTCTTCATGATTTTGATCAACTTTGCCGACGCCGACCAGAACGCGCGAGTCAAACTGCCCGACAATGAGATCGTAAAACCGCCAGAAATGCCGGTCCCGGATGCCGTGACGCTTCAGATCGCCAAACAGGAAGGCAGCGACAAGAAATACAGTGTCCTGATCGGTGCCGAAGAATTCAAATTCGACAAAGTCGGCGACGGAGGCCAGCAACGTCTGAAGCGCGCTTTGGACAATGAGGTCAAATTCGTCAAGACGGTGAAGAAGAAATCGGCAAAAGACATGACGGTCATCATCCGTGCGGACAAAGATGCTCCGATCCGGTTCGTGAACCTCACGATCCACACCTGTCAGGAAGCCGATTTGGAAAACTTTGCGCTCCGTGCAGTGGCGAAGGTAAAATAATTCAGGAAGGATAAATATGGCTCGCAGAAAAAAAACTACAGAAGTCAAAGGCGACATGACACCGATGATCGACATGGTATTCCAGCTGCTGATCTTCTTTATTCTCACGCTGAATATTGTCGACCCTGAAGGCGATTTTTACCTTCGTCTTCCGAAGCCGGGAGCTGCCCAGGCATCGGAGAGCGATATTGTGCCGGACGTCATGCGTATCGTGCTCATCAGCAACACGAAGGGCGACTTGACAGGCCTGACGGTGGACAATGTGCAGAGCAGAATGCGTACTTCCACTGACCCGGATGAAGACGATTTGCGGAAACGTATTCGTTCCAAGATGGGGAATGCTTCCGGAAAACCGGAGGATTTCGAAATTGAGCTTGGCTGGGGAGGCCCCGGTGCGACCAGTTTGAAGTATCGTTACGTTCTGAAGGTCATTGGTATCTGCACAGGCGAGAGGCAGCCTGACGGCACGGTCAAGCCGCTGGTGCAGAAGATCAAGCTGCTCCAATAGCAGATCTTGAAGCGTTCGAGACAAAGAAAGCGTTTTGCTGTTTGGCAGAACGCTTTTTTTTGGAGCGGTTTGACGCAGGGGATTCGATCCTGAATTTATACGGAAACGCACCGATTTGGCGAATCCTCCAATCGCATCACTGGCGGTCCATCAAAAAATCCATCTGAAAAAGAACCTGAAATTCCGGCAATAAAACATGTTATCGAGAACATCCAAGAAGCTTTGGAGATCGTTTATCCTGGAGAAAAAATAATATGAGATTGACAAATGAATTTTGCGAAAAATATATGATCGACCTTGAGGTTTGTAATTCATGGCTTCCAGAAACCCCTGAAGAAATTTTAAAAATTTCCATGGGATATAATAAGTTTGGAATATGTTATTTGGGAATTGACCCGAAAAAACAAAACTGGATCATTCTCAAGTCGCCGCTTCGGATTGTTGATGATTCATCAGAGCGGACTGTAAGAGCGGCTCTTCCAACGGAAATTGCAGGAGAATATCTAAATTTATTGTTTCCACGATTTGGAATATTGCTCCGGGACGGGGAAATTATTGCAGTTACACAGGCGGTGAAAGAAGATTATTTGCAGTTAAACAATGAAAAATGGAAAATATTTGGAGAGCCTTTTTTCATAAATTCAGTGTTTGAAGAAAAATAGTAGATTTTAATGGGAGAATATATAGAATTTGAGGGTGTCTATTATGACACATTGCGGGTCCCAATGTTGGCGCATTGGGGCCTTTTTCATGCAGTTGTCCGAAATTTTGGGAATACTGGGCGCGATAAATTTCTAAAAAACGAGAAAAATTTCTACATAGACTATTGGCAAGCTGTCCTTGATATGGTAGAATAATTTCATCGAATTTGATCCGGATCGTCTCAACCGGAAATTTAACCACGGCAAAACGTCTCATACTTGCCGACGGCGCGAGGTTTCTACGCGCCAATCTGAATCAATCGAAGGAGAAAATATGGGAATTCTACAACACACCGATTTGGCAAAATACAGAAATTGCACAAAATGGAAAATCCGTGTTTCTGTGCTTTTTCGCTAGAAAATGAATAAAATAGGAAATATTTTCTGGTTATATCACTTAAAGCGCTTCTTAATGTCAAAATTTTACAGAAAGTGTCGATTATATGGAAAGTGACTTGAAGTTCAGACTGTATCTTTTCCGATTGTTAAAGTGATTAGGATCATGATAGCAATTTGTTCGGTTGAATAAATTGTAATGAAGAGATAAACCGATTCACCCTGAAAAGTCCTTACCGCAAAAGATCAGGGAATTGGAAACAAATGATGGCGATTCAGGATGTCTTGAGTCATCATATTTACACGGTGAAAAAGACTGGAGGAAAACAGGATGCGACGTGTATTTAGTTTTGGAGCGATTTTGCTCGCAGTTGCCATGGCGCCAATGACGGTCCTTGGCAGCAATCAGGAAATGGCGGAAGAAATTGCCGGCGTTCTTGAAGATAAAAATCTGATCGAGGGCTGTGATATTGGCCTGAAGTATCAGGATGAAACGGTCTGGCTCACTGGTATTGTGGACAGCGCGGAGAAAATCTCTGCGATCCAGGCGACCGTAGAAGGTCTGGATGGAGTCGCCAAAGTCGTGAACCAGCTGGAAGTGGAAAAGGTTGCCGAAGATGCTTCTGTTCAGCAGGTCGCCGGCTATCAGCGCAGTGTCGTTCGCCGTCCGGCTCAGCTTTCCGACTTGGGAAGCGAGCAGATCATCAGTGACGAAGTCGTTGCGGTGAATGGCGTCCCGGTCAATCAGGGACAGGCGACTCCGGCAGGTAATTCCGTCGTGGAAAACGGTACGCAGTCCGTCATGATCCAGGGCGCGTCGATGCAGAGCCGTCCCCGTCCGATCCAGGTCTCCTACGGCACGACCGTCCAGCCGGTTTCCAACTCTGTCGTGAGCGGCGCAGTTCCCTCTGCTGCTCCGGCGCCGATGATGCAGGGAACTCCCATGCCGATGCACTCGCAGGCCTACGCGATGCCCGCAAACGGCGGAGCCGCCATGCGCTACGACAATCCGCACATGCCGCGGAAAGCATTCCCCGCTTACGGAACGTATCCGAACACGGCCTCCGTCCAGTATCCCAAACGTCACGCCGCGAGCGCTTGGCCCTACATTGGCCCGTACTATCCCTATCCGCAGGTTCCGGATGGATGGCGCAAAGTCACTCTCGAATGGCACGACGGTTACTGGCACCTCGACTTTGACGACGGCACGACCAAAGGCCCGTTCAGCGGACTCTTCCGTCTGAAGCCGTAAGAAAAAACGAGCCTTAAGCTCACATGATCACGGAAACGTCTTGAAGGAGGCGTTTCCGTTTTTTTGGATAGACGTAAAATTTCGAGCCGCTCTTGACTCGAAGATAACGTTTCCGAGCAGACTGAGTTTCCATTAAAAAACTCAAAATCGTCAAAAATTTTAGAAAAAACCTAAGAAATCACCCTCCCCACGCAAAACCCCTTGACAATATATTTTCTCTATGTTACAATACAGTTTCACGTAAGGCAGCTTTGTTTGAAAATGAGATTTTTAGAAGTTGCTTTCAAACATTTTACCCCTGAGGACATTTTTATGAAAAAGCACAAATACCTTCTTCTTGCGTTCCTTCTTCCGGCACTTTTTTTGTGCGGCTGCAACCCTGCTCCAACGATCGACGAAGAACTGAAAAAACAGCTTGACGGAGAATTTGAATACGAGCTCACCGCCGACGGTTCCGTCACCATCACCAAATACACCGGCTCCGCCGAAACCGTCACCATCCC
>JAFQOH010000139.1:0-7233 GCA_017403345.1 Thermoguttaceae bacterium
AAACCCGGCTCCGGCGGAAACCCCGGCTCCGGCGGAAACTCCGGCTCCGGCGGAAACTCCGGCTCCGGCGGAAACTCCGGCTCCGGCGGAAACTCCGGCTCCGGCGGAAAACCCGGCTCCGGCGGAAACCCCGGCAGCCTGATTTTAATTGGAATTTTCAGAGCGCTGCTTTATGAGGCGGCGCTTTTTTTGTATGTACTTCATTTTGCAGGTGGAGCATAAACATGGAAAATGAAAATTTGCCGGAGATCGAATGGGATGATGAGTTGGTTTCCAGGGAAGATAAACAAGGGGAGGAACAAGAAATTTCTTCTGAAAGCGGGGTTCCTTCCGGGATCCACACGCTCACGGTCGAATATGATGAATCGGGGTGGCGTCTGGACAAATACCTAGTTTACCATTTTCCGGATTTCAGTCGTGTTTTGATGCGGAATGCGATCACAGACGGCAATGTATTCGTAGACGGTAAGACTGCAAAGCCGGCGTACAAGCTGAATCCGGGGCAATCTGTTCGGATCACGCTTCCAGAGCTGCGCCGTGAGTGTCCGCATGCAGAGGCCATTCCGCTTGACATTCTCTACGAAGATGATTGGGTCGTTGCGGTGAACAAACCGCCGGGAATGGTGGTCCATCCTGCTCGGGGACACTGGAGCGGTACGCTGGCCAGTGCGCTTCAATTTCGATTTGGTGACGACTTGAGTCAGGCAGGCGGTCCGCAGCGTCCGGGAATCGTTCATCGACTTGACCGAGATACGAGCGGGGTGATCCTCGTGGCACGGAATGATATTGCACACGCGAAGTTGGCGGCACAGTTTGAGCAGAGGCTGGTGCAGAAGGAGTACTTTGCGATCGCGTACGGAACGCCGATTCGGGAGTGCGATTGGATCGATGCGCCGATCGGAGACCATTCCGGCGGTCAGCGAGAAAAAAAGATGATCCGTTTCGATGATCCTGCAGCTCGCAGTGCACGCACATTCTATGAGACGGAAGATCGTTTTGATGGATTTACGTCGTTTCGATGTTTTCCGAAAACGGGAAGAACGCACCAGATCCGTCTTCATTTAGCGCACATTGGCTGTCCGATCGCGGGGGATCTTCTTTACAGCACGCATCCGCGTCTCCTTTTGGGAGAATTGAGGCGGGATCGCTCCCTTCACGGCATTTCGCATGACGGAGCGCTTCCGCTTCCTGAGTCGGCAGATGATTTTGAGGCACTAGATTGGGATCAGGTCCATGCTGGGACGCTGATTTTAGAGCGTCAGGCTCTTCATGCGCGGAGGATCGAGTTTTTTCATCCGAAGACGGGTGAAAAAATGCAGCTTGAGGCTCCGTTACCTCTGGATCTGCGTCGGTTTCTCTTTCTGCTGAAGCGCTATCGCAAGTCTGCGAAAAAACGCTGAGAGATTCCGCCTGCGTATCAGAAATTGGAATTAGAGTCGACAGGCAGGAATCAGGATGACACTTAATAGAGCGATACAGAACAGGACTCCCACGACTTTCCAAAGGGATCGAGCGATCTGCATCTGCTCGGAATTCGTTTTTTTGGGGGGCTTTTTTTCCAGTGGAGAAAGGGTCCCGCAGTGCACGCACGAGACGGCATCCGGTGCAACTTGGCCACCGCAGTATCGGCACGCTTTCAGTATAGTTTTTGGGGCTGGCGGATCAGGAACGACAGCCGAGCTTGGAGATCGGGATTTTTGAAAGGACGGTGTACCGTTTTTGTTTCGTAAAGGTTTCATGGCGGCTCGCGTGGGATTCGGAGGCGGAAAGGCCGTAAGAGGGACTGAAATTTCGTTGATGTCAACCTACATCGTCTTTATTTTATCCAAAATGGAAAAATTTTCCAGTACAAGATGCTGCATGCCGAGAGAAAAAGCGGGAATAGCGAAAATATTCTCCTTCTGTACGCATTTTTTCAAATTTTCCGTGCAGTTTAATGGAGAGTCGGTCACAGCAAAGCGTGAAATATTGAGGGATCCGGAAAAATTTTCGTGTTTTTTTGTTCGTTTGTGGAAATTTCCACTGAAATTGGAAAATCCGCATTGACAGCGCGGACGAAAAAAGTTAAACTTCAGAAAAGCTCTCTTTGGGAGAGAGTTTGATTTTTGGAGATTTTGTAGATCTCGTTCCTTTTGAGGTTTTTGAATCAGGATTTTGGAAAGATGAGAAGCCTGGCATGCCATTCGATCCGAAGAGCCGTACTCAGCGTGTTTTTGGCGCTGGGGCTGTTTTTGTGCGGCTGCCAGTCTGCGTTTTTGCTTCATCCTCATGCCAATGCTCCTCTTCCGGGGGACTCTAATCTCATGACCGGAAATTTGATGACGGAAGATTCTGTCATTTTGGAGGTTTTCCTGGTCCGCTGTCCTCATGGGGATCCCGATCTGAATACGGAACTTTGGAAAGACGTAGATGAGCAGGCATTTCCAGCGCCGCTTCGTCGCGAAATGCTTGCGAACGGGATCCGTGCCGGTCTGATCGGCAATCAGCTCCCTCCTACATTTTTGCGGATCCTGAAGGCTCGGGATGACGAAGATCCGTCGCAGATCGTTACGACGGTACGTTTGGGTGAGCTTTCAGACACCCAGCATCTTTTGCGGCGCACGATCTGTTCGCGGAATGGTCAGCGCAATGAAGTCAACGTTTCAGACGTGAAGCAGCAGGCGACCATCTTTTTTAGGGAAAATGAAGCTCTTGGCGGTGAGACATTCCATCAGGCTCAGGGAGTTTTGGCTATTCGGACGCAAACTTGCGGAGACGGAAGCGTGAAGCTGGAGATATTCCCGGAAGTTCAGTATGGCCAGCAGAGGCAGACGTTTGAGTATGATGCCGGTGCATATAAAATGGTCTCGGCCCGGCCGCGGCGTTCGTTTGATACTCTGAACAGTGAGCTGCGTGTGCGTCCCGGACAGTTTATCGTCATGACGGGTCTGCCGAATATCGGGGGGAACGTTGGTTCATTTTTCTTCACAAATGAGGAAGGTGCGAATGGGGCTGAACAGAAAATGTTCTGTGTACGGGTCCTTCAGACGCAGCATAATGAGATGTTCACAGAGAATGGCGGCCTGCCGATGGATCCGAATATTCTTCCAGAGGAAGTTGCCGGATCCGAGGATGAGGATGAGGCTGAGGAGTAGGAGATTATTTCTGTTTTTCATAGAAAAACGGCGGCTTTCTCCAATTTTCCAGCAAATAATTGTGTGATTTGAAAATTTTTTGCCAAATTTTCTTTTATTTTGGATTTCTCTTTATTTTCTGGAGTTGACAGAGCGAAATTGTCGAGTATAATTAAATCCATGAGAAAATTTTCCCATTCGGCATCCCCCATTCCCCAGCTGATTTCGGGAATGGATCGGGGATACAGTCAGGCCGAAAAGTGGGGATGTGGTTCGTAAAATATTCGGCATGTTTTACGAAATGCCATGTCAGCACATTCAGCTGGATTTCAAGGTAAGTTTTATGTCCCAGAGTACTTCGAGTTCAATTTCAGGTAAGATTCAGGTCCTTCCTGTTCAGGGGAAGAAGATGCTGAATAATTTCGTGCAGCTGGCATGGACCATCAATCAGTCGGATTCGATGTGGGTGCCGCCTCTGAAACATGAAGTGCGTAAGTTTTTAGATCCCCAAGTGCATCCTTTTTATGAATTTGGAGCGGCGCAGGCTTTTCTTGCGTACCGGGATGGTGTTCCAGTGGGAAGGATCCTTGTTTCGGACGACCCGAAGCTCAATGAGCGGAAGGGGACGAACTGCGGTGCGTGGGGAATGTTTGAGTGTGTGGACGATGTAGAGGTCGCCAAAGCGCTTTTTGACTCAGCGATGCACTGGAGTCGGGAGAAGTTTGGGCGAACGTCGCTCATTGGACCGATGAATTACTCGACGAATTATGAGATGGGGCTTTTGATCCGGGGGTTCGACACGCCGCAGCGTTTTGGAATGAACCACAATCCGCCGTATTATGAATCGCTCGTAAAAGCTGCCGGGATGGTGGAATGCCAGGGACTTTATGCTTGGTGGTTCCCAAAGTCGAATGAAATGCTGGAGAAGTGGGCGAAGCGGATGAACTGGTTCCTGAATCGCTCGCAGATCACGTGTCGAACGTTTGATGCGAAGCATTTGGATAGTGAGATCCGTCTGTGTCGTGACGTGTACAATATTTCGCTTCGGGACAATTGGAATTATGCTGAGCTAAGTGACGGCGAGATCCGCCAATTGGCGTGCAATTTGGTAAAATTTTCGGATCCGAAGCACATTTTTTTGGCGTTTGACGGTGAGAAACCGGTCGGTTTTTCCATTACGATCCCGGATCTGAACGAGGCGATCAAGCCGTTGAATGGAAAACTGTTTCCGTTTGGTTTCTTGAAGTTTCTCTACTATCGACGCAGGATCAAAACTTGCCGAATGATGGTATTGTGTGTTGATCCGAACTATCGGCGCCGCGGGATCAGCGAACTTCTGGTCATCAAGACGCTTCAGTATGGTCTGGAAGCGGGATATGACGGGGGAGAACTAAGTTGGACGTATCGAGACAACACGGCAGTGAATAGTATCATTGAACGGTGCGGCGGTTTTCCGTACAAGGAGTTTGGGATCTACGAATATGCGTTTCCGTGTGAGAGCAGCGATCCTTCGGAGTGAGTTTTGAGTTGTGGTGTTTGACATTTAGCCGATTTCCTGAATAGGAAGTCGGCTGTGTTTTTATATTAGGAAAGGAATGCGTCCCATGATGAAAATGGTCAGTCTATTCCTCTGTCGAACTGCAGTACTGGCTTTCATTCTTTTGGAAACCGTGGGGGGGATCTCCATATTTCAGAGCGATTCCGAAGCTCTGGCGGATCCTGTATCGCCAGCGGATCCGCCATCACGCGAACAGAAACAGGAACCGTCTTGGCTTGGGCCGGTGGATGTCGTTCTGTCGCCGAATGGGAAGGTGCTTTGGACGGCCTGTCTGGATTCGTCCGAGCTGTTGGCCTTTGAGACGGAATTTGGTTTGATCTCACAGCGGATCGCACTTCCTGCTCCGCCTTCCGGAATGGTGCTTTCGCGGGATGGTACGAGGCTTTACGTGACGTGCGACCCGGAGATCCAGTCCATGCTTCCGACGCATCCGAAGCCGGAGATATGTGCCCCGGAACTGCTTTGTCTGGACACGGCATCAGGGAGTGTGCTTTGGAATCTTCCGGTCGGTGAGGGGCCGCAGTCGCCGATCCTCGCGCCGGAAGAGGACCGGATCTATTTGTGCGCGCGGTTTAGTGACCAGGTCGAGGTCGTGCAGATACCGAAATCGGAGGCGGTGGTTTCTTCTGAGGCTTCTTCTGAGGCTTTCAGTCCGGAAAAACAGGGGGCGCAGGAATCTCTGACTCCGAAACTGATCCGAAAGATACCGATGGACCGGGAACCATTTGCGTGTGCGGTGACTCCGGACGGGAAGACGCTCGTCGTGACAAACCTGCTGATCAATGACCGGACTGCGGATGAGTTTTTCATCGTTGGAAAGGCCGCGCTCGTGGACACGGAAACGTGGGAGACGCGATGGGTCGAGTTCCCGAACGGGACGCTGAATATGCGGGGCGTGTGTATTTCTCCGGACGGAAAGTACGCGTATGTGCTTCACTCGATGGGGAGCTACGCCATTACGACCGGCCAGGTGAAAGGAGGGTGGATCAACATGAATTCCATCAGTTTCATTGATCTTCAGACGGGCGAGCGCACTGGGACGCAGACGCTGGATCATTTCACCTTTGCGGCGGCGAATCCGTGGGGAATCGCGTGTTCTTCGGACGGAAAATGGCTCGTCGTGACGCACGCAGGGACGATGGACGTCAGTGTGATCGAGCGCTTGGCGATGCACGAGAATTTTGAAAACAGTCTGGCGCCCTATCCGGCCATGGGAGCGACGCCGGACCATGCGGAAGATCTGCTTCCGACGCAGAAACGGGTCTTCACCTCCGGTCGTGGTCCGCGTGCTGTCGCGATCGGGATGGAGCCGGCTGAAAATGGCGAAATGCACGAGTATGCGTACGTCGCGAACTACTTTAGCGATACGGTCGACCGGATCGTTTTGTGTCCCAATGCCTTCAATTCCGGAAGAACGATACGAATGACGGAACGGCCGCCTGTGCCGACGGTCGAGAGGCTGGGAGAGAGTCTTTTCAATGATGGGCAGCTCTGTTTCGAGCAATGGCAGAGTTGCGCATCGTGTCATCCGGATGGCCGTGCGGATGGGCTGAACTGGGACTTGCTCAATGATGGGAGCGGGAATCCAAAGAGTACGAAAAGTATGCTCTACGCCCACAAAACGGCACCGGCAATGGCGGTCGGTGTGCGCGTGAATGCCGAGCTGGCGGTACGAAAAGGGATCGAGATGATCCACTTCACGCAGCCAAGAGAAGAGGACGCCTGCGCCATTGATGCCTACCTCATGGCTCTAGAGGCTCGCAGAGCGCCGATCTTGCGTGAGGCTGCGGAGGATCCGGAGCTCCATGCCTCGATCCAGCGGGGACGCCGCCTTTTCTATGGTCCGAAAACGCAGTGTGCATCGTGCCATACGGGGGAATTCTTCACGGACGGCAAGCTGCATGATGTGGGGACTGCGACGACTTACGAAGCGCGCCCGATGGATACGCCGACACTGCGCGAGTGTTGGCGGACGGCTCCGTATCTCCATGACGGACGCTACAGGACGATCCTGGAAATGCTCCGCGACGGAAGGCACGGGTTCTCGGCGGAGCTTTCCGAGCAGGAGTTAAAGGATCTGGAAGCATTCGTGCTTTCGCTTTAGAGAAAAAGGAGAAGAAAAGATGGACCGGCGTGTTTTCGTGACGGGCGGTGCTCACGGTATCGGACGGGCGATCGTCGAAGCGTTTTGCCGTGAGGGGGACCGGGTCGCGTTCTGCGACGTGGATACAGTGCGCGGTGAAGAAACGGCCGCGGTGTGCGGTGCGCAGTTTTTTGAGGTCGACGTGACTGACAAA
The DNA here is from genome assembly GCA_017403345.1 of Thermoguttaceae bacterium. Taxonomy (GTDB): domain Bacteria; phylum Planctomycetota; class Planctomycetia; order Pirellulales; family Thermoguttaceae; genus RGIG3701. The sequence continues at coordinate 6,969 of JAFQOH010000139.1, forward strand.
ACGGCTCTGGAAACGTGTGTGCAGGGACTTCTGGACAAGTGGGGGGATCTGGATGTGCTCGTAAATAACGTGGGCATCAGCGATTTTCAGCCGATCACGGAAACCTCGGTCGAGCATTTCGAGAGGGTCCTGAACACGAATCTCCGCAGCACGTTCCTGACTTCCCGTCTTCTGGCGGTCCACGGAGCAAAAAATGGGGCGGAGAATCCCTACGGACGCATCGTGAATCTCTGCTCGACGCGCTATCTTCAGAGTGAGCCGGGAA
>JAFQOH010000140.1:0-17535 GCA_017403345.1 Thermoguttaceae bacterium
GCGGGCCTTTTTTCCAGCCGCACTTGCCGTCAAATTTCGGGCACGGACCACGATGGCCTTTCATGCCGTGACGCGGACCTTTTTTCCAGCCGCACTTGCCGTTAAATTTCGGGCACGGACCACGATGGCCTTTCATGCCGTGACGCGGACCTTTTTTCCAGCCGCATTTGCCGTCAAATTTCGGGCACGGACGCGGGCCGAAGCCTTTCATGCCGTGACGCGGGCCTTTTTTCCAGCCGCATTTGCCGTCAAATTTCGGGCACGGACCACGATGGCCTTTCATGCCGTGACGCGGGCCTTTTTTCCAGCCGCACTTGCCGTCAAATTTCGGGCACGGACCACGATGGCCTTTCATGCCGTGACGCGGGCCGCGATGACCTTTGAAGTCAGGACGCGGGCCTTTTTTGCATTCTGCTTTCGGGCAGGGCTTCTCGGCGTCAGCAGCAGGTGCATCGGCCGGAGCTGCGGCGGCAGCGGAAGCATCGGCCGGAGCTGCGGCGGCAGCAGGAGCTTCCTTTACTTCCGGTGCAGCAGGAGCCGGATCACCTTGGGCCTGAGTCCAAGCCACAGCCAGAAGGAATGCCAGGACGGCACTCACTGTACACTGTGCGAATGATTTCATTTCTCTTCTCCTTACGATGTTTTCCAAAAAAACATGGATCCATTCCCGCAGAAAGCGAAACTCAAAAAATTCCGCGCGCAAACCAGGGAACAAATCCCCAAATGAATCCCTTTAATTTTTAGTTGCTCTTCAGGAGAAAAAACGCCACCATTTTTATTTTTTTTGAGTAGAATTCTCCAAAAATTCTTTCCGCAGCGCCTCCATCCCTTCCGACTTGGAAACTTTGGGAAAATAGTTAAGATCCTTTCGTGCTCTTGTCAAGTCAAAATAGTGAGAGAGGGCAAGCTGTGAGGCCAAGAATCGCGTCATCGGCGGATCACTTTCCCATCGAAACAGTTTCCAAACCGTTTCGCAAACCGCACCGACACGGTAAGCGACCCGAAATGAAATGGATCTCTTGACGGGAGGAAGTCCGTAAATTGCGAGCAGTTCGTCGATCCACTCCCAACAGTTCACCGGCTCACCCTGCGAGAGAAAGTACGCATTTCCGCAAACCGGCGAGCCGTCCGTGAGCGCATCTGCAGCTTGAAGATGCGCGTCGGCAGCATTTTCAACGTAGATCATGTCGACAAGATTCGTTCCATCACCGACCCTCCGCAGTCTCCCGCTTTTTGCCCTAGCGATCAGACGCGGAATGAGTGCTTTGTCCCGCGGCCCCCAGATCAGATGCGGACGCAGTGCACAGGTAAGCATACCGTGCTCACCGTTCGCTTTGAGGACCATCTCTTCTGCAAGCGCCTTACTGTGCGGGTAGTGTGCGAGCCATTCAGTCGGATACGGCTCAGATTCATCGACTCCGCACTGCGGTCTTCCAGCAAAAGTCACACTCGGACTGCTCGTGAGAACAAATTTCTTCACTCCAGCGTCCTGAGCCGCACGCAAGAGCGCCTCCGTCCCCTGCGTATTCGTGCGAAAATACCGCTCCCAAGGCTCCCCGATCCCCGAAATGGCCGCAACATGAAAAACAGCCTCCACACCCTCGCAGGCCCGTGCAAGATTTTCGCGATTTTCCTGCTCTTCCATCCGAGAAAGGTCAACACGAAACATTTCGACACCCATCTCCTCCAGTTCCGAGTACGTCCCGCGACAGAGAGTCCGAACGGAATCGCCGCGCGCGATGAGCGCCTTCGCTACGTAAGATCCAAGAAACCCCCCTGCCCCCGTCACAAGTGCACGCATTTCAAAACCTCCAAAACATTTTCACAAAACTCGAAAATTTCAAAACTCGAAAATTTCAAAATCTCGAATCAAAAAATCACCGAAAATCAAGTTTTTCTACGATTTTCTGCAAAATTCTCCAAAATTCATAAACCACCTTCAGCTAGACCGCCCCGACACACTTAGATCACTCCAGATGAAGGATCCGATGCGTACACGGTTCCGGCTGAGGAACTCGCGCATACTGAACGGCAGGGATGCCAAAAAGTAGAACGATCCGCAATTCCCACCCTTCCGGGATCTCCAGACGCGCCAAAAGCTCTTCGCTTTCACGAAAAAGATCCGTGGCCATTCCAGCCCAACAGGTCCCCAAACCAAAAGAATTGGCCAACAATTCAAGCTGCGATGCCGCAATAAACGGATCGATGTGCGCATCTTTTGCGTCCGGCGGAACGGAGATCGCAACAAAATGAGAAGCATTTCGGAAAAAAATATCCTCCCCCATCGCCAACCGCTCTTTTAGGACCGAAAATCGGGCGAGCGAAGCTGGAAGCGTTCCAGTGTCGAGCTGCTCAAGCAGCCAACAGGCAGACACTCTCCGAAAACGGTCCGTCACCGCAAGATCGTCCGCCCACGTAAAATGCAGACGGTGGTCATTGCACCCGGTCGGTACAAAATCCATCGCGCGGCGCAATGTGTCCAAAGTCTCCGGTGCGACATTTTCCCGGCGATACGCACGAACGCTCCGACGCTGACGCAGAAGATTCAAAAGCGATTCCGGCTCCGGCACCGGTCCATACTTCAGCGACTCGTCCGGATCTTTTCCGTTAAACGAAAACGCCCCCGTCGGGCAGACTGCCATACAGTGCTGACACTGAAAACAGCGAGTTTCTCCGTTCTGCACGAATTTGGGGACTCCGTGCGCACCAAACGCTAAAATTCCCGCGAGGCAATCCTGAACACACATTCCGCAGCGGCTGCATCGTTTCGGATCGGCCTGAACAAAAGGGATCGGTCTCATGATCTCATTCCTTAAAAAATCGGAAGCACGCCTGCGGCGAAACACGCAAAGAGCGAAATGTCCTCAAGGACGTACTGCACATCCAAATACTTTTCTCATTTTAGCCGAAATTTCATTAAAAGTCAAGGACCAGCCCCCAAAACAGACCGACACCAGAGTATTTTCAGGCGTCAATGTGAAATCTTAAGCACATTCCTTTTCACAGAAGCTCCAAAAACGCAAAGAAAATCGACTTTTTTCATCCATTCCGGCAGCTTTCCTCTGGACAAAAAAAAAGTCATTCGCTAAAATACTAAAAGAAGGGGAAATTTACCGAAACGATCGCAAAACCACGGAGCTGGTACGCGGTAAACTCGAGAAATTTTCCCAGATCAAGGTCCATTTTTCCATTACGCATAAAACCTACGCAGGAAAATTTTTATGAAACAGCGTACCCTCATCCTTCTGAAACCGGACTGCATGGAACGCCGTCTGGCAGGAACTATCCTAGCACGTTTTGAACAGAAAGGCTTCCGCATCATCGGCATGAAACTCATGCAGGTGACTCCGGAAATCGCCTCGAAACACTATGCGGAACACGTCGAAAAACCATTTTTTCCCAACCTTCTCGGCTACATTACGAGCGATCCCGTCACTGCGATCTGCTTGGAAGGCCGCGATGTCGTGAATGTCGTGCGCAAGATGGTCGGTACGACGAAAGGGTACCTTGCCGAACCGGGGACCATCCGCGGCGATTTTTCCATCAGCGGTCAGAAAAATCTCGTCCACGCCTCCGATTCTCCGGAATCTGCAGAACGTGAAATTGCTATTTTCTTCCGTCCAGAAGAACTCGTTGAGTGGAAATCGTGCGACGCAGCATTTCTCCTTTCCGAATCAGAACGAGCAGAAGCATAAAACGGCTTTTTCGGAAATCGTTTCGCAGTGCCGATCAACATGCGTCAAACCTGAAATCATAAAAATTTCACAAAAACACGAAATTTGGTGGCGGTTTCCACGAATCTGATGCAACTTAAAAGGTGAGCCAGTTGAAAACGGTATCTGGATCATTCGACCTTCCCCAAATGCCGGATCGGCCAAGCTGGTTCAAGCAGCACCTGACGGTCCGCTTTACGTTTCCTTTCTTCTGCTCCAGGCCGAGAGCACTAGGAGGAAAGATACGAAACGCAAAGTGTACCGTCTCTAAAAAATTTCCATCCACTGAAGGAGTTCAAAAATGAAACTTCACAAAAACGTTATCCTCGCTTCCCTTGGTGCTTTTTTGAGCGTTTCCGCATTCTCGTACGCACAGGACGCACCTGCACCGGAAGCTGCAGCTCTGACTGAAGCACCTGAAGCTGCGGCTCCGGCAGATGCTCCCCAGAGAGGTCCGAAACCGGAATTCCGCCGCGGCGGTCAGCGCGGTCCGGGAATGTTCATGGCATACCGCGGGATCGCGACAGAAGAGCAGACGAAGGAAATGATGGAGATCATGAAATCCTACGGTCCGCAGTTCAAGGCTCTCGTTGAGAAAAAAATGGCCATCGAAAAAGAGATGGAAAAAGAAATGAAGGCTGTTGACGAAGAAATGATGAAACTGCGTAAGGAAATGACCGAAAAATGCGACGCAGTCCTCACCGATGAACAGCGCGAAGAAGTGAAAGCCCGTATGGAAGAAATGCGCAAACGCGGCCCCCGCGGCCCGCAGGGCGATCGTGGTCCCCGCGGTGAGCGAGGTCCCCGTGGAGAACGTGGTCCCCACGGCCCGCAAGCCAAAGGGCCCCGCGGCTAAAATGTACCGTAAACGTCTGATGAACTCGCGTCATCAGGGGAACGTACTCTCAAATATCCACTGCGTCTCTCTTTTCAGGGAGACGTTTTTTTATTCCAGTTCTCGCCAGTTCGGCACTCCCAACAAAAAATCGGCCGTCCCGAACTTACAGACAGCCGAATCTCCTTGAGGAAAAGTTTCTCCAAAAGATTTAAGCAAAAGCTCAACCTTCTTTTTCCGTACAGGCATACTCCACGATGACGTTCGTACTGATACCGCCGCGGGGCGTGAACTTCGCCGTCAATTCCAGCCATTTCGGCTCAATGACCGCCACAAGATCGTCGAGGATCCGGTTCGTGACGTTTTCGTAGAAGATACCTTCATTGCGAAAACGCTGCATGTAAAACTTGAGACTCTTCAGCTCCACGCATTTTTCCTTCGGAATATAACGGATCGTAATGGTCCCATAGTCCGGCTGTCCCGTTTTCGGACAAACAGAAGTAAATTCCGGACAAACGATCTCGATCTGGTAATTACGGCCCGGATAACTGTTCGCAAACGTTTCCAAAATATCACGAAACTGTTCTGCCATTGATCTTCTCCTTTAACTTTCGTCTATTTTGCCGAAATCTGCCTCGGTTCCAGCCGGTCTGCTTTCATTCACTGAAAGCGTTCCACTCTGCTCACCCGCAGGCACTCCAGCTTCAGTCATTTCATCATTCATTCATCATAGTTCAAAGCAGGAAAAAAACAAGGGGGACAGTCCTCATTTTGGCATAAATCGGCAAAAAATTTCCGTCCCCCTGACATTCAAGTCAAAGAAATCGCTTCATTTCCGCTTCATTTCCGCTTCATTTCCGCCCCGTCTACAGGATCAGATCTCATGATTCCCGGCCATATCCTAGCCCCCGAAGTTCCTGAAAATCCCGAAACTCACAGTCAGAGCTTTTCATTCAAAAGGCGTACAAATTCCTCATCCAGCACACAGGAGACCAGCGCCATGGAGCCATCCTCTAAAGAAAGCCAAAAAGCAGCCTCCTGCGAGAACGCATTTGCCGGCGCATTTTCCACCGTACTTTCCGGCGTTCCCGAGTAAAGAAGCATCAGCGAAATCCCTGGCGCGATCTCCATCCAGCCGACCGACGGAAGATCCAGAGACGGCGAGGTACGGAAAGTCTGCGTTTTTCTGATCATCTTCAGACCAAAAGCCTCCGCGAGTGAAAGAAGTTCCTGTTTTTTCAGCGTGATATTCTGCTCCTTTTCACCAAAAAAACTCAAGATTGCCGAACTCTGTCCTGCCAAAGCCTGCTTTACGGCAGTTTCCAGTGCAGTTTTCGACGCAATGTCTTTCTGCGAAAGTACACCGCCGGGGAGCGAAACCGACGGTTCCGTCAAACTTTCCGCACTTTCCCGATCCTCAGAAGTCTCCGTTTTCCCAGACTCATCCGAAAGGACCAGCGGATCTTCAGAAGGCACAGCATCCGGCTCGGCATGAATGGGTTCAAGGATCGAATTCTCACCGTCCGTCTCCTTCAAGTTCTCATCCAGTATCTGCAAGGTCTCCTCAGAAAACTCCGTCGTCTTTTTCTTCCCGGCTTCCGTGACCGGCACACCTGCCTGCTCGGTCATGACGGTACAGTTCATGAATCGGATACTTTGAAAATGCTCCACCGGGACCTGCACGTGGATCATGTACGAGATCTCCGGAAAACGCTCCTCCCGTCTGAAATTGGATTCCAAATAGAAATTCTTCGCCGTCCGGTTCAGAAACGCCTCGCTGGCAGAGTAGGCCGCGACGACGGTAAACGGTTCCGGAATGACGAAGGACGCAGCCTGCTCGTGGACGAATTCCGCGAATTTTTCTTCCTGATGCGGATAGATCCGGATCGTTTGACTGTCTCCCTGGTAGACGCCCAGCAGATTGATCGGATACGCTTTTACCACATCACGGTAAAGAAGCGGAAAATAGTGTCTGCTCAGAATATTTTTCCCTTCATCGTAAAGCGCCAGCGATGCCGTCGGTACGAGAGCCGCATAACGCGCCAGGATCTCCCGGCACTCCGGCGAAAGCTCAAACGCAATGTACCGTTCACCAGCGATCTGGAGGTTCAGGATCACGTTTTTTCGGAAAGGACGCAAAGAATGCCGGATTTTCGTCAGATCCAACTCCTGCGGCGCCGAGACTGCGATCCCATTCAAAAAAGCCGCCAGCTCGTTCTGAAACTCCGCATAGCGTTCCGAATCAAACGAAATGATGAACGGGATCTCCATCTGCATCACTCCGTCGACCGGCCGGCTCACGATGTTTTCCTTCAAAACGTTGACGCGAATAAACGAATACGGAAACTGGTATTTCGCCAAAAACGCCTCGAGCGCTTTCGCAGGCTCCGTCACAAGCTGCGGTCCCGAAGAAACATTCCCCTCTCCGTTCCGACCGTCGGCTGCCGTGCCGTTCATTCTTTCAACAGGATCCTGCGGACGTATCGGCATCTGACTTCCCGGATCGAACGGGATCAACTCGGAAGTTTCATCTCCTTCGCTCGATCTCCGATCACCGCTCAGTCCGCCGCTAACGAGCACAGAAGTTCTCTTTCCCGGTTTCGCTTCCTCTGGATCTTTCGCTGCCGCTCCAGCCTCCATTCTTTGCGGATCCATCCCTCCCTGCGGATCTTCCGAGTCAGCAGGATCTTCAAGGATCAGCTCGATGGCCTCTTCATCCGTTTTCTTTTCTAATGGCTCTGTTTTTTTTGCGGACGACGGATCCACAGTCTCAGCTTGCACTGGAGCCTCGGGAATCGGAACTTCTTCAAGAACGATCTCCGGCTGAAAATCATCCAATGCGTCCGTAATTTTTGCCTGATCTTGCGCCTTGAGTCCAAAAGGGATCAGGAGCAGAAACAGAAAAAGGAAAATTCGTGCTTTCATTGCAAAACTCCTAAAATTCGGAAAAAGAATCTTTGGCATCTTTTCCTATCGGCCCCGAAAAACCACATCTTTGAGAAAAAGATCCTGTACCCTTCAATCGTTTTATTTGATTTTCGCTGTGGACTTTACCAAATGAGTAAAATCTATCTGAATGGACACGAAAACAGAAACTTCGAGAAAAATTTCAACTTTTGGAATTTTTTTCGAGGGGGTACTTGAAATCATTTCAAATTTAGTATAAAATACCAAATAGAAAAGATCTCAGATCTTGAGATCCAGCAATTCCCCAGAAAACGGAACTTTTTGAAACGAAGCGAGCTGCATTCCAAAATTTTTCGGAAAGGAACGCAGTTCAAAGAGCGTTCCAAATACCGATCTCAGCCAAACAAAAAATTTGAAAGGAAGCTATGGACTCCACACATCCTTCAACTTTCCGAACCTCCGACGAGAGAGAAACGCAAGATCCTCCGTCAGACCTTCAGCCGCACACTTTCCAGAAGGAAGGAAATGCACCGATGCCATTCACACTCGTGATCTTCGGCGCATCCGGCAATCTAACGAAACGCAAGCTCGTCCCGGCTCTCGCACAGCTTTTCGCGAAAGGCCGGCTTCCTCAAAACTTCCGCATTGCCGGCGTTGCACGCAAGCCGATGAGCAATGAGGAGTGGTTTGCGTCGCTGAAAGATCCGGAAGGTCCTGCCGACTGGCCCGCAAACTGGCCCTCAGATTGGGAAACACGATCTGAAACGCAGACGGAAAAGGGAAATATCTGGCGCAACTTCGCACATCACATGACCTACATATCGGCGGACGGAACCAGTACGGAGGAGATGGACCGGCTCGGAAGTCAGCTTGACTCGATGGAGTCCTGCGAGACCCCAACCCGCATTTTTTACTTGGCGACCTCACCGGAACTCTACCAGCCGATCCTTCGCGCATTGACGCCGGAAGTCCATCGTCTGCGGAAAAAGGGAGTCGATTGCCGGATCGTCGTAGAAAAACCATTCGGCGTGGACCTTGAAACGGCAAAGGAACTGAATGCCGCATTGCGAAATGTCTTTCCGGAAAACCGCATTTACCGGATCGACCATTACCTTGGCAAAGAGACTGCCCGTAATCTCTTGGTCCTCCGTTTCGCCAACTCGATCTTTGAACCGCTGTGGAACCGGCAGTTCATCGACCACGTTCAGATCACGGCAAGCGAAGACGCACTCGTGGGACACAGGGCTGCGTATTTCAACCGGGCAGGTATTTTGCGTGATATGTTCCAGAATCACCTGCTCCAGCTTCTTGCGCTCACCGCAATGGAAGCACCGGCAAGTCTGGACGCAGAAAGCATCCGAAACGAAAAAGTGAAGGTCCTTCAGGCGATCCGGCCTTTCCAGACTCCGGAAGAAGTCCGAGCACGCACGATCCGCGGACAGTACATCCCGGATACCGCTTACGGAAACGATGAAACCGGAGACGCACTGGCCCCGGCGACGCCAACTTTCGCGGCAATGGAACTGCACATTGAAAACTGGCGGTGGAGCGGCGTTCCCTTTTACCTCCGATCCGGTAAAGGAATGGGATGCAGAACGACGCAGATCCTCATGCGTTTCCGAAAACCGCCGCATCTGCTTTTTCCGAAAACGGAATCGTGTGCGCCAAACTCGCTCCTGATCCAGCTTCAGCCGGCAGAAGGGATCCAGCTCGGTTTTGTTACGAAAGTACCGGATACGGAAAAAGAGATCGCACACGCGGCAATGAGCTTCACCTTTGCCCGACACTATCGCGACGCATTCCCGGAAGCGTATGAGCGGCTTCTGCTCGACGTCATCCTCGGTGACCTGAGCCTTTTCATTCGCGGCGATGAAACGGAGATCGCTTGGAAGATCATGGATCCGATCCAGAATGCCTGGGACACACACCTCAGCGGTGGAGATCCTCCGGAATTTCCTGAAAAATACGAGATCGGAAGCTGGGGACCTGAAGGATCCGACACGTGGATGGAAAGCCGCGGGCAACAGTGGTTCAACGTCTGCCCGGTACTTCCCAAACCTTTCGGCCAATAGAGACCAAGCCGCAAAAATACGGAAAAGGAAAAGGAAAAGGAAAAAGAAAGAGAAAGAGAAAGAGAACGAAAGGGAAAAGGTAAATGGATGTAAAAACCTTCTGACACGGATTTTACGAAAAGCACGAAAAGAAACGGAATGTTTTTCAAAACTTTAAAAAACATTCACAAGATCGGGTTCCTTTTCGTGCTTTTCGCATTAAAAAATGGTCCATCCGGGAACTGCGTACCAGTTTTACCACTGAACACACTGAAAACTCATAGAAAAACACTGATCTTCATACAAAAAGCAGTAAAAATAAATCGCGCGAACATTTTTAATTTTAAAAAATGTTCGCGTCTTTTCGTTTTTTCCGTGAAATTCGTGTCAGAGCACGTTCACTGCCCTTTTCCTCTTTCTTTTCAGTGTGAGTCAGAGCCACTTCCATGCACTCCGTGGTGAGATCGGAACCTAGATCGGTACGTACTTTCCGGAAGAGCCTAAAAAGTACGGGATCTTAAAAAAACGGCCTCACCGCGACAGCGTACACGTTCCCTTCATTCCGGGAGCTTCCTCCACTTCCACACGCAAACGGGTCCATTTTCCGTCAGCGAGCAGCTCACTCTGCGCGATCTGCTCCGCAATGTACTCCGCAAGCTGTTCGGCCGTCGTGTTTCGGATCGGCAGGATGACGCAGTCTTCCAGAGGCAGGACCCAGCGTTTTGCACCGAACTTCACTTCAAGCTCGTGCCGCATGGGCGCCATTCCTTCTCCGTCAGACATTTGGCACGATTCCGTCTCAAAGTCATGCTCACTGCAGAAAAACGGATCCTGTCCATCCGTTCCATCCTCCGCTATTTGTGCCATTTGCGCCATTTTCTGAAAATAGTCATCCGGAGAAAGCTCTTTTGGAGGTTCTGCATCGTACTGATTCACGGACGAAAGCCAATCTCCGACCCGCGTCATCCAGTCCATCATTCCCATCGGCTCTTCCGGTTCCTTCTCCTCCATGACAAATTTGATCTGCGGATCCTCCCCCTGAAGAAGCGTTTTATGGTCCAGCTTTTTCAGGATCTCCTGCACCGTTTCCATGAATGGAAGAAAATCGATGACGTACCCCGCAGCAGCCATTTCCTGGTCAAGCTCCACCGCAGCATGAAAATCGTGACCGTGGATCGCCTCACAGCTGCACGCATCAAACGTGATGAAATGAGATGCCGAGAAGGTCAGCGCCTCTGGATCCAGCCGAATGCTGAAAGTTTTTTTCATGATTGGATCTCCCAAAATCAGGATCCTTCAAAACGAAACGGAAATGAAACAAAAAATGCAGTCTTTTCATTTCCGCACACAGACAGACGGCGCGTCTTGGCTCGCGCTCCGAAAGTCCCTCTGCTCAAACCTGCCTGAAACTCAAACCTGCCTGAGTATCTCACGCAATACGCAAAGCGTCCGGAAGGTGGATCGTGCCTTCATAGAGTGCCCGGCCGATAATGGCGGCATCCAGACCGGCATCCTTTAGTTTCCGAACGTCCTCCAGCGTCGTAACACCGCCGGAAGCCACGACCGGAACACGCACGGCATCCTTCATTTCCTTCATCGCCGGCACGTTCGAACCTTTCATCATACCGTCCGTTGCGATGTCCGTGTACACGATCGCCGCCATCGGCAGATCGCGGAACTGGTCCGCCAGCTCGATCGCTTTCGTCTGACTCGTTTCGAGCCAGCCGTCCGTCGCAACGTACCCGTTTCGCGCGTCGATCCCAAGAACGAGACGATTCGGAAACATCAGACACATCTCGCGGAACCACTCCGGCTGACGCAGCGCCAGGGTACCGATGACCAAGCGTTCCAGACCAAGTTCCAAAAGAGAACGGATCGTTTCTTCATTCCGGATCCCGCCGCCAAGTTCGCACGGAACGCCGACCGTCTGGACGATTTTACGTATCGCCTCAAAATTTGTCGGAGCACCATCTTTCGCGCCGTCCAGATCTACCAGATGAAGGAATTCTCCTCCCAGATCGACCCAATGTTTTGCCATGGCTGCCGGGTCATCCCCAAAAACAGTTTCCTGAGCGTAGTCACCCTGACGAAGACGAACACACTTGCCTCCGCGTAAATCGATTGCCGGTAAAATCTGCACGAATTGGATCCTTTATGCTGAATGAGTCAATAAACCACTGGAAAACGGCACTAAAACAGTCCGTTTCTCTACATTATGGAAAATTTTAGAAAAATTTCAAGGCGGGGGGGGCGATTCCTGACTGTTTTTTGCGTCTTCTGAAGAAAAAAATGAAAAAAAAGAAAAAAATGCCGGCCAATTCCGGCCTTGCCGCTGATTTCTGACGCTGAAAACACGGAAGAAAACACGAAAACGCACGAAAAAACGCGGATCTCGCGAAATATTTTAAAATTTTTTAAGATCCATTTGCGTCTTTTCGTGTTTTTCGTGAAATTCGCATCAGGGCACGTTCACTGCCTTTTTTCCTTTTTCTTCTCCGTATGTTTCTGCGTCCATTCTGCGTCCATTCTGCGTCCATTCTGCGTTCTCAGCGGCGAACAGACAGAAAGTCTGTGAGGGTTTCTATTCTCAAGTGAGGACTTCAGTTCCTCATTTCTTCAAGACCTCAGCAGCCGCACGATTCCAGCTCCTTCTGCATGAAGAATGCCCCTGGATCTGTACAAAATAGAGCCACGCCTGATCCGTCTTCGGATTCGCTTTCGCGTCGGTCTGCAGTGCCCCGCCGTGCCCGATCCAGTCTCCGTCGATCGACATTCCAAGACTGTACGCATTCGGAATGGACTCCGGCGTCTGCTTCGTTCCGAGCGTTTTCATCGCCTCCTCGGAAAGGAGCCGTCTCCCTTCCCAAACGCCGTTTGCCGCAAGCATTCGGTAGAACTTCATGACGTCTTCCGGCGTGGAGAAAAGTCCGCCGCCCGCTTCCGCAAAACGTCTCGGCGAATCAAACGGAGCCTTCACGTACGGAATGTTTCCCGGTACGCACACCTTCCCGTTTTCCACGCGGTAGCATTTCGCCATTCTTGCGATCTGTTCTTTCGTCGGATAGAATGTCGTGTCCGTCATCCCAAGCGGGTCAAAGATACGAGTCTGGAAAAACTCTTCCACGGTCTGGCCCGAAACGACTTCCAGCACTGCAGAAGCGACGTTGATCCCCACATTACTGTAGCGGTACTGGACCTCCGGATCTGCCTGAAGCGGGAGCGAGGCCGCAGTGCTGGCAAACGGACGCATCGGAAAAACATCGATGCCGAACTGTTCCTGCTGCGGCGTCAAAAACGAAAATCCCGCGCAATGGCAGAGCGCATGGCGAACCGTCATTTTCACTTTCGGAGCACGAAGCATCACGGTCCCGTCTTCATTTCGAACGGCAACGCGCAGATTTTTGAACTCCGGAAGGTACTTTTCCACCGGATCATCAAGAGAAAGTTTCCCTTCATCCACCAGCATCATGATCGCCGTACCGGTGAACGCTTTCGTCATGGACGCGATCCAGAAAACGTTTTTCTCCGAGATCGGCACCTTTTTCTCGACGTCCGCCCAGCCGACACAGTCGATCTTCATCTCGCCGCCGTCCCACAGGATCGAGACCACACCGGGCATTTCTCCGGAATCAACGAACGGCTGGAGAGCATCACGAACCGCCGGTTCTCCCGCATGAAGGAAGACACTCCCCCCAATAATTCCTAAAATGAAAACCGAAAAAACCAAAAAACTCTTCATTTTCTTCATGGATCGACTCCTTAAAATCAAAAGCACATACCGAAGATCTCAGCACGGACCCAACTCAAAAAACGTTTCCCAAAACGCCACGCCGCAACTCAGCTCCCTGCCCGGCGCAGCTGGTTCAGAAGATTCCGGATCTCCTCGTGATTCTCATCCGTCTGACGAATGATGAGACTCCCGTTCGGCATCCAGAAATAGATCGTCCCCTGCCCGCCGTTGGATTCCCACGAATCCGGGTGGATCGTCGCCTGAATGACCTCGACCAGATGCTCGCCGCTCTCCTGAACGCGCTGCTCCTGCCCGTTCCCGCCAATGCCGTTCATTCCGCCCATTCCGTTTCCAAACCCGCCGGCACCGCCGCCGATCTGGCCAAGTTCCTCTGAAACACCGTTTTTTCCATCACGTCCCGCCGCATTTTCAGTACCAGAACGCTTCACAGATCTTGGGCGTTTCGCTGACTCCGGACATTTCGCTGACGTTTCACGCTCTTTTTCCAAATGTGTGAGGATCTGGCGAGAAAGAGCGTCCAGCCGGATCTGAAGTGTGCGTTTCAGACCGTTTCGCGCCTTTTCCGGAAGTTCATGATCCGCTTCGAGCGCACGGTAAAGTGCTAGAAACTCCGACGCAGCCGCCTCTGCCTGAGGATCTGGAACCTTCTTCCACCGTTTCAGTGCCGCACGCACCTCCCGCTGAAGGTCCGCCCCCGAAAGGGCAGGTACTCCCGAAACATCACCCGCAGGCCCCCCGGCATGCACCAAAGTCTGCGTCTCGGAAACCGCAGTCTCGGAAACCGCAGCCTCGGAAGCCGCCGTTTCCGAAACACTTAACGCAGAGCACGGGCCGAAGATCCCCCAAATCAGCCAGCCTACAATTACGGATCTCTGACAAAATCTCATTTCTGCTCCTTTTAGTTCACCAACGCAAGCCGCAGGACCAGAACGGTTTCCGGTTCCAGTGTGCGCGAGCCGCAGAGGATCTCTTGGTACCCTTGAAAATCCGGCTCAAAATGCGTGAATTCCACCTCGATCTTCTCGTTCGTCGGGTTGAAGACCGTCAAATAGTACGCCCCGTCCGTCGGACTGCCGAAACGCTCCACGAGCAAACGCGGATCGGAGACCTTCACGTTCGTGACTGGTTCCCAGCCTGCTTCTCCAAGAAGACGGCAGATCGGAAGGTACTTTTTGAAAAGCGGCCGGTCACGTTCGTAGAGTTCTGGATTTTTGAAGTAGTGTTTCGTCGAAGCATCCGCACTGAAGTAGCTCGGAAACATTCCGAACGCCAGCGCACGCTGCATGAATTTCTCGCTATGCTCGTACGTAAACTGCGTAAAATCCGAATTCTGAAGGAAACAGAACGGCTTTCCGCCGCAAAGCATTCGGCGATACTGCAGTTCCTCGATCGACATGGGACGCCAAGCTCCCGGATTCCAGTTCGACTCCGTCCCCAGCACATCCAGAAGCGGCGCGAGCCATGAAAGACGGTACGGCGTGGAGTTCGCCATCATGAGCTTTCCGGCTGCATGCACATCGCGCTCGATCGCACGAACGTACTCAAACACCGTCAAGCCGCGGAAGATCACCGGCACTTTCTCTTCAAGCGAAAACGTCAGCGGACACTCGACGTACGGAAGATGGTCTCTGCGAAAATCCAGCTCTGCCGTCACGTACCCCTCGGCCGAGTCGATGTACTCACCGTCGATCCCCGGCCCCGGCATCGGCACGGAATCACCGTTTTCAAGTTTCGGATAGACGTCCCGCACGTACATTTCCGGCCACTTCACCTGAAAATCTGTCACTCCGGCATTCGCAGCTTCCCCCTCACCGACCGGATCTGCCGGCAGGCCCGGAAGTCCCGAAACGCTCCAGACGATCCCGCGGCACCACGGAGTATCGAGCCATTGCCCGCAAGGTTTCTGATCTTTGTCAAACATGACGCTGCGTTCCCACGCCTTCGCATACGAATGCCCCTTTTCAGCCAACTCGCGCACACGCACCGCACCAGCCTCAAGGAGGTCCACCTGCTCATTCCCTCCTGATCCGCCGGCACTTTCACTTCCCGTCAGCGGATCATTTTTCGGAAGTTCCAAACTCATCCACCACGTCATCGGCTCCGTGTAACGGAACGTCAGGAGACCGTTTTCGTCATCCCACGCAGGTTCATCGACGCCTTCCTTGAACGCAAAACCGAAATCCTCCGGATCCTTCACCCGACTGATCGGCGCAAACGCCATCCAGTTCCCCATCTTCGGAACTCGGACTTTAAAGGCGTCCGGGTACGTTTCGCTGTACCGTTTCCACGCGCTGCGCATTCCGCCGCCGTCCTGCATGAATCGGCACGTTCGCAATTCCCACTCGCTTTTTTCCGGAATGAAACCAAGGTCAAACGCGATGCAGAGCTCCTGTGTGAACGCATTGAAGAACGTCCGGTAAACGGCAGGCCAGGCCGGATCGATGCCAAGCCAGGACTCCTTTCCCATAGCATCCGCGACTCCCTGAAGCGGGAATCTATTCAAACGCCCCATCCCGGCTTTCGTAGAGAGTGCTGAGGGTGAGATCTCCATCGGTTCCCGGATCTCGATCACACCGTCCAACCCCTCAAAAGCACGTACGGCTTCACTGGAGACCGGAAATGCCGCGACGAGCGTGATGCACCGATCGGTCTTCTTCAGCGACCGGATCCGGATTGCGTCCAAAATCGTACCGCCATCCTGCTGCATTCCGCTCCACGAAACCGTAAACTCCGCCTCGCCGCTGCCGAGTGAAACGGAAAGATCCTTCTGAAACGCACCGTTCTCAGCACTCATCTTCAAATCTCCGGCCGACGTCATCACGTACCAATCAGAATCCGCTGCCGCGTCGCGAACGTAAAATCTGGGAGCCGTTTCCGGTGACGAAAATGCGCAAGGCGTCTTCACCTGACTGCTCGGCATCTCACCGACCCCCGTTCCCGCAACACTCAAACCGTCAAAAGAGATCGTTTTTCCGCGCGTAAGATCGGCCTGCACGAGTTTCGGAAGACGAAAACGCACCGCTCCGTCCCGGTTTCGGAAGAGGCAGTAAAAAGTAAGACGCCGGATCGGTTTCCTCGGATCGAACGTCACGGACCGGGATTCCCACTCCTCCCCATTCAGCTTTTTATTTCCTTCAAAATCCGCACGGATCCCCCATTCCGGCATGCCGTCCGCGTAAACGGCATCTACGTAAAGCGAATAGTCGCCGCTGGTACTCATTCGCGGACCGGAAAACTGACTCTCACCGGAGATCATGATCGGACACGGCACACTCTGATCCAGCGTGACGCTCCAGACCACGGCATTCATCTCCTCTTTTGACGGACTCTCGCAGATCCAACCGTCTCCGTCCTCCATCTTCTTCATCCCGCCGCGTAATGAAGGCTGTACTTTCGCAAGCTCATTCTCTCCCGTGAACCGATCCATACGCAGAAGTTCCATTTTCCCGGCATCCAGCGTCGCGGACGGAACGATTTCATTTTCCGAAGATACCGAAATTTCTCGTACTGGATCTGCAAACAGACCTCCGAAGGTCATGAATGTCCAAACACACCAAAACACAAAAAAGGCTCGCTTTTCCATGCAGAACTCCCTTATTCCCGATTTTTAACGAATTTCCGCTCCCGAACGGGGCAACTTCACGGCTCGTTACCTAAAATTTTACTAAAATTCTCGCTTTTTTGCAAGGACTCCACTCCTGAAATTTCCGAAAAAGGACCAGATTTCAAAAAATTTTAACTTCACCTCCGTCAAAAAGAACGTATTGGGACTTAATGAAAATTTACATTATGAGCCCCCCTTGAAAAACACCGCAGCCTCATAGACGCCAAGAAAAACGGAACGGACGCAAAGAGAGAGACCAACCCCCTCCCTCTCTGCGTCCTCCGCACGAAAAAACAAAAGATCAAACCGTTACTTTACTTCGAATCCTATCCCATTCGCCTTCGCATACTTTTCCGCCTCCGACCCCGCCTTCCCGCTGATCGTGAGACTGGTGCAGTCTTTGAACGCGTAATCTCCAATGCTCGTCACGCTGTCGGGGATCGTCACCGACGTGAGGCTCCAGCACCAGCTGAACGCTTCATTTCCAATGCTCGTCACGCTTTTGGGGATCGTCACCGACGTGAGGCTCCAGCACCAGCTGAACGCGAAATTTCCAATGCTCGTCACGCTGTCGGGGATCGTCACCGACGTGAGGCTCGTGCAGGAGCTGAACGCGGAATCTCCAATGCTCGTCACACTGCCGGGGATCGTCACCGACGTGAGGCTAGAGCAGA
>JAFQOH010000141.1:0-9646 GCA_017403345.1 Thermoguttaceae bacterium
AATCGGCATTTCTCCACCGTCGGGTTCGTGCCGCTGTCGCGGACAATAATTCCAGACAACGCGTTTCCGCTGGCTTCGCAGTCCGTAAACGTTCCGGAGGCGCCTTGCCAGATATAAATTCCGCCACCTTCCTTGGAATCCGTAAATCGGCATTTCTCCACCGTCGGGTTCGTGCCGCTGTCGCGGACATGAATTCCAGATTTCGCGTTTCCGCTTGCATCGCAGTCCGTAAACGTTCCGGAGGCGCCGTCGTGGACACAAATTCCGCTCTGCTTCCCATCAGTGAATCGGCATTTCTCCACCGTCGGGTTCGTGCCGCTGTCGCGGACCTCAATTCCAGACATCGCGTTTCCGCTGGCTTCGCAGTCCGTAAACGTTCCGGAGGCGCCTTGCCAGACAAAAATTCCCGCCTCTTGATTATTCGTAAATCGGCATTTCTCCACCGTCGGGTTCGTGCCGCTGCCGCGGACCTCAATTCCAGAGTACGCGTTTTCGCTTGCTTCGCAGTCCGTAAACGTTCCGAGTGCGCCTTCGTTGACAAAAATTCCGTTCTGTTTCCCATCGGTGAATCGGCATTTCTCCACCGTCGGGTTCGTGCCGCTGTCGCGGACCTGAATTCCAGACAACGCGTTTCCGCTTGCATCGCAGTCCGTAAACGTTCCGAGTGCGCCTTCGCAGACTAAAATTCCGCAATATTCCTTGGAATTCGTAAATCGGCAGTTCTCTACCTTCGGGTTCGTACCTCTGTCGCGGACCTCAATTCCAGCCTTTGCGTTTCCGCTTGCATCGCAGTCCGTAAACGTTCCGGAGGCGCCTTCGTTGACCAAAATTCCGCCTGCTTTCCCATCGGTGAATCGGCAATTTTCCACCGTCGGGTTCGTGCCGCTGCCGTGGACCGCAATTCCAACATACGCATTTTCGCTTGCATCGCAGTCCGTAAACGTTCCGCTCGCGCCTTCGCAGACTAAAATTCCGCACATTTCCTTGGTATTCGTGAAACGGCAGTTCTTCACTGTTGGGTTCGTGCCTCTGTTGTTAACCCCAATTCCAACTAGCGTGTTTCCGCTTGCTTCGCAGCCTGTGAAGGTTCCGCTCGCGCCGTGCAAAACGGAAATACCACACTCTTTCCCATCGGTGAATCGGCAATTCTCCACCGTCGGGTCCGTGCCGCTGCCGTAGACCTGAATTCCAGACAGCGCGTTTCCGCTGGCTTCGCAGTTGATGAATTGGCCTTTAGCACCATTAAATACCCAGAAACCTGAACATCCGCAATCTTTCGCAGTACAACGGGTCACGATTGGGTCGGAGTCTTTTTGATTGACGGCCAAACCGATTCCAATATCCGAAATAAACAGGCAATTTTCAAACGTACTCTTCGGTGACTGAACAGAAACTGCGGAATGAAATGCGCTGAACTGATCCCATTTGGTTCTTTCCTCCGGTTTCGTATTCTCCCACTCACCCTCTGTCCAGCGATGGGCATCTCCTACGTTTTTGAATGTCAGATTTTTAATTCTCGCGAAGCCTGTTTCGAGGCGGAGGACGTTTTCTTTTTCGCCCTTGAGAACGACTTTATTCCGATCGGTGTCTTCACCGGTGATGGTGATGCTTTTGCGGATGATGAGCGTTTCCGGAACGTCATGCACTCCGCGAAGAATGGTGAGCGTGCCTCCTTCGGCGGTTTTGTCGTACGCCTCCTGAAGCGTCAGGCCGTCAGCGGGCCAGGTGACTTTCGTTTCTGCCGCGCAGATACACATTCCGTACATACAAAAGTACAGAACGAACAGATTCCATAGTATGAATGTTTTTCTCATGTTCTTGCTCCTAAATCAGTAAAGCACGTTTGAAATACAAATAGAAGGCAGTCTCTAAAAAACTCGTTTTTAAGCTCGAATTGCCACGAATGCAAAAGAGAATTATAATCTAGGATAAAATTTTGTCAAGGGGGGGGGGCTTGCGCGGAAAGGAATGATTTTGGGGAAAATTTTTTTAAAAAATGTAGGTCTTGGGACGGGGATTTTTTCAGCAGGCTGATTTTTTGTCAATATTGGTGATCATGGAGACGGTTTCCGGATCTGGAGAAAAAAGAGACTCAGACTCACACTGAAAAGAATGAGGAAAAAGGGAGTGAACGTGCCCTGATACGAATTTTACGGAAAACACGAAAAGACACGAAAAGATTTAAAATATTTTTGATCGCCTTTTGGTGAATTTTGTATTTTTTTGAGTTTTTCGTGTTTCCTTTCCGTGTCTTTCAGTAAACTCTTCAGTGTCTTCCGTGGTGAAACTGTACCAGTTGCCGGATGGTACTTTTTTTGCATCCCCCCTTTTTTTAAGCTGGGAGGTATGGTATACTTGGAGTTTCGGATATTTTTGTTTTTTTCGGAGTTTTAAGTTTTTAGTTTGCGAGGAGCTTATGCATTTCGATCATTCCCGCCGTCAGTTTTTAACCCGTTCCGCCGTTTCCGCACTTGCCGTTTCGGGGACCGGTGCCGTTTTGTCATCTTCGGTTTCTCCTGCGTTTTCGGCAGGATCCCCATTGCCGCAGCGTGCCGCTTTTGGAATGAATGGAACGACAGCGCAGTTTCTCATTCCCGGGCTTCCCGAGGCCTCCAGGATCCTGCACGTGACGGACACGCATCTTTTTCTTGATGATGAACGCGGGAAGGATCTCGTTCAGTACAGTGCGCGCATGGCTGGGGCGTACCATAAGACGTCCCACTACATGACGGGGCAGCCGACGGGGCCGATGGAGTCCTTGGAAGCAGCGCTGCGTTTTGCACGGGAAAAGAAAGTCAATGCCGTTGCGCTGACCGGCGATATTTTGAGTTTTCCGTCAGAGGCGGCTGCTGATTGGCTTCTGGAACGTCTCGAAAAGCTCAAAGCGGACGGGATCCCGTACTTTTTTACGTCCGGAAACCACGACTGGCACTACGAGGGAATGGCAGGGAGCGATGCGGCAAAGCGTGAAGAATGGGTCCCGAAACGTCTCGGAAGACTCTACCCGGAAAACGCGGATCCGCTGGCGTACTCGGTCTGCGTGAAAGGGGTACGGCATCTGTTCATCGACGATTCCATTTACGAGATCTTGCCCGCTCAGCTTGAATTCCTTCAGAAAGAGCTGGCGCACGGTGGACCGACGGTCGTCTGGATGCACATTCCGCCGTACGCACCGGGACGCGGAGTCGGTTTTGGCTGCGGACATCCGGAATGGGGAGCGGAAAGTGACAGAAACTGGAAGATCGAACGCCGGGAACGCTGGCGGGAAGGCGGTCATACGCAGGTCTCCTTCGACTTTTACCGCCTTTTGTGCGAGTCGCCGAATCTGCTTGGCACTCTCTGCGGGCACGTTCATTCCACGACGCTCGACATTGTGAACGGCAAACCCTTCATTACCACCGAGGCCAACGCACGCGGAGCCTGGCGGCTGGTGGAGTTTCGGCCCATGGCGAAGTAATTTTTCGAAAGAAAACACAAACATCAAAACATCAAAATACAAAAACATCAAAAAGTTTTTGAAGAGGGAGTCTGAGGGAGGAACAATTTTCAAAATGTTCCTCCCTCACGAGCGTTCATGACATAACGGGCAGCGCGACGGCTCTCGAAAAGTGCCGCCGCGCGTTGGACCGCTTGCGCCAAAGATCTCAACCACTGAAACCACAGAATATCCGCACCGGGCGATGGCGATTTCTCATTAGAGCGAGGTCAGAGGTCCCATTTTTTCGTAGTGGGAGCCTCTATTTTGAAGAGACTGCGGGAACGTACTTCCTCGCCATCTTTCGAGAACCAGGATCCTTCCCTTACGGCAACACACACGTTCAACTCCGGGATGTCCAAGCCGTTTTTTTGTGCCTCTTCCGAAAATTCGTACACGATCGGAAGCTCTTTGTCTTCCAGAAAAACGTAAAGATGGGCACTTTCAAGAGGAATTCTGCTTTGACCGCGTCTAACGAAATGGCATCGTTTTCTGCCGTCATGTTCACTGCTGAACTCAAATTGATCCATCTGTCCGAATGGATAGAGGCAAACACCTCCCGGTATCCCTTTCCGATATTCAATGTACCATTTATACAAACAGGATCGCTGGCGGACCGTCACCTCGATCTGTCCGGAATTTATAGTGATCTCATCATCGGGGGCACCGTTCCAATACAGGCAGGGAAACGCTAAAAAAACCAAAAGTAAAAACGGCAGGAATCGATACATCGTTCATCTTTCAGGTAAAATTCAGGTTTTGATCCCTCGACCATACGAAAACCGGTTCGTATGGTCGATTTTTGCCATTCAAGAACCATTGCAAGACGATCCCGCAAAGGACACAGCGGAAGGATCTCTTGATTTTCCCGGCGTCCTTTACGTTTTCCATGGCGTCTTTGCGTGAAAAATGGCGGCATTCCAGGACACGCGCTTTCGAATCACCAGTTCAGCTCGGAGGCTTCTTCCCAGTGCTCGTAGAGCTTTTTCAGGGCTTCCTGTTCTTCCTCGATCTCCTTCTGCGTCGCTTTGACCCGCTCGCCGTCGCGGAGGACTTTCGGATCCATCAGGTCTTTCTGAAGTTCCTCAAGACGCGTTTCGCGAATGAAGATCTCGTCCTCGATGTCCACGACCTTGCGGTAGGGATACTTGCGCTTTTTCGCAGGTTTGGGAGAGCTTTGAGGTTTGGAGGCAGCCGGCTCCTTTTCCTTCTTTCCGCTCTTTCCGTCGCCGGATGGCGTCTGTGCACCGGCTTTTTTCTGTTTCTGGAGACCGTGTTTCCAGAGATCGTCTTTCCGTGCGTTTTTCCCGCCGATCTGCATACCCTGCTTTTCTGCGTCCTTTTGCATCCGCTGCCAGACTTCGTAATTTCCCGGTACGACGCGCACCCTGCCCGGCTCCACGACGAGCAGATGGGTGGCGACCTGATTGATGAAGTATCGGTCGTGACTCACGAAGAGGACCGTCCCTTCAAAGTCGGCCATGTTTTTCTCGAGAGCCTCGCGTGCCCAGAGGTCCAGGTGGTTCGTCGGTTCGTCGAGAATGAGGAAGTTTGCCTCTTCGCTTGCGAGGCGTGCCATGGCGGCTCGGCAGCGTTCCCCTCCGCTGAGGGAGTCAACTTTCTGGAAGACCTGATCGCCGGTGATCCCGAAACGCGCCAAAAGTGAGCGTCGTGCCGGTTCATCCATTTCTTTGTGGCTCGGGCGGATGGAATCGACGACCATGCTCGTGCCTTCGACAGACTGGAGCTGCTGATCGAAGTATCCGATCTTCACGCCGGTCCCGATCTGAACACTTCCCTGATCCGGTTCCATGATCCCCTGAAGGCAGCGCAGCATCGTAGTTTTCCCGCAGCCGTTCGGTCCAATGAGTCCCCAGCGCTGTCCGCGTTCGATCTGGAAATTGACTTTCTCGAAGAGGACGCGGTCAAACTCCTTTTTCAGATCCTTCGCACGCAGCACGATGTCTCCGGACCGGTCTTTCGCCTTCATCCCCATCGGCGGGGCTGTGATCTCGCGCGGCGGGTCGATCCTCTCGATGCGCTCGAGTTTTTTACGCCTGTCTTCCGCCTGTCCGGCTTTCATGCCGTAGTGGTTTCGGCGAATGAATTCTTCGGCTTTGGCGATCTCTTCCTGCTGTTTTTCGTAGGTCCGTTTTTGAACGAGAAGGCGTTCTTCTTTCTGACGCAGGTAGGCGGTGAAATTCCCGGCGTAGGAGTCGATCGTTCCGGCGAAAAGTTCCAGAGTCCGATTCGTGACGCGGTCCAGGAAAAATCGGTCGTGCGAAATGACCAGAACGGCAGCGTTTGACTCTATGAGGAACTCTTCCAGCCACTCGGTCGCATCGAGGTCCAAGTGGTTGGAGGGTTCGTCCAGGAACATCAATTCCGGTTCCGCAAGGAGGAGTTTTGCGAGCATGAGCCGGTTTTGTTCTCCGCCGCTGAGCGATGAGACGGGCGTCTGATGCTGTTTTTCGAGAAAACCAAGTCCCTGAAGGACCCGCTCTACTTTGTAGTCGAGATTGAACGCATCCGTCCGAAGCAGTTCCTGTTGGAGATAGTCGTATCGGGCCGCCAGTTTTTCGTGCTGTGCCGGATCTTTTTCTTCTGCCATCTGTTCCGCGACGGCAAGAGCTTCCTTCTGGAGCGTCACGAGATCTGCAAGTGCCAGATGCGCTTCTTCCCAAAGCGTCCGTTCTGACGGTTCCGGTCTCTGTTCCAAGTATCCGACACGGATCGACGGGTGAAATTCGACCGTTCCGGCATCCAGTTCCTCCCGGCCGGCGATGATCTTCATGAGCGTACTTTTTCCTGCTCCGTTTGGACCGACGAGACCGATTTTGTCTCCGGGGTGGATCTCAAAACCGGCACCGTCTAAAACGGGGTCGGGACCATAATATTTTCGCACTGCATTGACTGACAAAAGGTTCATTTTAGCGGATCTTTTCTCTTAAATGGTTGATCAAAGGGAATTGGTTTCCCAAACTCGTTTTCTAAAATTTAATTTGTTCGTATATTGAATTCGCATATTCCGCGAGGAAAAACCTTGCAGGAACCCGAAATTTTCCCAGCGTCTCCGTCTGGTTTCCGTCCAGCTTTTCCCCCATTCACATTTGGGAGAGACTGCGCTGTTCGAATGACGAAATGAGCCACTCTCCGTCCTCAAATTCTTCGAACGTGACCGACATGACGCATGTGTATCGGTCCATCAGTGCGGTCCCGGATCGGATCTGGAATTTTGCGCCGGCGAAAAAAGTGGCTTTGATGCACGGCGGCGTGGTGAAGGCGTTCACTTCCAGTTTCACGTCGTTGGCGTAGGCGTGGGTGAATTCCGCCAGCGAAAACGCCCAGTTGACTGTCGTTTCCATCTTGGAGGCCAATTCCGGGGCCAAATGTTTCAGAAGTTCCTCTTTCTGGTTCGTTTTGACGGCCTCGACACATTGTTCGATGGCTGCGCGGACGCGTTCCCGAGGGGAAAAAGTCCAGCAGTCTGCTGCAATGAGTCCTGTCGCGGCAAGAATGAGCGGCGGGATCGCGATGAGCCAGGATTTTTGACGTCCGATCCAAAAACCGGCAGTCAGGAACAGGATCGTCAGCGCTATGGCGGTCAGGCACCATGCAGGTTCCTCGATCATCTGGGAAAAACAGCTCGTGTTCATTCATCCTCCTTGGTTTCGGTCTGGATCGGCATGATCTTTATGGGGATCTTCAGGCCGGCATTCGTAATTTGGGTAATTTCAAACTGGATCTGGACGTTGGTTTTCAGGAGGTCGCACGTCTGTTTCAGGATCAGGTTTGAACCTGCAAAGTTCAGCAGATCTTGAAATTCTTCTTCACCTTCGGGAGTCCATTGGACCAGCGTATTTCCGCAACGATAGACTGCCCCGCCTTTACTTTCATCCCAATGCACGGAAACTTCATCGCCTGTTTCGAGACCAAGGTCTGCGATCAGCATCAGAAGGTACTCCTGAATGAGATCGTAGGAAAGGAATATCTGACGGCGCGTGAGCGACACGTACGCCTCGTCTGCTTCAAAAACCTCACCGGAAGGCGAGGAGTTCAGTTCTTTCAGCGTAAAATAAATACGTACACTATTCTGACTCCAAAGCCAGCGTGAGGAATGCGGGATAAACTGTACCTTTTCCAGCTGAAAATTCGGGTGGAATGACTGGATCAGGCGAAAGGCGTGTTTTTCCGGATCGAGTTCAATGTCCTCGACACGGCCCGGAAGTGTGTACGTCACCTTCAGGAACTGACTGCCTTCGCTATTCAGTGTCTGGGCATCTAGGTGGATCTCTTCCATTCGCATATTTCGGAAATCTTCCGGAAGGATCAGCGATGCCATGTAGCGTGCCACTTCGCTGGAGGTTATGGCGGTTTCAAAAAAAATCATCGGGTCGTCTCTTCGCTAGTTTCAGGATCCGACGCGGGTCCCGTTTATTTGGACTGGGGATCATTTCTTAAAAGGGAGTGTGTTCCAGTCTGGAACGGCTCTAAAATCTAGGGGGCGGGGACTCGGAGATCTCGGAAACGATACTCTCGACGGAACCTGACGCAAAGCGTGTGCGGATCCGTGTGCCTGCCGTCAGTTCGGAGGCGGAACGTACGACTGTGCCGTCATGTGTTTGTGTCACGGAGTAGCCGCGCCCGAGCACGTGCAGGGGACTGAGCGTTTCGAGCCGGGATGCCTGGGCGTGAAGTGCCGTTTCCAAAAGGCTGAATCGGTTCTTAAGCTGGAGCTGGAGCCGTTCTTCGACCGAATCAAGACGCTGGGTCCATTCCTCAAATTTCCGATGCGGAAAACGAAAAACTGGACTGTTCGCGAGATGCTCGACTTCTGCTGTCAGATCGCTCAACTGATTCCAGATCGCGAGCGACAGTCGGTCTTCTGCGTTTCTAAGCCGTTCGGAAAGGTCTTGCATATTCGGTGAAAGAAGCTCGGCGGCTTCCGACGGGGTCAGTGCTCGACGGTCTGCCGCAAGGTCGCAAAGCGTCACGTCGATCTCGTGTCCGACACCAGAAATGACCGGAAGTTCCGAATCGAAAACCGCTCGGACCAGTACTTCCCGGTTGAACTCCCAAAGGTCCTCCATACTCCCTCCGCCGCGGGTCACCACGATGCAGTCGATCCCGAGACTCCCCGCATGCCGATTGAAAAAGGAAACGCCTTCCGCCAGTTTTTCCGCTGCACCGTCTCCCTGGACCGGCGAGGGAAAAATGCAGACGTCGACTCCGCACCAGCGGCGTTTCAGGACTTGGAGAAAATCGCGGATCGCCGCACCGGAAGGGCTTGTCACGACGCCGACTCGGCGGATCTGGCGAGGAAGCGGTTTTTTATGCTCCGGCGAAAAAAGACCTTCTGCCGCAAGTTTCTGTTTCAGGGCAAGAAACTCTTTTTCAAGCTGACCGAGGCCTTTCAGTTCGACCGAAGAGACCACAAGCTGATAGTTACCGCGCGGAGGATACACTTCGATTTTCCCTTCGCACTCCACTTCCATGCCGTCGTGAAGCTCAAGACCGCGTGGAAGCCGGCTGTTCCAAAGGACTGCGGAAAGTTGCGCGCTGGGATCTTTCAGCAAAAAATAGCAGTGCCCCATACTGGACTGTTTCAGGTCGGAGATCTCTCCCGAAACGCGGACCTCCGAAAAGACGGTACCCAAAAGATTTTGGATCCCGGCCGTCAGCTGAAAGACCGTAAATGTCGGTATTTTGTCCATGGGGAAATCCTTCCTGTATGGCGTCTGTGAGCACTTAAAATTTTCGATTCCTCAACATTCTACCATATTTCCTATTTTTTTCAAGGTGAATGCACGCAGAAAAACTATTTTTTGGGAAATGTGTTTTCAAGTTCTCCCAATGAAAGAAAACTGCCATAAAAAGTTTCAGTGAACCGCGGTCCCCCTTGAATCTTTTTGAAAATCAGGTAAAATCCAATCATTCATGTTTGTTTACCAAAATTTGAGGCCAAAAAATGAGTGATACGTATGAATCGGCATTGACGCTGCTGAAGCCGGAAGAGGTGAACTACGATCCTGCGCAGTTTGGGGAATTGTGTGACGGATATTTGTTTGGAAAATTCAAAAATTACCGCCTGAAAAAGAAGCTCGGCGAGGGCGGGATGGGGCAGACATGGCTGGCAGAGGAACTCGTGGAAAACGAGGTCAGCCAGCGCGT
>JAFQOH010000142.1:0-8624 GCA_017403345.1 Thermoguttaceae bacterium
CTGATCCCCTGTGGAAAACACTTCCCAGCTTGAATGCTGAACCAAGCAAAAAGGTAAATTTTTAAAATAATTAAAATTTTGACAATTTACCCCCTTGACTTGAATACAGAAACTCCCAAGTCGGGCCGGCACGCGCAGGAAGTTTTTTAGGAAAGCGACGCGAGACGCGCCGCCTCCCAAGTCGGGCCGGCACGCGCAGGACGTTTTTTTACTTTTCGGGGAGGGGAACTTCTTGGAGACGTTTCTGCTGGAGCATTTTTCCGAAATCTTTCATGAGTTCGTACTTTTTTCGCCACGTCGTGTACATGATGCCCGTGCAGTTCGGTGTGAGTTCGCAGGTCTCGAGCCATTCTCGCGACGTGTCGAGCGAATCGACGTCATAGTACGCTGCCGCTTGGGTGCGGAAACCTTTTTCGGAGAAGAAACTCATGCTTTTTTCGCGGATCTTGTGGTACCAGCACGAAATGATGAGTTCTTTCGGAATGTGCTCCCAGACTCCGGTAAAGTCACCGCGGCACCGCATGTAGTCGGCGCGGCAGTTGTGGTGCGGATCGAGCATGTCGGACCAGACGTAGACCTGTGCGCCGGGCTGGACTTTCTGAATGATCTTGTACTGTCGGGTCAGGCAGCCGCCTAAGATCTCGGCGAGGGAAATTCCGCGTTTTTCGCAAGACTCGCACGTGTTTGCCGAGCGGATCTCATCCATGCTCAGGAACCATTTTTTCGGTGCGAGAAGCTCCATGATGTCTTTGGCAGACGCCTCGAAATGTTCGTAAAGTTCCGGTTCCGACATGCAGACGGAGGTCTGGCCTTTGATCGAAAGCGAGGGAATGTAGAAAGAGAGCGAAAGCCGGGCGTTTTCCGGGATGCGGCTTCCTTCGGGGAGGCGGATCGGCGATCTCGTGATCCCCCGCTGGAGATCCCCGATCCGGAGCGGTTCCGGAAGGTAGTCCTTTCCGAGTTCGTAACTCTCTCCCGTTGCAGCATTTTTCACGGTCAGCGGCGTGCCGGGACGCATGACCGGCGCCGTCATGCAGCTGCTTTCGAGCGTGATGTCGTCGAGCCAGACTTTTCCTTCCGTGCCGTCCCAGACGCCTGCGTAGAAATTGACCTCGGTGTCGTCTGCCCCGGTCGTGAAGTTCAGCGAGGCCTCCGTCCAGTCCTGCGTGCCGTTTTCCGGAAGTTTTGGCGTGATGGAGACCCAAGAGCCGTTGGGGCCGTAGATCTGGAAACGCACAAGTCCCTGTGCCGGGATCGCCTCTGTTTTGAACCATATCTTCACGCGGTAGCTGCGGTTCGGTGTGACTTTGAGCTTCATCAGAACGCGGCCGTGACCGTATTTGTCGGCGATAAAATTCTCAAGACGGAGGGAGGAATTGCCGGTGTGCTTCACTTCTGTGTCGCGGAACGAGATCGTGCCGGGGCGGTCCGCAAATTGGAAACCGAGCGGTTTGTTGCCGCTGAATCCTTCAAAACCTCCGTAGGGAGAGGAGTGTGCTTCTTCTTTCGGGTCGAGTTCTACTTTTCCGCCGCGGGCAATGACGCGCAGGTCACGGATCGGAACGGATTCCACGAGATTCGGGTTTCGTCCGAGCATCGTTCCGTAACCGACCGACCAGATGATCGGAATGATCTCGACTCCGGCTTTATCGGCGGCTGATTTGATTTTTCGGAAGCGCGCTTTTTGTTCCGGAGACCATTTCCCGCAGTTTTCCATTCCGCAGGCCCAGAGGAGACCGTTCAGACCGGAGTCGCCGGCATCACGAATGAGTGCGACGAGCTGTTCCGCGGTCTCGTCGGAGTGTACGCTCAGTGATGAGTAAAACCATCGGTCCTGAAGCCAAGACGGGTAGTCTTCCTGCGTTTTGAGTACCATTGGGCTGGCGTTTTGCGCTGTGTTTTGCGCAGCGGCTTCGTGCAGCGAGAGGCCGGCGCAAAGAGCCAGCGTCGCTAAAAGAAGGCAGAGCGCAGGCTTCTGGAACGGAAAATGGGATGAATTTTTCATGTTCAGCTCCTGGATAAAATGGCGGGATCGGGGGATCGTGGGGATCGTGGGGATCGTGGGGATCGTGGGGATCGTGGGGATCGTGGGGGGCTTAGGTCGGTAAAGGCGTCCGGCCGGCATTCTTTCGTGCGGCAGTAAAGGGGGCGTCGTGCCGTTTCCGCTAAATTTGGAAAGCCGGGGAGGCCGTATTGTAAAAAATGTTTGCACCGTGCGTATCCATTCCCCCGGCAACCAGCAGACGTTCGGCAGCCGTAGTTTCGAGGATCGTCCGGAGTTCCTGTACGTTTAGTGCCAGGTTTCTGGAGTATGCCTGGTAAAATGCCTCCACATAAAGTGCGCGTTTTCCCAGGATCTCGTGAAATAGATGAATGTATTGACGCATGGCTTCCGTTGTGCACTCTGGCTTGCAAAGGAATTTTTGAAGCTGGATGCGTGACGGATGCGCCATGGAAAGGGAACCGAATTTCTGAACCTCGAACATTTGCGCGATCTGAGTGAGTGAAACAGACGGCGACTGCGTGTAGGTATGACGTGTCGGGCGCGGCACATTGGCGAATGGGCGGAGAAGCTCGCGGATCGGTTCCGATTCCGGCGTGATCCCCGTCAGGAGAAAATGCACACCGCGTTTTTCACGCAGTTGGAAATCGTAGATCCTGTGGATCCTGACCGTGACTTCCGAACCTAAAATGACGCGCAGATTGCGGTAGCGCCGGGGACTTTCCCAAATCAGGCGGATCGCTTCAGCGCACCCCTCGACCCGATTATGGTCCATGATTCCGATGGTGAACGGAGCGAAAGGTGCCGGAGTATCCTTGGTGATGACTTCCGCGACACTGTTTGCGTAGGCCGAAGCCTGATAGAGAAGCTGCGGGATCGAAAGCCGTCCATCGGAATGTCGCGTGTGAATGTGAAGATTGGCACGAAATGTCCGAGCTTTCACGTTTTCCAGTCCGTGCGTGTCTTTTTGATGGCGAAGTTCCGGAGGGCGGATCCCCGGCTGGTAAAACGTCATGCTCTTCTGAAATGTCCGCACGATGGTCTGGATCTCCGAAGGACCAATGATCGAACGGATCCGTTTATGCTGTTCCGGCGGCAGACCAGCATCGGCAAGGAGCTGCTGACGGTAGGCGTCATCTTCTGGAAATGTAGGGATCGGGGGACGTTTCATTTTGTTTATGTTAAGTCGGAACTGACGGTTCAGCCGACATGATCGGTTGAGGAGTGTGGAGCGCATCCTTTTGCGGCCTGACGGATGGATCCTCACCAGACGATGAGCCGGCCGCCGAGCCTGTCCGGAAATGCTTCTGCAGTGTGCCGACACAACAGATCCATACTCCGTTTGCACGTGAAGTGGGAGATGATGATCCAGCGATTCGCGAAATTTTCCCGGCGTTCCAGAACGTCGAGAAAGTGCGTATGCCCGAATTTGTGGATCTCCTCCGGCGTATAGTACATATCGGCGGAAGTCATCTCCATGATGAGGATCTCTGCCTGATAAAATGCAGGAACTTTGTCTAGGAGCGCGGGAAGTGAGTCGCCGGTGTACGCGAGCAGGGGCGTTCCCTTTTCGCCGTAGATCAGATACCCCAGTGACGGGATCCGGTGAAAGCTGCGGACGGCTTTTGCCTGGAGACGCTGACCGTTCTCCGTTTCCCAGAGGACGGTGTCGCCGGGAGTCAGCCCTTGGAGACGGAACGGATAGCGTGCGCCGTCCATTTCCTGCCAGACCTCGAGAAAACGGCGTACGACGTCTTCTGACTCTGCAGGAACGTAAATTTCCGGAGGTGGAAGTTTACGCTTTTTCCGCCGCGCGATCAGTTGGTAAAGTCCCTGAATGTGGTCCCGATGCGTGTGCGAAATGAAAAGGCGCCCAAGTTGGGGAGTGAGATCCCACGGGTGCCCGCCTGCATCTAGGCCAAGGTCCCATTCCGGAATGTTCCAAAATGATTGAATGCTGGCTCGTGAGGCGCCGCGGAGCGTCACTTCTCCAAGTGTCTTGCTTCGATAGTAAATATCGCGCATTCTCTAAATCCTCGTGAACGGACCGTGAGTTTATGGTGCTGCATGGGAATCTGGAGCTACATGGGAATCTGGAGCTGCATGGGAATCTGGAGCTGCATGGGAAAACGTCCGGAAAATGCAGCGTTTCAGCGTTTTTTGAAAAAGATCCCCAGGATAGTCCGAGTGATGCTCTTTCCCAATTCTCTTCCGATGGTGCGGAAGGTGGAATCGGCGGCTTTTTCCATTGCACTTTTTCGAGGACGTCCTTTTTTTGCGGAACTCGTACGGCCCGAAGTCTTTCCTGCGGTCTTTGTTTTTCCGATCCCCGGCAGATTCCCCGGCAGATTCCTCTGCGCGTTTCTGTGTACCGTTTTGGGAGCGGAACTCTGTTCCGTTTCATGTTCTGTTTCCCGTTTGTTTTCCGCGGCCATTTCTTCTTCGATGAGCTCGCTGGCGGAGATGCGGTCGAAAACGTCAGAGTAGAACGCAAAACGTTCCGAATTTTCCGTGATCCTTCTGCGTTCCTCGTCTGAAGCGGGTCCCATGAAACTCGCAGGGGGGAGGATCCTTGAGATCTGCACGATCTCGGGTCTTCCAGCGTCGTCGAGGAAGGAAATGAGCGCCTCGCCCGTTCCGAGGCTGGTGATCGCGGATTCCGTGTCGAAATCGGGATTTCTGCGGAAGGAGAGCGCCGCGGCTTTCACCGCTTTCTGCTCCATCGGCGTGTAGGCGCGCAGTGCGTGCTGGATCCGGTTTCCGAGCTGCGCAAGAACGGAGTCCGGAATGTCCGACGGCTGCTGCGTGATGAAGTAGACTCCGACTCCCTTGGAACGGATCAGACGCACGACCTGTTCGACCTGCTGGACCAGTACTTTCGGCGCGTCGGTGAAAAGGAGGTGGGCCTCGTCGAAGAAAAAGACGAGTTTCGGTTTTTCCATGTCTCCGACTTCCGGGAGGAGCTCAAAAAGCTCGCTGAGCATCCAGAGCAGAAACGTTGCGTAAAGGACTGGGTGACGGTAAAGTTCCGTGCAGTGCAGGATATTTACGATCCCCTTCCCGTCGGTGTCCGTCTTGATCCAGTCGCGGATGTCGAGCGGCGGTTCTCCGAAAAAGCACTCGCCGCCTGCTTTTTCCACGGCAAGCAGTGCACGCTGGATGGCGCCGATGCTCTGTTTCGAAATATTTCCGTACTTGAGCGTGTACTCTTTGTTGCGGTTTCCCACGTAGAGGAGCATTGCGCGGAGATCTTTCCAGTCGATCAGGAGTTTGCCGGATTCATCCGCAATTTGGAAAACGAGATTTAGAACGCCTTCCTGTACTTTCGTCAATTCCAGAAGGCGCGCAAGGAGCGTTGGCCCCATCTCGCTGATCGTCGTGCGGACCGGGATCCCGCCTTTACCGTAAACGTCCCAGAATCGAACAGGAAAACTCTGGAACTGAAAGTTCGCGATCCCCATGCTTTTCAGACGTTCCAGGATCTTCGGCGTCCCTGTCCCCGGCTGGCACATGCCCGAGATGTCTCCCTTTACGTCTGCAAGAAAGACTGGGACGCCCATCTCGCTGAAAGATTCGGCAAGGACCTTCAGCGTAACGGTCTTGCCCGTACCTGTCGCACCTGCGATCAATCCGTGACGATTGGCCATTCTAGGATTTAAAAAAACACGCGTTTCATTGCGGGAAACACCAACGAGTAATTTGTTTTCTGTGTACATTGGGGAATTTTCGGTAAACTGCGGTGATGGAATGTCGGTCGGTGAGGCGGACGGAGCCGCTCACGGAACTGGGGCGGTGAAACGGAACGCTGCCGTGTGCGGCCGGGGTCCGTCGAAAAACATGAACTTCCTTTCATTTTACGCGAAATAAAAAAAAAGTAAACCCTCCCCTAAGGGAAAGTCGGGAAACTTTCCAGGCTTTTAGAGCACTTTTTCTGAAAAACAGAAATTCTTTTCCGCCACTCCTTCCAAAATATTCGAAATCTGGTATAATGTAAGCAGTTTTTTGTGCGTACTCGTTGGCGGCGGACGGATCTGCTCATGTGTGCAGTTCCTGTGTGCAGTTCCTGTGTGCAGTTCCTGTGTGCAGTTCATGTGTGCAGTTCATGTGTGCAGTTCATGTGTGCAGTTCATGTGTGCAGTTCATGTGTGCAGTTCATGTGTGCAGTTCATGTGTGCAGTTCATGTGTGCAGCCCGCGTGTCCGCCGTAGATATGGAATTCAGGAAATGGAAGACGGAAGGAAAGATCATGTCGAAAAATCTTCCCGGAAATGTAAAAGTGAAGGAAGTTGGCGGATTCAAAGACAAAATGTGGGTCCCGCGCATCTGGAACGGAATGCGTTTGACGCCGTATCTCAGCCTCCTTGCCCGTAATGGATTCCTGATCCGTCCCCTGCGATGGCCCATGGCTGCGATGAACATTTTCGCCAGTTCCGTTTCCTCAACTTTCGCGATGTACCAGAGGCTGACTCTCGGCTCGAAGCTCGCGAAGGTCGAGCTGAAGTATGACCCCGTTTTCATCGTGGGACACTGGCGCTCCGGAACGACGATGCTGCACGAGATCCTCATGCGTGACCCGCAGTTTACCTGTCCGGACACGTTCTCCTGTTTTGCGCCGGAATTCTTCCTCGTTTCGCGCAAGATCATCACGTCGCTCCTCCGTCTGCCCGACAAACGCCCGATGGACAACGTCGCCTTCGGCTGGAACACACCGCAGGAGGATGAATTTGCTCTTTGCGCCATGGGGATCCCGTCGCCGTACTGCCACCTCGCGTTTCCGAACAACATGAAGTGGAAGGGACGATACGAAGCGCTGCAGAAGTACCTGGATCTTTCAAATCTGACGGAGAAGGAGCTGGAGACGTGGAAAAACGGTCTCGACTGGTTCATCAAGGCCCTCACGTACCGCGACGACCGGCGTCTCGTCATGAAATCCCCGACGCACACGGCCCGGATCCGTGTTTTGCGCGAAATGTACCCGAATGCGAAGTTCATCCACATTTCCCGTGATCCCTTCACGCTTTATGCTTCGACGGTGAACCTCTGGAAACGTTTCCTCACGAGCGAATCGTATCAGAAATCCGACGGCGCGTATTTGGAAGAGCTGGTCTTCGAGTCTCTTGAGAGAATGTATCGTGCCTACTTCCGCGACACGGCCGACATGTCCCCGGAGCAGCTCATTGAGATCCGTTACGAGGACCTTTGTGCCGATAAAGTGGGCGTCATGGAGAAGGTCTACGCGCAGCTTGGACTCGGGGATTTTGAGAAAATGCGGCCCGGTCTGGAACGCTATGCCGAAGAGCACAAAAACTACAAAAAGAATAAATTTGAAATTGACGATACACTCCGCGACGCCATTCGCGGCCGATGGGCGAGCTATCTCGAACGGTTCGGCAGCGCGGCGGCTGAGTGAGTGTGACTTTCCCCTGGATCTGAAAGGAGTTTTTTCATGTTGAATAAAAAAGTCGAAGAACTGACGATGGAAGACATTGGTTCGATGATGGACTGTTCGGCAGTTCAGGCGCAGTCTACGCTGGAAGATGCGCGTAATGTCATCCTGTATGCGGACCGGTACAATACGTCGGGAATGTTTCTGCTGGGTGGAAATTACGAGATCGTGATGCCGGAAGTCAAAGAAATGAACGCGCGCCGCGCTGCGGAAGGAAAACGCTGCATCAAGGTCGGCGGTACGGTCGGTTTTCCCGACGGCGGGCATCCGACGTGCGTTAAAGTCTATGAAGTGGAACGGATGATGGAACTCGGCTGTGACGAGCTGGACTGCGTCATTCAGGTCGGACTCGCCATTTCCGGGGAGTGGAAGCGCGTGGAAGAAGATCTCGCCGCGATCCGCCGTGCGTCGGAAGGGATCGTTTTGAAGACCATCATCGAGACGCCGTATCTCACGCCTGAGCAGATCACTACCGCCTCCAAGATCGCGATGAATGTCGGTTCCGACTGGGTGAAGACCTCCACCGGCTGGCCCTCCTCGAAGAAGACGACCGTGGAAGACGTCATCCTCATGAAAGCCGCTGTCGGCGACAATTGCGGCATCAAAGCGGCCGGCGGGATCCGGAATATCGAAACGCTCAAGGCAATGTACGCGGAAGGTGCCCGGCTGTTCGGTCTCAGCTGGACTTCGGTGAAGAGCATCATGGAAGGCGGAGAATCTCTGAACGCCCAGTACTAAGAGCCTTCCCAAGCCGTCTGCGGTTTCACCACGGAAGACACCGAAGAGGCCAGAACACACTGAAAAGAGGAAAGAGACAGTGTGTTCTGTGCTCTGACACGAATTTTACGGAAGGCACGAAAAAACTCAAAACGAATTTTTTAAAACTTTTAAAACATTCGCGAGATCCGAATTTTTTCGTGCTTTTCGTGTTTAAGATCCAGTGAGTTTCAGTGTCTTCTGTGGTAAAATTGAACCGACGGGTACGCACTTTCCGGAAGTGCCTTTTGTTCGTGGATGGAACGTAATCGGGGAGTTTCCCGGCGGAAGCGTTCCGGAATGTCGCCAAGTGTGTTTTCCTGCAGGAATTTGCGGACTTCGTGAAGGATGGGGAGGCTGTTCTGAATGAGAAGCCGGCCCGTGGCGGCGTCAAATCCGACGGATCCAACGTAACCGCCA
>JAFQOH010000143.1:0-3109 GCA_017403345.1 Thermoguttaceae bacterium
CGATTCAACTGGCCAAGTTCCGGCAAAATTCCGATCAGAAGCGCGCTCGTGACGTGCGAAATGCCCGGCACGCTGCGAAGGATCTCGTCCTTCTTCTGGAAATCCTCGTTTGCCTGGATCAGTTTTCGGGCTGCTTTTTCATCGTGAATGCCGATTCATATGTATCACTCATTTTTTGACCTCAAAACGGCAGACAAACAGGCAGTTCATTCTGACATTAAATTTAATTTTAGCATATTTTCAAAAAGATTCAAGGGAAAACCTGGAAACCCGGGGAATAAACGCGAAAATACACGCAGGAACTTCACATACTTTTCCACCTCCCTCCACATTTCTTAAGTTCTCGTACCCACGTACACAAAAAAACCGACTCACGGTCCGATGAGACTCACGAGTCGGCTGGAAATTGCGCAGTTTGCAGAATTCTCAGTTTTTCATGGGGGGATAGTGCAGGAACGGCGGGCAATTATTCAGGAAGTTCATGTCGTACTCTCCGTCGATCTCCGGAGCGCGTCCGCCAATGCGGATGATCGCAATGGGCCGTCCCAGCGTTTTGGCGACCAGGAACGGATCCGCTTTCGGAGAAACATCAAAGTATCCCTGACCTTCCTGCGTACTCGACGCGATCGGCAAAGCCGTTTCGGGATTTTCAATGTAGATGACGCGAGTCACGAATTTACCGCGTATCGCCGCGTAAAGATCCTCTTTCGTCAGTTCCAGAACTACCGCATGACGCAGTTCTTCCCCGATCGGCGGGTGCGTCCGGTCCACGATCTCCACGGTCGGAAAAACTTCGACTCCCGGCATCATCGGAATATTCGTGACGCGGAAACGATACTGAGTGCCGACCTGCAGCGCGTAATACTGCGGAGCATTCATCGGCTCGAGGAATCGTCCATCTGCAGCAGGAGCAATGCAAGTCCCCTCCGGTGCGAGGACTTGGACGTGCTGAAAATGGGGACCGTTCTCCGGCGCATTCAGGATAGCGGCGGCATCACGCACTTCCTGTACGCCCGCATTCTGTGGAGGCACAGTCTGTCCCGGCATCGGCACAGTCTGCGTTCCATTCGCAGGAACGGTCTCTCCCACCGCAACGTCTGAAATAACGACGGCTCCGGCAGGTATCTGCTGCGCCAGCACGCTGAAACACGGTCCAGTAAAGACCAGCGCGGACAAGACCAGGATCTCGATCAGGTATTTTCTTGAGTTTCTCAACATCCACATAGTCTGATTCCCTTCATGCATTGGGCTGGAATGAATCGCGAGAGCAACTTGAAGATCTGCAGGATCCGTCCCGCAAAATTCTTTCATGCAGTAAAGCGGCGTTTTCGATGTCACACATCCGCCGCCGCTTTACTGACTCTCTGAGAAATTTCAGGCCTGGATCATCTTAGCGGGCCGAGGTCGGATAAGTCGCACGCTTACGAGCCGGTTCCGCTTCCGGAAGAACGACGGGACCAGGAACGCCATGAGCGGTTTCCGTGATCGGTTCACCAAATTCCGGACCAGTGACACCGGAAATGTAATTCTGCGGCGAGGAACCGGCAACGCCAGCCGCTGCAGGAGCAGCACCGGAAATCGGATTGCCGTTTTCGTCGAAGACCATTCCGCCTTCCGAAGCAGCGTATTCCGGAGTGACCGATTTGTTACCCATGCGGATGATCGCGAGGATCGCACCGCGTCGGTCAGCTTCCGCGATCGGATTGACGCCCGGATCAAGGCGAGTGCTGACGATAGTGTCCGGGGTTCCGACGGCAAGAGCCAGTTCCTGGAATTCCGGATCGGGCAGGTAGATGACTTTCGTCACAAAGTTACCGCTGCGGACCTGCATGATGTCTTCTTCGGTGAAGTTGACCGGGATCATGCTGTGCGCAAGGAACGCCTGCGTACGCGGTTTGGCCGGAGCCACTTCGATCGTCGGATAGAGTTCAAGTCCCGGATGTCCCGGAATGTCCGTGAGCTTCAGACGGTAAACGCCGCCCTGCGGGAAATCCTGACGGAACGGGCAGACCATCGGTTCAGAGTCAAACATTCCCTGCGCCGCAACGTCCCAGCGAACGTTCGCTCCGGAGGGACCTACAAAAGCAAGCTGTGACGTCTTCATCGCAGCCGGAGCCGCAGCAGCTGCACCAGAACCCTGCGCACTGCCTGCCATATGCGGCGGCACTCCCATGTCTACTCCAGGACCCGGACCGGCAATTCCTGCCGGATGACCCGGCTGTGCCAAATCGTAACCACCCTGCGTGTACGGATCTAACGTCTGCTCACGGCATCCGACCATGACGGAAAGCATAAAGAGCGAAAAAAACAATGTCAACCAGGTTCTCATTTTGTCCCCCTATCTGACTCCTTCAAATAAATTAAGCATCCTGCTTCGGCCAGGCTGTCGAATGCCTCGACACACCGTTGGGTGAAAACCAGCCATAGCGCAACATTTCCCAAAATTCTCAAGGCCCAAAATTTCTCAAAAACCGCATTTTCTGACATTTCGCTCTTCGTTCGGTGCTGAAATGAAGCGGAAAAGCTGATTTTGTGAACTTTTTGGATGACAATATACGCAAAAAGACGTTTTTTTCTACTTCATCTATTGGGATTTTCACGTTTTTTTGATATAATGTCAGTTGATGGACGTTTCACATGGAAAATGCGGGCATGTTTCCGATACTACAAAAACAATATACCGCCGTTCCATACTGATGAACGTCTGTCTGTGTTTATTTTCGGTTGATTTCATTATTTTCTTTGATAAAATCGTTTAGATTGTTAAATGTGGAATAAATATTTTTCCCACACAACAAAACAGAGAACATAGAGAAAATGAACAAAACTAAAAACAGTCATAAATCAACAATTAGCGCATTCTGCAGAAGATGCGCACACTGCATCCTCTTTTCACTATGCGCAATTGCCGCAAACAGCGCAACATACACACATTCAGAAAATCTCATTCCTGGCATTCCGCTTGCTCTGGAAACAGCAACACCGGCGGCTCAAGCAACACCGGCGGCTCAAGCAACACCGGCGGCTCAAGCAACACCGGCGGCTCAAGCAACACCGGCGGCTCAAGCAACACCGGCGGCTCAAGCAACACCGGCGGCTCAAGCAACAC
>JAFQOH010000144.1:0-2240 GCA_017403345.1 Thermoguttaceae bacterium
CCATTAGCTGTTAGCTGTTAGCTAGAAGCTAGAAGCTAGTAGCTAGCAGCTAGAAGCTAGAAGCTCAAGAAAAAAGAAAGGAAACACAAATGGCATCATTCAAAGACACACGAAACATCACATTTTCGCTGGACATCAAACAGAAGGACACGGTCATGGTCCGGAATCTTTTGAAGGACGCGGAGGGAAAACCTCTGGACCTTTTAGCCATGGCGGATACCGGGAACCTTCACCAGCTTTTCGGCCGGGCGCAGCTGATGCTCGACACGGTATTTCTGATCTGTCTGGATCAGGTGAAAGAACTCTTTTCCGAGGAGGATTTCGACCGGTCGCACGATGTGGAACTGGAAACGATTCCGGGGCTTCGGACGTCGAAACTCCAGAAAATGGCGTTCTGGTTCGGTGAGGGGGTGGGACCGGAACAGATCCCGGAGATCACGAACGCATTCAAGGAGGCGATCGTAAATTTTACCCCGAACCCGTACCAGAGAGAAGCTCTGCGGCGGGTGATCGCGAATCAGGAAGCGTTGGAAAAAGCCCAGATGGAACGTGCCGTTCTTCTGGCGGACGACCGTCTGAAAAAGGTGAACATGGCGATGGAAAAACAACTCCAGCGGGAACTGGATCGGAGTCCGGACCTTCTTCTCGAAAACATCCCGAACCTTGGGCAGAACGATACCTCTGGCGTTTAGCTGGAGAATTAAGTATCCACCCCGGACCATTCAGCCTTCGCGAACTTCACCAAATGGCAGAAGGAAAACGTCAGGCGGAATGGTTTCGGACTGCGGTCCTTGCCTGTACGGTCTCCAATCCGTGGCGGGGGAACGACGCACTGAAAGTGGAAAACTTCCCCTACTGTTCCGAGTTCAAACCCAAAGTTCGGACCGCCACCCGCACCGAAGCGGAAGCGTTCGCCAAAGCATGGAGCGGAAAAAAGTAAGCTGATGGAAGGTCAGTACCATTCATCATCTTCCTCATCCGGCATTGCGTCGATCCTGCTGCGGATGTATTCCCTGATGATCCACGAAGCAACGAGCGGAACAACAGGAATCGAAATGAAAAAGATGTCAGACCAGGTATCACTCATACGCTGAAGGACGCCGGAAGGAAGAAGTGCAATCAACAGCAAGACAAGAAACATGAATGCGGAATACAAAATGATCCATCCGCCTATTCCGCACCAATCATATTGCAGTTTCTCTTTACGAGAAAGCCGACTCCTGTCCTGCTGACAGTCCAGAGAATACAGCAAAAGACACACAGTAACCGCAAGTACTATCATTGCTCGGACTCCGAAAAAAGGATGAAATTTACCAACACATTCAATTTTAACTCCTAGGAATTGCCCTGTCAAGGGGGGGATAGTAGAAATGGATGAAAATAGTATTTTAGTGCAGATCAAAGGGGACACCGCCCAACTGAACGCAGCGTTGGAAAAAGCCAATTCGCGATTGCGTCTTTTCAGCTTTTATGCGGATCAGGTCCATGATTATATCAATAGCTGGACTGTTCATGCTGCGAAATGGGGGATGATCATCAATGGAGCCAAAACCGCATTAAGCAGTATGTCGTCTGTTGTCAAGGCCAGCATTGGACAATTTGTGGAGTTCGGCAACGAACTTGGTAAAATGGCAATACGTACTAATATTTCGGTTGAAAATCTCTCCCGGCTAAAATATGCGGCAGAAATTTCGGGTTCGGGATTTGAGGAAGCGGTTGACGGTATCAAAACCTTTAACGAACAGCTTGGAGCTGCACGTCTGGGTGATGTAGGGGCAATCGAAAAACGGTTCATCCGGCAACTGCGTACCGGGGGTAGTTGAAAAAAGACATGGTATCTGATAGAATAGAAAAATCAAAACCAAAACCAAAACCTTATCGGAGGAACCATGTCTGCTGCTATTTTATACCATGTTCAAGGAATCCGCAAGTACGCCCTCCGAAAAATTTCTATAAAAAAGGACATTTTTATTTTTGAATGTTTTTGGAGGCATCCGGAGGAGTTGAAATGCGCAGGATGCAGAAAAAGCAGATCGAATGCGTTGCCGCGGACCTGTCGCCGGCATATACGAAAGCGGTCCGGGAGAACCTTCCGAATTCTGTACTTGTCTACGACCGATTTCATATCATGCAGATGCTGCATCGGACGATCACGGACTGTCGACGCACGATCTATCGCAAATTGCCGGACGAAACCGCCCGCCGAGCCATTAAGGGAAGCCGATTTATTTTGCTAAAAA
>JAFQOH010000145.1:0-8082 GCA_017403345.1 Thermoguttaceae bacterium
AATGGCAAGAACTTTTCTTCAACAGCCGTTTCTCACAAACTCCAATGGTAAATCCCGATTTCGTAGCGATAGCCAATGCTTATGGCATCGCCGCTGAAAACGTTGAGACTCGCGAACAACTCGCTGCCGCTGGCTCTCGCTGGTTTTCAGATCGTCTCCGGGCTGCTTCCGGAACGGGTGACTCCCGAAACGCACCTGATCACCGGCCCGCGGAATGCTGACGGGTCGGTCAATTACGGGGAAGCTCTGGCGCAGTTTCTGGAAAAGGAAGCTCAAGACCCCGGCGAAAACGGATTTCAGATCCTCGCGCGGGCGTTTGGGCCGGAGATCGCGGGTTTCTCCGGCGTTTCCGACCCGCTTTGGAGGGCATCATGTGCCCGGGCGGGACTTGAGGCGGAACTTGCCCAAGAGTTTGAACCGGAGTTTCCAGACTTTCTTTCCAGAGCGGCTGACGTGCGGGAAAAATGGAACGCGGAGCTGAAAAAGCCCATTCAGGGGAAGATCGCGGTGGAGTGGGACGACCTCAACGCGGGACTCGACCGGATCGCCGAGGCTGCGCGGATGCCGTACTTGATGTGGCGCGTGGATGGGGACTTGGAGCGGATGCAAAAAACCATTGAAGCTTTTCGGTCTTTTTCCGCGCTGCTGACTCTTCGGGCGCGGGAAGCACTGAATGCCGGCGATGCGGATCTCGCGGTCCGGGACTGCCTGACGATTTTTTACCTGGCGAAACATTTGACCCGCTTTCCGTCTTCGCTTTCTGCTGCCGGGTACGGTTTGGAAAACAGCGGGTTCCAGCTCCTCGCGGACATTCTGTTTACCGCGCCGCTCCCGGCCGCGCAGCTGGAGGAGATCCGCCGGGAACTGGAAATCCTTGACCAGCGCGAGTCTCTGGATGCGTTTCTGCAAAAGGAGAAGCTCTTCACCTGCGTTTTGATGGAGTACACCTGGAAAACGGAACCGAGGCTGACGCTTTGGCACAAGAAAGCATTTCGGCGGGAACTGGTCCGGAATCTGAATACCGTTTGCGCGGAGGATGGAAAGATCCTCGGCATTGAGGCCCCGAAAAGCGAACCGGGCTGGACGGCCGTCGCGGAGAAGACGCACATTCCCGGACTCTGGGGACGGCTTCTCGGCTGGGAGCTGTGGCGGCTTGAGCGCGTTACGCTGAAATGCATGGAAGAGACGATCCGGAGAAATGAGCTTTCATTCCGTCTCGCGCGGATCGCCGTGGAGACGGAGCTTTTTCACCGGGAAAATGGCCGGTACCCGGAAACGCTGGCGGAACTTGCGCTTCCCGATGCGCTTCTCCAGGATCCGTTCGCTGACGGGAAACCGTTTACGTATCGGCAGAATCCAGAATCGCGCGCGGATCAGCGGAAACGCTTTGATGCCTGGCGCAAGCGGGTCGAGACGTTCCCGGAATACTATGCGCCGCTCGATGAGGAAAAATATTCGGTCGGTACACTCATCCGATCGGAAGAGTTCCCCAAAAAAACAGCTCCCGCACTGACTCAGGAAGAGGAACGGGACGACGCGGAATTTCCCTCCCGGCAGACGTGGCGTCCGTTCCTGCTTTTCAGTGACGGCGCGTTTGACGAAGACGGTTTCCTGCTTGACGGAACATTGATTTTCTGATCCGGCGTGAAACTAAAATCAAAAAACGAAAAGCGTGGTTTTCCGAAAAAACTCTGGCCGTCCCTGGGCAGAAAACACTCTCTGTTATCCGCGGCTCGCGTTTTTGGGGAATTTTCGTCAAATTTTACTTTTTTTGCGTGCGGGACCCTTTACTTTTCTCGACAGTCTGCTAAATTTAAAAGAAAAGTATCGTCAGGCCCCGTCGGCCTGCCCGCCCAATTCTGAGTTCCTACCGCTGCGCGAAGCAGCAGACGAAGGTTTTCCTATGAAAAAACTGATTTTTTTACTCGCACTTCTTTTCATTCCGGCCGTCTCGCAGGGCTCGGAAGAAGAAAAGCTGGGGCTTTTCCCCTTCTTCACGATGGGGGAAAATATCGCGGACATTTGGATCGATCCCGCCTCGCAGAAAGAAGCGGGCGCGGATGGTCAAGTCGTCGTGGATGGTGACCGATTCATTACGGAAGGAAATGGAAAAGAGATCCGTTTCTGGGGCGTGAACACGTGCTTCTCCATGAACTTCCCGGAAAAAGAAGACGCGGTCCGCTACGCCAAACGGATGGCCTCTTTCGGGATCAACGGCGTCCG
Source organism: Thermoguttaceae bacterium (assembly GCA_017403345.1). Taxonomy (GTDB): domain Bacteria; phylum Planctomycetota; class Planctomycetia; order Pirellulales; family Thermoguttaceae; genus RGIG3701. Next base: position 2,224 of record JAFQOH010000145.1, read on the forward strand.
GCTGCATCACATGGACAATCGGGACATCTGGGGAAAAAACTACCCGGACGTCTCCGCGATCGATCCGGAACAGCTCGACAAACTGGACTGGCTCATTTACCAGCTGAAGCTCAACGGGATCTACGTCAACATCAATCTTCACGTCTCGCGTTTCCTTTCCAAATGGAACGCGGAATTCGAGCCGTCCGGAAATGACCGGCATTACGACAAAGGGCTGGACAATTTCGAGCCGCGGATGATCGAGTACCAGAAAAAGTACGCGCGCGATCTGCTCACGCACGTGAATCCGTACACGAAAATGAGCTACTGCGAGGATCCGTGCGTCGCGATGATCGAGATCAACAATGAGAACAGCGTGGTCGCCTCTTGGTTCTGGAGCGAGCTGGATGACCTGACGCCGGCGTACTCCGTTTACTTCCGGAAGCTCTGGAACGAATGGCTTCAGAAGAAGTACGCTTCGACGGATGAACTGCGCGATGCGTGGAAGAGCCGGACGTTTCCGCTTGAGAAAAACATCGTGCCGGATCCTGGTTTCGACCGGCCGGAGGAATTTGCCGCGTCGCAGTGGACGCTGGAAAATGGAACTGCCAAAGCGGGACTTTGGGCCGAAAACGGCGTGATGCGTCTAAAGGTGGAGGAACTGGGGAGCGTTTCTTGGAATCCTCAATTTTACTTCCGCGATTTCGCCATTCAGGAAGGTGTGCCGTACACGGTCAAATTCCGCGTCCGCACCGACGTGAAAAACGCGCCGAAACTCCGCCTCAACTGCTCACAGAATCATGCTGAATGGGAGGGGCTTGGGCTTCACGTTTCCTGCGAAGTCGGAAAGGAATGGAAAGAGTATGTGTTCTCGTTCATCCCGACCCGCAGCGACGAAAAAGCCCGTTTCGGATTCAGCGGTTTCGTGCCTGGTCTCTACGAATTCGACGACGTTTCCTTCCAGGGCGGCGGGGATCTGGGACTGGCGAAAGAGGAATCGCTTGAAGACGGCACCATTCAGCTCATTCGCCGTCAGGGGGACGTCGCGAAAACCACTCCGGAAGCCAAAGCGGATTTCGTCTCCTTCCTGATCGATCTGGAAACGAAGTACTGGCTCGAAATGTACGACTTCATCAAGAAAGACCTCGGCGCGAAAGCCCCGGTCTCCGGAACGCAGCTCAATTACGGTGCGCACTACGCACAGGCAAAGCTGGACTACTGCGATAATCACGCGTACTGGAACCACCCCTCCTTCCCCGGTCGGCCGTGGGATCAAGGGAACTGGAAACTCGGAAACACTTCCGTTGCGAACGTTTTGGGGAATGGACCTTCCACCATCACGAATCTGGCGAACAATCGCGTGCTTGGAAAACCGTACACGGTCTCCGAGTACAATCACCCCTACCCGAACCTTTACGGCGCAGAAGGTTTCCCGATGATCGCCTCCATGGCAGCTTTCCAGAACTGGAGCGGGATCTTCGTTTTCGCCTGGTCGCACTCCAAGGGATTCAGCACGGAAGAGACGCCGAGCTTTTTCGACATCAAAGGGAACTCCGTCCAGCTCGTACACATGCCGGCGTGCTTCAATATGTTCGTGCGCGGCGACGTGAAAGACGCGAATGACGTCTCGAATGCGAAAAAAGTCGTCTATGCCGTGACGGATGCGGAGGAACGCGCGATCTACGGAAAAGCCGCTTCCGGTTACGGACGCTCGCTTGCGCCGATCGGTTTCTGCCATGAAAATCCGGTCCTGACCAGCGTCGGGGTCCGGCTCACGGATCTCGATATTCCGGAAACCGCGACGGAGGGAGCTGCTCCGTTCGTGCGCGATGACGAACGTGAGATTCCCTCAAAGACCGTCTCGAACACTGGCGAGCTGCGCTGGAACGGCGAGATCAAAGACCGCGGTTTCTACCAGGTGGACTCTCCGAAAACGAAAGTCTTCACCGGGTTCATTCAGGGCCGAACGATGGAGTACCGCGATGGAATGAAGATCGAATTCGGCAAAACGATCCTTGACTGGGCGACCGTCAGCTTTACGCAGACGAAGGAAAACCATTGGCTGCTGGCCGCGACAGGGCTTCAGAAAAACTCCGAGTGCGTTCTGGGACTTTACGATCCGGTCGAAGTGAAAGACACGCCGGTGGAAGAGTACCCGGACCTGATCAACAAGCAGATCACGTTCTGCCAGAAACGCGGTCACGCGCCGCTCATGTGCGAGGGGATCCCGGCGAAGATCACGCTTCCAGCTCCCAAAGGCGTCTCGGTGAAGATCCGCCCGCTCGACGGAAACGCAAGACCGACGGGAGAATTCACTGCGAAGCGCGTCAGTGACGAACTCGTGCAGTTTGAGATCTCCAGAGAGTTCAAGACGCTCTGGTACGAAGTCGTTTTTGAGTAGACCGAGTGTGCGTTTGAATGAAAAAAAGAGCGCGTCTCCTGCAGCGGCATGACGCGCTTTTTCTGCCGTTCTGTTTTCAGCGGCAAAATTTTTCCTGCCCAAGATCCTTTTTTTGAGCCATTTTTTGAGCCATTTTTTGAGATCCCTTTTTTTGAAGGACCCTCCCAATGAAGAAAAGATCCCTCCCTTTTTACGTGCTGTTCCTGCTTTGGACGGCATTACTTTTGCTCCCCGCTCCAGGTTTCGCGCAAAGTGCGGACGCCGTCCGGTTTGATCTGGCCGACGCGGCGTGGAAACTGGACTCAGGAGAAGGCCGGCTTCTGAAAGACGGTGCCGACGGCGTTTCCGGGGCCGTTCTGGAGATCACCGGAAATGGAAAAATGTCGAACGTCTGGGAACTTTCCAACGTTCCCGTTCTGCCCGGACGCACTGTCATGCTCCGCTTCAAGGCGCGTCGGACGGCAGGTTCCGGCGGCGGGATGACTGGGCTGCGCTTCGCCAATTTCGACATTCCGCTCTCGGAAAAATGGGAGACGCGCTCCCTCATTTCCACCGTGCCGAAGCAGACGGAAAAGACCTCGATCCGTCTGGGGCAATGGATGATCAACGGCACTCTCCAGTTCGCGGAAGTCGAGCTTCTCTACCTCACGCCGACCTACGCCGCGACGGGACTCGGCGCGGACGAGACGGTCATTCTGGACGAAAACGGCCCGGCGTACCAGTTCCAGTCGGCACTGGGAGGCTCGCAGGGAAATTTCAGCCGCTCTTTCGTCGAAAGCAGCTGCTGGTTCAACACTTCACGCTGGAACGTCGGAACGAACGGGACGGTCACCTACCGATTCGATCTGACAGACCTGACGCTCGACCTTCCGAACTGCCCGGAACCGCGTTTTTTCACCCCGAAACTCTCCTTCACCGTCGGCTACCACACGAACGGCGGCTTGAAGGCGTTTGCCTCGAAAGACGGTCAGGAATGGACGGAAGTCGGTCACCTTGCAGGTCTCGGCACGAAAGAGCTTGACCTTCCCTCCGAATTCAGCGGCGTGAAAACCGTCTGGGTCCGTTTCGTCGGCATGGAAAACACGAACTGCCAGCTTTACGGATTCTGCTTCCGCGCTCCGCTCCTCCCGCCGAAAGCGGATGATGCCGGAAAGGCGGAAACGGTCGAAAACACGCCGATCGGCACGGAAAAAGCCGGTTTGCGCGGCGCGACGTGCTTCTGGGAACTCATTCGCGGAGACGAAGGATCCCGTGGAGTTCTTCCGCGAGTGGAAGATCTTCCGAAAAACGTTCCGGGAGACTGCACGTTCGAGAAAGAGCTGACGTGGAAAGACTCGGCCGGAAACGCGAAGTCCGCGCGAGTGCGGTGCCGGTACTACGTGGCAGATTTTTACCGTGAGGATTTCGGAAAAACGTTTGCCGGAGCCTCGGCCAATACCGCGGTCTGGTGGTGCCCCGCGACGTGGAAAGTGAGCCGAAAACGCGCCGTCCCGACGGAAAAAGAGACGGTCGGTCTCCAGCTCTCCGCGGCTCGGAACGATTGGGAATCGTGCCAGCTGGTCCTGGATCCGAAAGAGGAACTGACGCTTGAGAGCGTTTCGTTCTCTCCGCTGAAAAACGCGGCCGGGGCGGAGATCGCGCCGGAAAACGTGACGGTCCGCAACGTTTACTACCACTTCATCGAGAATCCGACGGACCGGACCGGCGTGCGTGAATTTTACCCTGACGCGCTCCCGCCGCTCACCTTCCCCAAAACGCTGAAAGCCGGCGAAAACGCGCCGCTCTGGCTCACCGTTTACGTCCCGGAAGGAACTCCGGCCGGAGAATTCGCGTCGGAAGTGACGCTCACGCTCAAAAAATCGGGAAGTGCAGGAAACGTGGAAAAGGTCACCGTTCCGCTTCGGCTCCGCGTTTGGAATTTCGCCATTCCGCGCGTGAATCACTCGGAGACCGCCTACGGATTCTCGCCCCAAACGACGTACCGGTACCACGGCGCACGCACGGAAGAAGACCGCCGGAAACTTGACCAGATCTACCTCAAATTCCTCGGTCAGTACCGCATCTCGCCGTACCATCCGGAGACGATGGACGGGATCCGATACGAGTGGATCGTGGATCGCGAAAAGCCTGAAAACTCCCGCTGCGTCATCGATTTCACCCGTTTCGATGCGGCAATGGAACGCGCGATGGGCGAGTACGGATTCACGAACTTCCGATTCAGCATTCCCGGCATGGGCGGAGGCACGTTCCACGCACGCACGGAGCCGAGTCTGATGGGATTCGGCGAAAATACCGTCGAGTACCAGGCAATGTTCTCCTCCTGCGTCCGTCAGATTGAGGCGCACTTGAAGGAGAAAGGGTGGATCAAAAAAGCGTACGTTTACTGGTTTGACGAACCGGATGTGAAGGACTACGAATTCGTCCGAAACGGCATGAACCGCATCAAGAAGTACGCGCCGGAGATCCAGACGATGCTGACGGAGGAACCCTCGGAAAGCGTCATCGCGGGTGATCTTCTCGGAAAAGTCGACATTTGGTGCCCGGTGACTCCGAATTTCGACCCGAAGACCGCGGCGCTCTGCAAAGCGAAAGGCGAGCGTTTCTGGTGGTACATCTGCTGCTGGCCGCGTGAACCGTACTGCACAGAGTTCATCGACCACAGCGCGGTGGAAATGCGCACGTGGCTCTGGCAGACCTGGCAGAATGACGTCGTCGGAACGCTCATCTGGGCGACTAACTACTGGACATCCAATGCCGCGTACCCGAATGAGGCGCAGGATCCGTACCTTGACCCGATGAGTTACGTCAGCGGCTACGACACGCCGGCCGGAGTGAAACGATTCTGGGGAAATGGCGACGGAAGGCTCTACTATCCGCCGCTTGCCTGCGCAACGCCGCTCAAGGAAGATGACTCTCCGAATTTCGAGCTGCCGGTCTCAAGCATCCGTCTGGAGATGCTTCGGGAAGGGCTCGAAGACTACGAGATGCTTTACCTTTTGCGTGAGATGCTGGCGTCTTCGAAAGATCTTTCGCCTTTGAAACGTGCGGAATACGAAGCGCTCTTGACGGTACCGGAGACGATCACGTCGAGCATGACGCAGTTCAGCACGGATCCATCTCCGATCTACGAGCGTCGTGCGAAGATCGCGGAAGCCATAGAGGCGCTTGCGGAGTAGATCGCAAAAACCACAAACAAAAAGGTTTAAAAAGTTTTTGAAGAGAGAGTCTGAGAGGGAAACGCTTTTAGGAGGCGGTGCGTCTCGCGTCGCTTTTGGGAGACGTCGCGTCTCGCGTCGCATTTGGGAGGCGACGCGTCTCGCGTCGCTTTTCAATCAGTTGGGAGGCGTCGCGTCTCGCATCGCTTTTGGGAGGCGTCGCGTCTCGCATCGCTTTTGGGAGGCGTCGCGTCTCGCATCGCTTTTGGGAGGCGTCGCGTCTCGCGTCGCATTTGGGAGGCGTCGCGTCTCGCGTCGCTTTTA
>JAFQOH010000146.1:0-13158 GCA_017403345.1 Thermoguttaceae bacterium
ATCGAGGCGGACGAGAACGCGATCATTAATTTGTCGAAGAATCTGTATGCCGCTTCTGCTGATCAAAATACCGCTCCGGAAGAGGATGATGGTAACGATGCTGCGGGCAATACAAAACCGTGGCTTTTCAAATTCGAGCCGATCGGGGCCGGAGTGAATCCTCCGCCGCGCGACACGCTTCTTTTGACGGCGAAAGTGAATGGAAAAGTGTATTTTTATCACATCTGCGCGAAACCGTCGGTCGTTTTGGGACGCGGGCATAATCGTAAGAATATCGATTATGTCTATCGATATTATCGGGAGTCTGATGACGATTTGAATGCAAGCACTGCGAGTATGTTTTTTTCAAGGAGCCATTTGAATATTAAGGTCGGCAATTTGGCGGACCTTACGGATGGTCTTACCTTTACGTCATTGGGAAAATGGGGGACGAAGATCGTCTGTGATGCGTACGAGCCGAAAGAAGTTACCCTTTCGATGTCGGTGCCGAACTCGAAGTATAAGCTCTCCGATCTGCTAAAGGATCCTTTGGAGATCGTCCTTGCGGAATGCGGACATTTGGAGATGAAAGGGTACTGCGATCCTGGGACTGGAGCCCTTGGACAGGTCCTTCAAGGGAATGTACAAAATCCGATGGCGGTGAATCCATTTTGGCAGATCGGGACGAATGCCGGAGTCGATGTGCTGGTTCTGAAGCGTCAGAAAGGACTGACGTTTTCTGAGAAGATGAAGAAAAAGGCAAAAGAAAGTATTGATAACGACGAAATGACGAAGGCCCAAAATGGGAATTATCAACCGAGAACCTTGAATCTGGAAGATCCGTGTTGGGAGAATGATCCGTATTGCGATACGGACACGTATCTTTTCATTCTGCGTGCTGCGGTGATCGGAACGGCAAGCGGTTCGATCGCGCCTCCGAATGCTGCGGGTATGGCTCTTCGTCACGCGGCTATTTATTTCTACGGAAATCGATTTGGGCTTGTGAATTACGATATAAATCCGATCAATTACAAATTTCAGGGGACAAGCACACCGCTGCAGAATGGACAGTGCAGGCCACTGGAGCCGGGAATGGATTTCGACATTGGAAATGTGAAATTCCATGTCTTTGAAAGTTACTGCTCGTGGCTTCGGATGCAGCGAAACCGTCGGAAGCATGAAGAAAATGAAAAAGCCATCACTGAGCGGCTGAAAACGCAGTCACAGACTTCGTCGACAGAGAATGTTTCCCAAGCGACGCTCTAAGTTTTTGACTTTGAAAGAAGCGAACGGGATAAAAAAGGGAACCGCCGGAAAAGACGGTTCCTTTTTTCATGAAACGCGGTGCGAAACGGTGAGTTTAGAGCCCGAGAGCTTTGCGTATGACGGGTTCCATGGCGTTCGCCTGCCAGTAGAAACCGTAGTCATTCGGGTGGGAATTGTCGACGGTCCCCTCACCGTCCGGCGGGAGGAGCAGGTCGCCCTCGATGTACGAAAGTCCCTGGATTCCAGCGTCGAGCATTCTCTGGTACTCTTTTTTCATGGCGGCGTGGTTGGCGTTGTGGTAGTTTTGGCGCTCTTCATTGATCCAGGATACTGGGAAACGGCGGTCTTCCACGAGGATGATCGGCGTGTCGGGACGTTTTTCGCGCAGACGCTTCACGAAATTGAACGCACGTTCCGTCACGAGGATCGGCTGCATATTGGGGAGACAGTCCAGAACGTAGACGCACGGATCAAGTTCCGCGAAGGCATCTGCCATGACTTCTTCCATTTTTCCGCATCCGGAGAAGCCGAAGTTCCAGTGCGGAATATCGAGTCGGCGGGAAAGGACGGCCGGATGCGGCATTCCGGGACGCGACGCGCACGCACCATGGCAGATCGATGTACCGTAAAAGAGGATCGGTTTCTTCGTGACCGGCACGATGGAGAAAGAACATCCTTCTGTGACGCCGATCTCCGCTTTCACTACCCCATTATAGAGCGGGAAGTACATGATGTACTCGCGTTCTTTTCCATCGTCCGGGATCCCCGTGCCGATGAGTACCTCTGCCTTCTTTCCTTTTTGGACGGCATTGACATAACGCCAGGTCCCTTTTTCGTCGCGGCAATAGAGATCGAAACCGCTTACTCCGACCTGTGCCATGTGCCACATGCTGAGATTTGCCCGCGTATTTTCATATCGGATCCAGATCTGGCGCGAATTCGTTTTGAAGTGTGCCGCCATGCCTGTCGAGTGAAGCGCATTTCCGCGGACGCCGCCAGGGATCTTTTCCATCCAGCGTTTGGGGAACCGGTCGTACGGGCGGAGACGTTCTTCATTTTCCCACGCACGGCCTTCAAGAGGCAGTTTCTCGAAATCGAACCACGTTTTGCCGTCCGCAGTGCTTGAGGGGGGCAGCGGAGCCGCAGTGTCTGCACTCGTCATCCCAGAATTCAGAGCGAGTCCCGCTGCGCTTCCTGCCAGGACGGTACGCAAAAAATCACGTCGAAACATGGAATTTCTCCTTTTCTTATCTTGGGGATGTTAAATTGAGGGGGTATTTTGGGGGACTGACTTTTTATAAATTGCAGCTTCCGCCTTCTGCATGAGTCGGCACAGAAGGCGGAAAACTGGTTTGCAGAATGTAGAATTTACTGGACCATGCAGATCATTTCCTGTTTTTGGCCGTTTTTGTCCGTCCAGGAAAGCTGGTATTTGCCGCGGAATCCTCGGAACTGAACGTTCCCATTTGCGTCAGCATGGACCGTCATGTTTGTCTTCCATTCATGGTTCAGAAGCTGATCCAAGGCGAACCAGACTGGTTTCTTTTTCAGATTCGTATCAAGAAGACCAGAAATGGTAGGTTCTCCCGGAGCCGCGCCGCCGTCAATGGCATTCCACCACGTGACCGCATCTACATGCTGATGTGCAAAGAAGAGACGATAAATATTCCGAGCGAGAATAGCCTGGATCATACGTCCTTTTTCGTCGTCGCTTGGGGCGGAAATGGTGATCTCACTCACATGGAGCGGACGTTCCGTTTCCACCAGAGTGTCAAGGACCGCATTCAGTTTTTCTGGTGTGTGGCTATCCTCACCATCGGCAATCTTTTGGCTCTTTGGCATACTGAAGATGTGCATTTGGACGCCGGTCAAGTCAACTTTCGCACCACGATCGATCAAATCGCGGACGATTTCAACATAACGCCGATTTGGTCCCCAGCTCATGTCGCATTCGTTCGCGGAAAGACGGACCGATTCCGGAAAGTATTTTTTGGCCCATTCAAAGGTTTTGAACGTATAGTCATCAGGCATAAGTCCCCGGTTCGCCTGATTGATGCATTCGTTGACGACGTCCCACTCGTGAATTCGGCTTCCGTAACGTTCCGCTAACTCACGAACACGTTTTTCGAAAAGCGGTTCCATTGCTTTTCGATCTTCCGGCATCCATTCCGGATGTCCCCAGCGGCGCATTCCATAAATAATGGCGTGTCCGTGGATATTCAGGCCGCGTTTTTCGAGGAAATCAACGACAAAATCGGTCGGCGGACGGCGCCAGTGCGGTTCATTCCATGGTTCGGCGAGAGAAGCCCAGTATTCCGGTCTATCTTTTTCTGTCATCGTATAACGCGGTTTTCCTGGTTCCGGTTCCATAGTTTTCCAGTAAAATGCAACGGATGCCGAGTTGAAGAGCGGGCCAAAGAGATCGGCGTAACGTTGATTTCGTTCCGGAGAGCCAAGCTGACCGAGAAGGAAAATATTACTTCCGAAGCGGAATTGATTGGATAGCTGGCGAACACAGACTTCTGTACCTGGAGCTGCATTTTCGAGCGTGAATTTTGCATCTGCCTTGCGATATTTTTCGATTTTCTCGTCGATCTCCTGCTGCACATCAGAATTCCAGAAATTTAGATACTCTTTGGACATAATGGACTCGTCCGGAATTCTCTGGTTGGCAGCTCCGGCATCAGATGTATCTGCGGTGTCACTTGTTTCAGCCTTTCCGGTTTGAAGCATGTTCAGAGAGGCACAGAGTGCTCCAGCACCAAGTAGCTGGTGGAAACTGCGGCGGGATATAGTGGAGGGGGATGACATGACACATTTCTCCTTGTGATTCATGAGCTTGTTTAGGAAAGGAAAGCCAGGCTGACGCAGTGCAGCATCCTAGCAAAACATCATCTTACGTATTTTAGCTCATGTCGGCGATTTTTGCAAGTAGTTTCAGCTGTTTTTCCGGAAAAAACAAAAGATTTTTCCGAAACTTCGCAAAAATGCGAAATCTTTAGGGAAATGTGAAGGAATAACATTGCGGTCTTTCGTGCGTTCAGGGCGTCGTTTTTCCGTTCGGGTAGAGTCCGTCCTTGATGAACGACTCATCGTATCGGTCCATCTGGAGGTCATCGACCCGTACATTTTCCTCGCCGTCGCGTGTATTCATCGCCAGTACGATGTACGTCAGTGCCCGCGTCGAGATCAAACGGGCCGAGCCATCCATGAATGCTGAGTGCATCCCGGCAGTGTGGAATCCGTAGAATCCTTCATTCGAATAGTTGATGATGCTGTCCCGTTCGCGCAGAAAGGCGGGAATATTCGTCACCGGAGCGCCTGCCCAAAGGGAACGCGAGGCTTGAGCGGTCTGGGTCGCTTCTTTTTTTTGTTCTTTCCAGAGGTCCGGCCGTCCTGCCTGCTCGTTTACGATGATGGTCTGGCTGACTCCGTCTTCCGCGTCTGCCGAGAGGCGTTTGTTTACCTCCAGCGGATTGGAGTAGACGTCCGTTCTTCCGTATTCGCTCACCGGAACGCCGCCTGCATGGACGAAATAGTCAGACGCACTTCCTTCGACGGAACACGCTTTGCCCGTCAGGTCGAATTTTGCCTGAACGAGACGTTTCTTGTTTGGCGTACTTGGGCAAAGGAAAGATCCCATGTGCCGCTTGATGAGGTACTGATTGTTGCCCTCGAAATAGTCAGCGTCTTCCGTCCAGTCTTTCACGAAATTCTCGGCATCCAGGTGCGGCAGTAGATCGATCGCCCAGCCGCGCTGAACGGGGGTCGTCGAGTAGCTCGGAGGCAGGAGCCCGCCGTGTACGGTCGAGTACTCCATGAACGCGAGCGCCAGCTGTTTCTGATTGTTCAGGCAGGACGCCTTTCGCGCTGCCTCGCGTGCCGTCTGGACAGCCGGGATCGTCAAGCCGATGAGGACTCCGATGATGGAAATGGTGACGAGAAGCTCGACGAGCGTGAAACCGGATGTGCGTAAGATCCCGCGGCGGAAAGCAGAATGCAGTCCGTCATCGGAAAAAAGAAGTACCGTATTTTTTTTTCTGTATTTCATGGTTTTCTTCATCCTTGATGAAAAATGTCGGAACGCCGCCGTCTGCCGCGATAATGGGACGAAACGGCGGCGCGTTCACGCATCGTTAGTTAGGATCCGTTAGTTCGTCATGAAGACGAAAACGGTAGCGCTGAGCCGTGTTTCATGCCTTAGGTTCAGGTGCCGTCCGGGTAGCCGCCGCTGGAGTTTTTCCACTCGTCCGTCCAGCTCGTGCGAGTTGCATCTTCCTGCGTGACAGGCTGGCCGTCATCCGGTGCAGAGAGGTAATTGTAGACGAGCGGAATGATGTTTTCGTTCACGAAACGCACGGAACCGTCGGCGAATTGGGCATTTGCTCCGGCTGCGTGGAAGGAGTAGGGCGCAGAGCTTGAGTTCGTGACGTTCAGCAGACGGCGGGCATTGACGTTCGAGTACGCATCCGCGACGGGAACTCCCGCAGTTCGGGCCGGCTGAGTCCAGGAACCGTCAGCGTTTTTCAGGTAGGTCCAGTAAATGGCCGTTCCACCGGTGGAGGCTCCTCCGTGACCTGCCGGCGAGGAGTTCCAGCCGACCCAGCAGAACGCGGAATTTTCGACCGTGCCGGTCAACTTTTTGTCCCAGTACAGGTTGGGCTGGCCTGCGTGTTCATGGTAGATGATCGTGTTGGAGAGACCATCCGTGAGATTGTCCACCGGAACCAGTCCGTCTTTTCCTCCGCCCAGCGGCGTGGAGTAGGAGTAGCCGTCTTCCGCGTCTACTTTTTTATGGATGAGCGAGTAGTCCGCCGCCACCGCAGTGTAGCCGCTTTCCGTTTTGGAAGAGTAGGTCATCGTACGGCTTCCACGAGCCAGCGGTGAGGCAGGGCACAGTACGCACGGCGGGATGGAGAGGCGGAACCGCCGGTTCTTTTCGTCCCCCATCGAAACGGTGGGATCCCACATTTTGTGGATGTTCGCGGCTTCCAGGAACGGAAGCAGCTCTACGAAAACGCCGCGTGCCGTCTTGCGTCCGGAAGTGTTCTGATGATTGTTCGGGAATCCGCCGTACGCATGCTCATAGTTGGCCAGCGCGAGACCGATCTGTTTCATGTTGTTCGAGCACTGCGATTTTCGGGCTGCTCCGCGCGCCATGTTGACGGCAGGAAGAAGCATCGCCATGAGGACGCCGATGATCAGAATGACGACCAGAAGCTCAACGAGCGTGAAGCCTTTGCGGCTGAAAGGAGTGGATCTTGACATGATTTTTTTCCTTTTTTATGTTCTGGAGGGAAGAGGGCCTTCCCATGTTTTTTGTTGTTTTTGTTTGTTTTGAAAACGGATGAAATTTGGATAAAATCGAAAGTTTCTTAAACTTTGATTTTCTTGTGTTTTTTGAGTTTCTTGTGTCTCATGGTTTTTTTCTACTGCTGCTTTTCTACTCTTTGCGTCTCAGCAGCTCGACCGGCTCTTTCCGGCCCGCGACGAGAGCAGGGTAAATGCTTGCCGCGAGGCAGAAGCAGAGCGTCAGAGTAAATCCGAAACCGACTTTGCTCCACGGAATGATCAGCGGCGGCGTTACGATCCCGAACATGGACGTGATGTGGATCAGCAGCCATGAGTAGAAGATGCCGAACAGGAAACTCATCGCGATGGCGCAGGATCCAATCAAGATGGCCTCTGCGAGGATCAGGCGGACCAGACCGCTGCGCGTGATGCCGCAGGCGCGGAGAACGCCCATTTCCCAACGCCGCGTGAAGACCGAGACGATCATCGTGTTCAGGATCGCGATCGTGGAGATCGCCAGCATGATCAGCGGCATTTTCGTCATCATACCGATCACGTTGCCGGCTCGCGATTGAAGGGATCCATTGACGCTTTCGATCGTGGCGAGCTGCGCACCCTGCATCTGGCGGATCATGTCGCGCCGGGCGAGGAGATCCGATCCGCGATTCAGGACTGCCGCTTTACGTGCCGCATCCTGGATCCCGGCAGAAAGCGCATTGCGATCCGTTCCGTTACGGAGCGGGAACCAGTAGTGCTGGAATTCCTTTGCGCGGAATTCGTTCTTCACGGGTGCCTGCGTGGTGAAAATGACCGTCTCAACGTCCCGGCGCATCAGAGTGCCCGTCCGTTCTGCGAGTTTCTGCCATTCGGGAAATTCCACGATCCCCGCGATGGTGAATTCAGCCGTCTGTACCGCGTTTCCACCGCGTCCGCCCATTCCGGGAGCATCCGAGCCAGGACCTGCCGCGTTTCTGCCGCGTCCGCCCATTCCGGGACCTGCCGAGCCGGGACCTTCAGCGTTTCCGCCGCGACCGCCCATTCCGGGACCTGCCGAACCGGGACCTTCAGCGTTTCCGCCGCGACCGCCCATTCCGGGGCCGCCTTTTCCTGGACCTCTGGAAGCTGCGGCATTCGGGTCTTTGGGGAGGTTCAAGGTTACGGTGTCGCCGAGTTTCAGGCCGCGGCGTTTTGCAAATTCCGCCGTCACGACGCACGCATTTTCCGAGTCGCAGAGTGCCTTGAGCGCATCTGCGGCACTTCCTTCCGTAAACGGGAACGAAAGCATTGGGGCCGTCAGTCTGAACGCGATCTGCGGATCCACTCCGTACAGGATGGCCGTTCCGCCGTCAGTTAGAGAGGCGCGGGCTGCGTTGACGTAGAGGAGATCTTCCGTCGGCATTCCGTCAAGAGCGCGGATCGCGAACGCAGCTTCCTTCCGAGCCGCTCCGGGGTGGAGCGAGACTAGAAAGTCCGGCATTCCGGAAATTCCCGACTCTTTCGCGTCCGAGATCTCGGCAAATCGAGCTTCGTTGAACTCCGCATCCGTTTCAGGAAGGAAATTTCTGCGCGTTTGGGCGTAGACGATCTTCGTGAGGCTTTCCTGCAGTTCCTTGTGCGGGACTTTTCCCTGCGTGTTGAACCAGAAGAATTCATTTTCCGGCGTGCGGAAATCTTTTTTCACGATCTCACGCGGAGCGAAAGCCATCGCGCAGCATCTTCCGGCATTCACGCGGACGTTGCCGAATTTTGTGAACCAAAGCATTCCCGGAAAATCCGCGACACCGATGATCCGGTAGGACGCATAGCGCGGCGGTTCGCTTTTTCCGGGGAGCTGAAGCCGGAGCGTATCGCCGACCCGCAGGCCGCCGTTTTCGCTGAGTTCCGAGGTTACGACGCACACTCGTTCCTGCGGTTCAGCCGTCATGGCCAGCCGAGCAGACTCACGGTCCCCTTCAAGGAAACGGAGGTCGATCATCGGATCCTTTTCCGCGTATGCGAGGTTCGGATCAACGCCCATCAGGACGACACTTGGATTCATCGCGCCGGCATCCTGCATTTTTTCGCCAAGCGATTTTTCGAGCTGCGGCTGTGCGACGGCGGTCTCCATGAATTTTTCCGGATCGACCCCCGGCATCTGGCGCAGCGCCGAGGCCGCTTCGTCCGACGTGATGGCGTCATCGATCCGAACGAGAGCGAACGGGATCGTGCCTTCCTGCGTGACGAAACGGTAAAGCATCGAACTGGACCAGATCAGGATCGCCGTGTAGAGGCCGAGTCCCAGCGACATGATGAGCGCCGTCATGAGCGAGCGGAGCTGATTTCCCGCCAGCTGATCCCGCAGAAAACGCGGGTCAAAGCGGAACAGGAAGGCCAGAATGGGAGCGCCGATCCTCTCCGTCGCCAAAATGGTCCACGGGAAGAAAAGGAAAAATCCCATCCCGAAACAGAATGTTCCGAGTGTGCCGAACAGAAACTGACGCGTTTCGTTTTCCATCGGAAGGAAGACGATGTACGGAATGATCCCGAGGAGGATGACTCCCAGCAGCGCGGCAATGAAGAGGTCTTTTGCTCCCAGATTCCGGTTTCGGCGGACCATTGATTCCACGGGGGAAACAAAGGTCGCGCGGATGGCCGGAACGATCGAGGCGATGAACGCTCCTGCCAGCGTGCAGATGAACGCAAGCAGAATGTTTGCGCCGGAGAGCGGAAGGAAGATCCACTCGCCGCTTGAGGAGTACGCGAGCCATTCCAGAAGTCCCCAGCCTGCCAGCATTCCGAGCAGCCAGCCGAGAATGCCTAGGAAAAGTCCCTCAAGAATGACGCTGCACGCCACCTGAAAGCGCGTTAGACCGAGCGTTCGGAGCATCGCAAGGTAGCGGGTCCGTTCACTCACGTCCATGTTCAGCGTCGTGAATATGATCAGGATCGCCGTCACGATCACGATCCCCATTGCGGCCCAAGCCTGCGCGAAGATGGTGTCGACGGACTGCTTCTGCGCCGTCTGCGCCTGCAGAGTCACGGCATCCGCTTTCTCGATCTCCAGTTCTTCCAGTGGTTTTCCGAGGATGGTTTCCGCCTGCGCGTAAAATTCCTCCGGAGTCTTTTCCGGCTTCAGTTTCACGAAGATCAGATTGACGGCCCCCTGCGCACCGCTGATTTTATGCTGGTCTTCCATTGAAACGTAGACCGCCGGAGCGGAAAGCCCGACTTCTGCCGCACTCCAGGGACCGCGGATCGCTTTACGCCGTTCGCCGCCGTTCCCGCCTGAAAGAGCCGCTTGACCGCGACCGCCTTTTCCTCGGGGACCCCGTTCGGCTTGAGCTGCTTTTTCCGCGGAGACCGATGCGTTTCCGGCACTTGCCGTGCTCTGCGAAGCCTGCGGAACGGATGAAGCCTGCGGAACGGATGAAGCCTGCGGAGCTGCCGGTTTTTTCTGCGAAACGCCCAGACCGCTTCCGAATCCAAAGGAAAACGTTCCCGTTGGTCCGCGTCTTGCTGCGGTTTGAGGCGCCATTGCCGACTGCTTGAAAGTGCCGACGACCGTCAGGACCGTTTCGCCTGCGGCAGTCTTGACGGTGAGAGTGTCGCCCGGCTCGATGAATTTCCGATCCCCTTCCGCACCGCGAAAAAGGACGGCTTCTGCCGTGGAGCTGACGACGCACTCGCCCGGTTCAGTGAACCACCGTCCCTCGTCCATCGAAAACGGAGCCGCATTCATTCGGTCGATCCCCGTGAGTTTTGGGCTTTGACGAAATGCCGCCGAGGTAAATTCCACGCCGTTGAGCGTCACTTCGGGATCCGTCTGGCGTGCGGAGTCGAGGTACTCGATCAGGTCGCTTGCGGCAAGTTTCGCCAGATCTTCCGAGGAGAATCCGTCGTCGCGAAACATCGCCAGCGAGTACTCGCCAAACGTGTGCCGAACCGTGTCGCGCTGGAGCATGGAAGTCAGATCGAGACTTCCGACGAACCAGATCATCAGGCAGCTGACGGCCGCGATCGCCAGAATGGTGGAACCAAGGCGGAATTTTCGGTGAAGCAGAGCGCGCCAGCAGAGTTTCAGAAGGATCTTCATGTTCAGCCCTCCTGATTCTGCGAGCTTCGGAATTCCTCCGCCGTCATGTCGCGGAAGATCTTTCCGTCTTTCAGAACGATGACCCGGTCCGCCCAGCGTGCCATGGCCGGCTCGTGCGTCACGACGACCATGGTGTGTTTGCGCTCGTCGCAGAGTTCACGGAGCAGACGGCAGATGATCTCACTGTTCGCAGTGTCGAGATTTCCCGTCGGTTCGTCCGCGAAAAGGAGCGAATCACGGGAGTTTTCGTCGAGAAAATCCGTGAAGAGTGCCCGCGCGATCGCGACACGCTGCTGCTCGCCGCCGGAAAGTGCGTCGGGATAGTGCCGGCGCCGGTCCGTGAGCTGAAGACGGCTTAGGAGCTGATCCATCGCCTCCGCCATTTTGGCTTTTCCGCATGACGGCGTTCCGCCGGCCAGGATCGGAAGCAGAATGTTTTCCTCGGCCGTGAGTGTCGGGATCAGGTTGAATGCCTGAAAGACGATGCCGACGTTCTGCCGCCGAAAGTGCGTGAGCTGGCGGTCGGAAAGCGAAGAAAGGCGCGTCTCGCCGATCTGTACGCTTCCGGAAGTCGCTTTCGTCAGACCGGACGCCACGTGAAGCAGCGTACTTTTGCCGGAACCGCTTGAACCCATCACTGCAAGAAATTGTCCATGCGGGACACTCAGCGAAACGTCGTTCAGTGCTTTCACGTCTGCGGAACCGTCTGCACTGCCGCCGCGGTAGATCTTCGTGATGTTTTCAAAACGTAAATGGATCTTTTCGCTCATGGAGTTCTCCTCTTGAGTTTCATTAGTTTTGTGATTGTGTTTCATTAGTTTTGTGACCAGGAAACAGAAAAAGAAATGGAAAATCAGACGATCGGAAACGAAAGCCGCGAAACAGAGGCAGGCTGGATCCGAAGATCCGGCGTTCTCAAAACTCCTGCACTGGAAACTGCCGCAGTTTAGCCGATCACTGAGACGCAAAGAGAAACGATCAGATCAAAAGGACCGGTTTGCGTCCGGCAGGCAGACTTGCCGTGAGCCGGAAGATCGTCATTTTCGGCATTTTATCCTGCTGGAAAAAGCAGAGACCATCCAATGGATCCGGTGTCTGCATGGAAATTTCAAGTATTTTCCGCGCTCCCGTGGTGTGCCCAGCAGACGCAGAGACTGTCAAGCAGGGGAAAGCAGAGCTTGGTACGGGAACTCTCTCCGAATGCCGGGCAGCTCGCCATGCGCAGATCTGTGCGGAGACCATCTTCCAGCGGGAAAGGATCCGAGTCTCGCGGAAACTCACCGTCCATTGCGACACATCGGCCGATTTGCCGACCGCCGCAAGTCGAAACTGGTCCGCCATTGAGAGCGGCTTCCGCGTTTTACTGAGCGCACAGTCATTGAGTGCAAATGCCCGCGCTCGTTCCACACACTCTCCAGGTTCCAGCTGCGCTAAAGCCTGGAGCAGGAACTCCGTTTCAGGATCAGCAGAAAGCTGCTCTTTGGACTCCAATGGTGCAGCCGCAGCTGTTTCGGAAAAAACGTGCCCCTGCGTCGCGAGAGACCAGCCGAACTGCACGATCCTCCGCGCTTCTGCTTCCGTGATCCCGCCGGAAAGTGCCGATTCCTGAAATTTGTCGGTGCGTGCCTGAAGTTTTCGGAGAAGCTGGGCACGGCAGAAAAGCTCATTTTCAATGACTGCGTCACACGAATTTGACGTCCCCAACGAAACCGCTTGGCTCGGCAGAAGATTGGAAAGTGTGATGCTTTCGTCCGTAAGCATGGCAGAAAATCGCGGATCGTCCGTACTTCTGACTTCCCCAAGCTGCCGCGAAAAAGTGAAGTTCGTGTACTGCGCCCAATTTAAAACGCGGTGGGAAACGGAAAACGGAACTTTCGGCAAACTGTCCTGAAGGCCGGCATTGGCTGGAGTACTGCCTATAAAAACGTAAGATCCCGCGCAGATGAGCATCCAGAATGCTCCTGCAGCCGCCAAAATGCAGGTGATTGGGATCTTGCGTTTCATAAAATTCTCCTCACTCTATTTTAATTATACGAAAATTTTCCCAATTGTCAAGAAAAAGGTTTGAGAATTTTCCAGATTTTTTTCAATTTTCCCCAAAAAGCCCCGTCAAAAAAATATTTTCCGACGGGGCTGAGAAGTGGGGGCGATTTGGCCAATTTCGCGTCAGGCGCTGCTTTTCAGCTTACGCACGCGCGGAGTTTTTGCGCGTTTTGCGCAGGTATCCGAGTCCGAACGCGCCGAGAACGAGCAGGGTCCAAGTTGCCGGTTCCGGAACGGAACCGTGGTCAAAACGGAGGATCCCATCGCCGCCGGCCATCAGACCGCGGAGATCCCAGTAGTACGCATCGTTAAAGATCCCTTCAAAGTCGATACTCGCGAAGTTGAAGTCCATCGTTTGGCCTTCCGCCGTGTCGAAAAGCTTAAACTCGGTCGTGTCGCTGAGTTCGCCGTCAATGACAATGGAGAGGATCCCGTCAAGGTCCATGTCTCCCGTCGTGACCAGACTGTCGTGCGCTCCGCTGGTGAGGTCGATCTCCATGATGATA
>JAFQOH010000147.1:0-13174 GCA_017403345.1 Thermoguttaceae bacterium
AAACGCGAGAAAAAGATGGATCGCCGGTATGAATGAAGCCGTGAAAAGACTCACACCGATCAGGATCCTCGCGTATGGTTCGCCGATCGAATTTGACGCGAAAAACGCGGAGGTCGTGTGGTTTCTCCCCGAACACATCCAGAGAATGAGGGATGGAAAAGGGAAGAAGAAAAAGGTCGGACCAAGGACAAAGTGGCTCATGGAGAATGAGGAGGCCGTCATGAACATCGCGCGGAGGTTCGGGATACCGCGGCAGGATCAGGAGGATTTCAGGCAGGAAACACTGCTCAGGAGCCTCACCTGCAAGGATGACTACCAGCCCGAAAAGGCGAAGATCCAAACCTGGGCGGGGAACTTCACGGCATTCATCGCGAGAAATTGGCTCAAAAAAAGAAACGCGGAAAATAAAACAAAGTCTGTCGATTTCCGTGACTCAGACGCACATAGTTCTTTTGGCGAGTAAACCGGAAGGACCCGATGGGGCCGTAACGTGCGTCGGCAAATGGCACTCCCGCGTGAGTTCGTGACACTCGACGGAGCGAACATCGTAAGCGGATTCGTGTCTGTGCGCGGGAGCGCAGATCCGGAGCCGGTCGTACCGGTCAAAGGATCCATCCGGAGTTTTTCTTTTTGGGTTTTGGTGTTTTTTCCTGGAAGTCGGGGGGCTGGATCTTCATGGCGGAGGCGGCGACGGCGGCCATGACGAGGCAGTCCCACCAGTGGTTTGGTTCACCGGGTTTGAGGACCCATTTATCGATGGTTCCGTACTGTCCGGCGAGTTTCGAGGAGGATTCGCCCAGGAGGTGTTTCCAGAGTTTCTGGTGGGTGTGATCCGCGCCGCCGTAGAAGGAGAGGGAGCCTTTTCCCTCGATCCCGGTTTTGACCCGGAGTCGGACGAAGGACTTCCACCAGTTGGTATTGTAGGTGTAGGCGCGGACGATCTCCCCGCGTTTCATGAGCGGTTTTCTCCATTCCGGGCCGCGTTCTTCACCGGGAGTTTTTTTTGCTCCGAAGAATCTTGAGTCGGGTCCTTTTCCCCATCCGAACGTAGGTTCGAGCCATCCTCGGAACTGCCGGCAGACTTTTTTGACGTCATTGGTGACGGCGCCCCAGTTCGCGTCCACGATGACTTTGGCGGCGCAGAGTTCCTCGCGGGAACCGTCTCTGAAATAGACGCGGTCTTTCAGTTCCTGCGCGAGGTTCCTGAGGCAGACACTGACCTGCTCTTCGAGGCTTTTTCCGGGGCAGACGTTTTCCATTTTGAGCCGTCCTTTTGGGTATCGTCCGTAGTCGAGGACGTGCCCTGAAAAGCCTTCGCACCATGCGGCAGCCATCCAGAAGAGGCAGTCTTTCTGAATATCGATCCCGCAGGTGATGCAGACGGTCTCTTCGGGGGCGGTCCCTTTTTTGAGTTCTTTCCGGATCTTTCTCTCAAGGTCATCCTCGGTGAGGTTTTCCGCGTCGTTTTCTTCATCGACGGGGAGATTCATGTACTCGGACCAGAACGCTTCCCGGTCGAAATAGTAGAGGTTCATGGCGTGCTGGATGGCGGAGACTTCATTTTCCGCGAAGTTGGAATCCCAGGCGGCTTCCGCTCCTTCATCCAGTTCGGCACGATGTTCGAGATAGTAGAGATTATTCAGTTCGATCCTTTTTTTAACGTCGGAGATCTCGATCCGGTTTCGGTCCATCTCATCGGCGTATTCGTCCCATGCTTTCATATTTTTGGGCATGGAGCGAAGGATCCCGAAACGTTTTCCTGCCCATCGTTCGAGGATCTTTTCGGCAAGGTCTCCTTTCCGGATAACGGTGACGGTGGCGGCCATGGCCAGGGCGACGCCGGGGCCAGCGAGACCTTTCATGGAGGAGGCGATATTATTCCATCGGGCTTCGGTCTGGGTGAGGCTTCGGGCGGAGCGGTTCGTCTGCGGGTCGTCGATCAGGACGACGGTGGGGCGCTGTTTCCCGACGCGCAATCCGCGGAAGGAGGAATCCGCGCCGACTCCCTGAACGATGGCCTGGGAGGAATCGGCGCCTTCGATCCTCGGCAGGCGGATGATGTCCGTTCCGTAGAGAATTTCCGTCGGTTCACCGTCAAGGACCTGGGCGCGCGCTCTTTGGACGGTCCGTTCCAGAGCGAGGATGGGAAAGCAGGCTTCGGGAAAATCGGCAGCCAAAAGCGGGTCATGCTCAAGAAGGACTTTGATATTCCGGATGATGTTTCGGGCCATGGTGAGGCTTGCGGCCGCAACGACGCCGAACTTTTGCCAGCCGTAGAGCATGGCCCAGGTGATCCCCCATTCGCAGATGGTGGTCTTGCATCCTCCGCGAAAGATGCACAGGGGCATTTCCCCTCCGAACTTGAGAATTTGTTCGAGGGTTTCGATCATGTAGACTTGCTCATCGCAGAAAGGATTGGTGAAGATGAAGCATTCTTCCGCTTCGGGCGATCCTCCGTAGGTGAGCATGAACTGGAGGAGGGACTCCCGGCAGCGTTCCTTCCTTTTGGGATCTTCAACTTCCGGCAGCGGACCGATCTCCTTGACGGATTCGTTTTGTTCCCGGCTTCGTCTTGCGGAGAGTTCCCGGTTTCGCCGGGCGGCCTGTTCGGTCGAGTAAAGTCGTTTGCGTCCCATCTTTTTCTTTTCTTGAGCTTTTAGCTTTTCTTAAGCTGCTAGCTACTAGCTTCTAGCTAACAGCTAACAGCTAATGGCTAACAGCTAATGGCTAACAGCTAAATCCCTCATATGCGCCTCATAATCGATCCCGTACCTTTTGCAATACTCCCGATGCGTGAGAAGCCCGGCCTGAAGGAGCTGCACATCGCTTGAGGCGTTCTGGCTCCGGTCGATGGAGTGGAGCATATTTGGGAAAAACCACTCGGCCGGTAAACTTTCTGGAGTTGGAAACTGATCCAAAAGCGCGGACACTTCCGGCGCGTGATCTTCCAGCGAACAGAGCGCGGCGAACAGGATCCGGTTCAAAATGGCTTCGATCTTCTTCTGGGCCGTGCCTCCGAATCGGGCGAACAGCTGGTAATCGAGCTGGGCGGAGGAGAAATTGTAGTTCGCGCTTGAGCCGGTGGAAAGGTTTTCTGGAAGTCCGCCTGCCAGCCCGGCGATCTTCTGGAACGTGTGCACATGCTCGCCGAATTGGGAATTCGGATGTTCATTCCGAACCTGATTCATGGACATTCCGGTCGCGAGGAACGTCATTCCGCCGCCTTCGGGGACGGGGATGGTCTTGAAGGCTTCGACCTTGGTCTGACCTTCATCCGCGTCATAGTTTCTGGGCACGCACTGGATGAAATCGGCGGCGTCCATGCCGGTCTGAATGACGAGATTCATTTTCGCGGCAAGTTCCCAGGCGTTGAGGCTTGCGTCGGTGATCCTTTGGAGGCTTGCGAGCATTCCCAGGGCGCTCTGGAGAAGAGGAAGTCCCCTTCGCTGATTCACGACGTCTTCAAAAAACAGGTGGCAGACCGTATCAGCCGGGAGGATGTCGTACTCCAGAGCGTGTCCATGGTTCGGATCGATGGATTCTTTCAGGGCATGATACCAGACCGGATTTCCGAACTGATCGTACCCGATCCCTTCCAGCTGGTTTTCAAGCCATGCCCCTCCGTAGGGTTCCTGAATGCGCCGGGCCTCGATCAGTTCCACATTGAGCGATCCTGGGACCCTGGGATCCTCATGCAGATGAAAAAAGGCCTCGCCGTCGTAGAAAAGCGATTCCAGCGCGATGTGGATCTTCCAGTCAAGCTCAACGCTTTTCCGCCATTGTTTCCAGAGGGATTCGCATTTCGCGGAGATGGGATCCTCTGCGAGGATTTGAAGTTCCGGCCCTGTTCCATAAACGCCGAGAGCGAAATTTCGCGCGAGGTTTCGGGCCAGCGCGTTGTCGAGGTATTCCTTTTTGCACCATGACCGGAGTCTGGCTCTTTCCGCCTCGGTGACGAGGAGACTGTTCGGAATATCCACATTTCCGCCGGCGAAATGATCGTGAGCGCGTTCACTTCCCCGCACGGAGCGCAGCACGCCGGCCGTTAAACTTTCCGGGGTCGGAAAGTTCCGGGGAGTTTTCTTCCTGAACCAGTTGAAAAGTTTCATATTTCTCTCTTTCTCTACCACTTGGGAGGCGGCGCGTCCCGCGTCGCTTCCCAATTTGTGCGAGATCGTGCATTATTCCACGGTTTTTATGTGACGCGGGACGCGTCACCTCCCAATCACTTCCCAAGGTCTCAGTGGTTTTGATTCCAGACCAGCTTTCCCACTCCCCACAAAATGACCGCTCCGGCGAATATCCATCCAAAAAGCCGGAAGTCCGAGGCGATCTTTTTCGCGGAGTCGGAGACGGCGGAGAGTTTGGAAAGTTCGGAAAGTTCAGCACCTGCGGCGGTGAGCGTTTCCTGCGCGGTCTGAATGCCGGTCCGAAGTTCCGACGTCGTCGTTTTCCAATCCTCCGAAAGGGGTGAAAGCTGGGCGGAAAGCGATTCGGAAACGGTTCGCGCTCCTGCGGAAATGCCCTCTTTCAGACCGTCTTTCAGCCCCTCCTTGACTCCGGTTTCCAAACCGTCTGAAATGGTCGTCCGATCCAGAAACGCCGACGGCTGGGCACTTTCTTCCGCCTGCTTCCTCAAAAACTCCGTCAGCGCGGCCAGAGTCCGTTCCAGCTTCAAAAGCCGCTCCTCCAATGGTTTCAGATCCGCGGACTGCGGCACGTTTTCAGACTTCGGAACATCCGGAGGTTTCGCATTGCCGGAAGGCTGGGATCCCGCAGACGGTTTCGCATCCTGCTCCGGTTTCGCATCCTGCTCCGGTTTCGCATCCGCAGACGGTTTCGCATCCGCAGACGGTTTTGCATCCGGCGACGGGATGATCTCGACCGAGATGGGCTGGTCCGGCAGGAAGTTTTCCAAAATTTTCGGAGAACTCGGCGAAATCGGCAGACCCGGCGAAGTTGGACAATTCCCGCCCGGACACTGACTCGGCTCGAATTGAAACGGGTACTGGTACTGACAGAGCGTGAACTTTCCAGAGTCGGAAAGTTGGCCGACCTGCTGACTGGAAAGCTCGGCAGGTTCCGCAGGTTCGGGAGGTTGGGGACCTTCCGGAGTCAGCGGTCCGCGGAAGATGGGAAACCGCTGGCGGATCCGATCCTGAAACCGAAGCCGAAACCGTGGAGGCCGAACAGTTTCCGGAGTTTCCTTTTCCAGTCGAAACGGACGCTGAAGAGTTTCTTCAGGTTCCGGCGCGGGCGGGTTTTCAAGGACAGAATGCTCTGTCAGGTTGACTCTCCCGGCTGTTTTGGGTATTTTCCAGAGTGATTCCCGCTTTTTTCCTTCCATCCCCGCCTTGACGAAATCGGCGACGACCGCCGCGGGGACAGCCAGCCCATAGTGCGGGGATTCGGTGAGGTATCCATAAACGATCCCCACGACACGGTTTCCGTCGGGTGAAAGCATGGGCGAGCCGGATCTTCCCTGCTTCGGCGGCGGGGTGAAGTAGAGTCCCATGGTCGGATCGGAACCTTTGAACGTGCAGAAGTAGCAGGTCGGCATCTGCCCTTCGGGATGTCCCATCGTCGCGAGAATGTCTCCCGATTTCATGGTGAACGACGGATCGACCGGAATGATCGACGGATTGTACCCTTCACAGTCGATCTTGATGACGGCCAGATCGACCGACTCATCCCGCATGACGGTCTTTCCTTTCCGAAGCGTCACGGTCCCTGCGTCGAACAGCTCGACCGCCACATCGGCACAGGTCGCGACGTGCGCATTGGTCAGGGCATAGTAAAACTTTCCATCCGATCCGACGATGACTCCCGATCCGATGCCGGTCCCTTTCGCGCCGTTTCGGACCGTCACGCGGATGATCGCTTTCGACGCGGTGTAAAGGTCCCCAAAGGCGGAAATGGGGAAAAGAAAAAGGAAAAGGAAAATAAACAGTCTCATAGGTTTCCTTTCTTGAGCTTCCAGCTTCTAGCTGCTAGCTTCTAGCTTCTAGCTAACAGCTAATGGCTAACAGCTAACATCTTTGAAAATATTCTCCCCTCACAGCTTGACACATTGTACAGAATGTGGTACAATGAAAACAAAAAGGAGGTGAAAAATGCTGGAAGTTTTGAATTATTCCGAGGCGCGCCGGTCCTTGAAATCGGTTTTGGAAAGCGCGGCGGACCGTGAAAATACGGTCGTGATCACTCGCGAAAACCGGAGCAGTGCGGTTTTGATCAGCCTGAACCGTCTGAACGAGCTGGAACGCGCCGAAAAAAACGAAGCGTACCTGAAAATGCTCCGAAGATCGGAACAGGAAGCTCAAGCCGGAAAAACGGTTTCCGTTGACCTTGACGACCTGGAGGCCATGGAATGAATATCGAGTTCACCGAAACGGCCTATTCCCAACTCATGGATTGGGTTTTGACCGACAAAAAAATGGTGAAAAAGATCAACGAACTGATCCGGGATATTCAGCGTTCCGGCATTTCGGATGGTTTGGGAAAGCCGGAAGCTCTGAAATATCTGAACGCCTGGAGTCGGCGCATCACGCAGGAACACCGTCTGGTCTACCGTGTGGAAGAGGACCGGCTTCTCATCCTCGCTTGCCGCGGACACTACGAATAGTGGTCAAATTTGACCACTTTCAGCTTTTAGCTAATGGCTAATGGCCAAAAGTTAATGCGGCGGATAAAGCAGCACCTGCGCGAACGTGTCCCCTGCCTCGATCCCCTGGTAAAGACACCCAACGGCGGTATTTCCAGAGGCGGAAGCGGTGATCTTCCCGTCGGCATCGGCATAGACTTCGGTTCCCGCGTCGGTCTGGGTCCCTTCCGCGGCGAGTTCGAGATGGTAGACGGAATGGCGGGTCGTCAAAAACGCCGCGCCTTTCTCACCTGCTTTGACCGGGTATCGGGTCACGCCGATGAGTTTTCCGCAAATGATGATGGAATTGGGAGCGGTATCCGCTTCCGGAGTAAAAGGAAATGATTCTACGTTTCCGAGGAAGTATCCGACCTGAGCCGGCTGGTAATCTGACATGATGGTGATCCTTTCTGAATATTAAAATCTTTTGAATATCAAAAAGTTTTTGAAAAGGGAGTCCAGAGGGAAAAACAATTTTCAAAATGTTTTTCCCTCTCGGCCGATACGACATGGCGGGCAGCCAGATTTCTCCCGGAGGGTGAAATCGCGCGTGGGACCTTTAGCCGAGCAACTTTGAAACCTTTACGCGAATCTACCCTTCGGGAAGATTCACTACCCGCGAAGAGTTCACGTTCGTGAGGAAGGAACATCTTGAAAGTTGTTCCTCCCTCAGACTCCCTCTTCAAGAACTTTTTGATATTGTGTTTCTTTTTTAGCCTTGCGCGGACCCGTCGGAATAAACCGCGGGGAGATTATCCGAATAGGCGTGAAATCCGATCGTTCCCAAAGCGCGAAGATTGAGGGCGTCTTTGTGATCGTACCAGGATTCCTGAATTTTCGGCGATTCATACCCGTTCAGGACGGCATACTCACCGAGGGGATAGCGGGCGGTGTCGCCGAGCATGAACCAGCCGGAATCGGACGCGCCGGCATATCCGCCTTCCGTGCCGAGGTACGGGTCAGTGAGAACTTCATACTTTCCGACGTGGATATTCCCCTCAAAGTTCCCTTCGCCCCACTTCCACTGAAAGAGGCTCAATGCTTCATCTTCGAGGGAAAGCGGAACGAGAAGATACTTCGCGGGAATGTTGACGAACCGGCCGTTGGCGTTTTTCCGGGATCCGAACGCTTTCTTGGCGGCGGTCAGACCGGCGATGCTCAAAGGCTCGGTGATCCGGTTTCCTTTCTTGGCGGTGAAGTTGGCGGAATGTTTTCCCCAGAAAACGGACCAGAATTTATCGACCTGAACGTCGACGATCATGTTGAGAAGTTCATCGCCGATGATGTCGAGCGCGCCCATATCGTCGTTGATCTGCGACTCGAACGAGATAGCGGCAATGACGCCCTGTTTCGAGACGGCGAACTCTTCACCTCCGGACTGGAGTGAAACGTTCGGGAAGTCTTCCATTTCGGCGAGGTCTTTTGCCCGGCCGAGAACATCGAAATTCACAGTCGCGACTTTGTTGAAGTCCCGAACTTTGCGTTCCCGGAAGAGTTTCTTCCAGATCGATTCGAGTCTTTCGTAGCGGTATCTCATCTGTTTGTCGATGATGGGCGAAAAGACGTTGATCTCACCGAAATTCCGGGTCGAGACGTTGGACGACTTCAACACTTCCTTGAAATCCTCAACGATCCGCTTCGGGTCACGATAATCGACGCGAACGTTTGAGGCTTTGAGTGCTTCGCCCATGATGGAAAGGAGGGTAACGTCTTTCTCCTTTTCCGCCGCGTCAATGGTCCGGGGTGAGTAACCGTTCCGGGTGAGCCACTTTTCAGGAACGCCGAGGCTCATCAGAGCGGACGCCTGAAGAACATCGGAACGTTTCGGGGTCTCAAACTTCGGCGGTCTGAAACTCTGCGGAACATTCACACTCCGCAGGCCCGCGATCCTGCTCAGCCCTTTCACCGCTCCAGCCTGGACCTTTTCGCCGGTCTTCTCTTCTTCGGAGGCTTTCAGATCCTCCTCTTCTGCGGAAGCCTGGATCTTTTCTTCCTCTTCGGAAGTTTCCGAGGCCTGGACCTTTTCCTCTTCGGTCTCTTCCGAAGCCTGAACGCTTTCCTCATCCTTCGTTTCTTCCGAGGCCTGGATCTCTTCCGCGTTGGACGCCTGATAAAGAGCCTCAAGCGCGGTACGATTGGCTTCATCCAGCGTTTCGAGCTGAAAACCGGCAGAAGCCGCGAATTCTTCAAAAGTCATGGCGGACCCTTTCTTTTTCTTTTCTGAAGTTTGCGCGGAAGCCAAAAGAACATCAGTTTCCGGATCCGCGCCTGCCGGAACGATGGATATTTCCCGAATATGCAGATTTCTCAAAAGCGTAAATGGTCCGGAAAGTTCCTGTCCATTCACATTGACAGTTTCCCCGGCTTTGACGAGCTGTTTATCTTTCACGTCGATCATTCCGGACCCGATGGAAGCCTGCCATCGTGCGCCGGCTTTGAAACTCTCGACCACTTCGCGGACCCACTCACTTGGGGAATCGAGGATCCCTTCCGCGATGATGGATTTTCCGTCGTTTTCGACCTTTTCGGTATGCCCAAGCCTGAAAACTGCATTATGCGAATACAGAATGGGAAGGTTCTGCTCAAAGCGAACGGTTTCCAGATCGCACACCGCGGGGAGTTTCGTTCCTGGCGGGTAGAATTCCTCGCCGACGTTCACACCTTCCGGGATTCCGATCCCGTCAGTGAACATCAACCCGCCCGAATACGCAGGATCAAATCGGACGCGCTTCTTCCCGGAGGTTTCCACGATCGAAGCGTTCAATTTCTCGAATTTCATTTTATCCCTTTCATTTTCAGCTTTCAGCAATGACTATCCATTTATAAATACCAACTTTTTCAGCCCGTAAAACACGAAACGAAATGCACGGGGAAGAAGTGCTACACACGGGGGGAGATTTTATATTTGGGTAGATTTTCATTTTTTCAGGATCGCGAACGAAAGGAGGTCTTCATGTCTGAGAAGAGCGAAACGCGGGCGGATCTTCAGGCTTTGGAAAAGAGCATCGCGCAGAGCGCGGCATCCGGCGTGCAGTCTTCATCGGTGGACGGTGTATCCGTCACCCAGATGAGTCTTTCCGACAGGGTGAATGCCCTGAAGGAATTGAAAAAGTCGCAGGTCGCGCAGTTTCCGATGATGATGGCGAAGTGGAAATGAGCTTTTAGCTTCTAGCTACTAGCTAATGGCTAACAGCTAAAAGCTAGCAGCTAAAAAAAGAAAGGAATGAACGTATGAAACGATTTTTTTATTCGATCGTGGTCTGGTTCCTCGACTCGGAAGAGGTTCGGAACTGGATCCTTGAAACGGTCCGGAAGTTGACCGACCAGCTGGAAGCGCACATCGAAAAACGTTTGGAAGATGTGCGGAATGAAGCCGCCGGGAAATTGGATTCTATTTCTTGAGCTTTTAGCTGTTAGCCATTAGCTGTTAGCTGTTAGCCATTAGCTGTTAGCTGTTAGCTGTTAGCCATTAGCTGTTAGCTAGCAGCTAGTAGCTAGAAGCTAGAAGCTCAAGAAAAGGAAAAGAAAATGAACATTTACGATCAGATCGACGCTTCGCTGGGAATGCTTTTTTCGGAGAATCATGTTTCCGTCGAGTACACATCCCGCGGAGAAACGCGAACGCTTTCCGCCCTTCGTGCCGGCGTTCAGTGGAACGACATTGAAACAGTGCGAACGTCACGGCTTTTAAGTTCCAGCCGGGATTATATCTGCCGACGCGCAGACTTTGCCGCAACACTTCCCCGCCCCAAAGATACAATCACGGACGGGGATGAACTTTGGACGGTGTACGACATGGCAGACGAAGAATGCTGGCGCCGCCTGGGACCATCGGAACTTTTCATCAGAATCCATTGCAGGAAGTAAACCATGAATCGACATGTTCAGCTTTGGGAAGCTCTCACCATGAAAATCCGGGAACTTCTTCCGGTGTTTACCGTCCGCAGAACGTACGACCCTCTCGCGGAACTGAGCGAGATTCAGACTGGAACCCCGCTGGGGTTTCTCACTCTGACAGCGAAAAGCCGGGAACGGCTGGACAGCCGCAGAATCTTTGACGTTTACGAGTTTGAACTTTGGCTGGTCCGCGACCTTCCTGCCGACGATCCGCAATCGGCAATGGATGAATACCTTGAGTACCTGGACAGGGTTGGCGACGTTTTCAGCCTGAAAGTTTTGAAACTCGAAATGGATGGTGAACCGGTGAAGGTTTTCTTTCCGGAAGAGTCGGAAACGCTTGGGAATGAAGCATTTGAAGATAGTGAGTACGCCCAGGGAAGATTCTCTGCCCGAATCGGATTCACAGCGAAAACGGAGCGCATCGCATGAGCGTTGAAGGACTTTCAAAGGTTTTGATTACGCTGAAAAAGGAACGTGAGAAACAGACAAAAGGTCTGAAAAAGCGCATCCGCAGCGAGGCTAAATACCTGGCGAAAATGCTTCACAGCGAACCGGCCCGAACCCGCGCCAAAGATACCTCCAAAATGAAATCAGGGGGCGTGAATTATGTGGCTTTGTCCAAGGAGAACCTCGTCTGGTTTCCCGACCCGAATGGAGGTAAAAGCTGGACGGACGGTACCACGGTTTCCGAGTATTTGAAGCGTATCAAGGCTGGAAAGACAACCGAGAAATCATCCTTTTCCACCCGGAGATATTCCGGCAAATACAAACGTTCCGCCGGTGGAAAGGGATTCGCGCGGACATTCGGCGGAAATCGGGTCTGGGAAACGAAGAAGTTCGGAGAACGTTACGAAAAGGGGACGGTTCGAACTTCCGAAAAAGAGAAAGCCTTTCTGAAAAAGCAAAAGGCGCGGGCAAGAAAACTTCGGCGGAAGCTCAACGCGCAGGAAAAGCGGAAGTGCGCGAAGCTGGAAAACGATATTCGAAGGCTGGAACGCCGCGCCGCCAGTCAGCCCTCGGGAAAGTCAAACAGCAAACTGACCGCGAAACGCGCCCGGCTTCAGAAACAGCGCGAGATGTTCAAAGCCCAGCGGAAGGTGAAGCTCGACGCGATCGCGAAAGAGAAACACTATCGAATCGTTGGCGAGATTCAGTCCCCGACGCCCCGAACATTCCTGCGGAGTGTACGTCCGGACATCGTTCGCACCTGGTACGGAGATGGAGGTCCGGAGAAGTATCTTGGCCGAATGTGGAAAGTCACGGAGGTGAACGATTTGGAAATTAATGTTTCGATTCATCCCCTTTCGCCGAACGAGCGATTTCTTCGGAACATTGAATACGGCGGCAGTTTTGATCCGAGTCCGGTACTCATCGGTTACGAAGTATTCATCGAGGATGAAAGTTCCAAGGGGCGGAAATACAAACAGCGGCGCGTCCGTTTCATTCCGAAAAAAGTGGACCGCCAAACGGCCCGCGTTAAGCCTCGAAAGATGGCATCCAAAGTCGTCGCGAAGTTCCGCGAGATGCTCAAAAAAGAAAGAAACAATCGTTAGTTTTACTTAAACTGTCAGCCATTCGCCGGCAGTCAATTTCCATTAACCCAGAAAGGGCAAACACATGGCAGTACTTGGATTTGAAGGCACGCTTACGATCGACGGAGCGGATCCGGGATTCAGAAATCTGAAATTTGGTTTCGGGCACACGGAAGTGGATGCCACGACGACCGCGGATGGAGGCGAAAAAGCCTATGTCAAAGGACTCGCGGACAAATATGTCGGCGGGGAATTTCTCCTTGACGACAGCGAGGCGGCCCAGAAGGTGCTTGCGGCAGTTCAGAGCCGCGAACCGGTCGAAGTCGTCGCGGAAATGGGCGGCGTGACGCTTTCGTCCACGATGTACATTTTCGGAAGTGAAATTTCCGGAAGTGTGGACGATGCCGTCTGGATCTCCGTCACCTGCCGTCCGGCTCCGAAGAGTCAGCAGAATGCCGGTTAAATTTCACATTTCGGGTACCGGGCATACTTCATGCCTGGTGCCCTTCTGAAGGAGGAATATCATGACGACTTTTAAGGATTCCCAGGGCGAGACCTGGACAATGAATATCACATTCGCAGACGTTCATCGGGTAAGAGAAAATGTCATCGGCACGAACGGTGAACCGGTCGACCTTTTAAAAATCGCGGAGAAGGGGGACTTTTCATCCGTTTCCGGCAGTGTTCAGGTCGTACTGAATACGGTTTTCTGGCTGGTTTTTCCTCAGCTGGGCCAACGCGGTTTCAGTGTCGAAAAGTTTGACGCGGACCATGCCGCCGAGTATGAGATCTTTCCGGACATGAAAAACAGAACACCGCTCCAAAAGGCCGCGGTATGGTTTGGAGAGCGGATCTCCGGCGACGGGCTTTTGGAGATTGTCAGGGCTTGGGAGCGTGCCCTCCTAAATTTTATCCCAAACACGAAACTTCGAGAAAGTGTTCAAAACGTGATGGCCAAGGAGGAGGCGTACCAGAACGCGCTTCTGGACGCGGCGGAAAAGAAGGCGTTGGAAGAGATCGAGAGCCGGAAACTCCTCCTCTCGGCTGGACAGAACGGGAGATCTGGAGCCTTGCCGGAGAACTCGGTCTCGACCCCGGC
>JAFQOH010000148.1:0-77092 GCA_017403345.1 Thermoguttaceae bacterium
GCAAAAGGGGAGGACGGGAAATTGAGGAAGGCCGTCAATTTCGAGGTCCTGCGGCAGATGCTCTCGAAAGACATTGCGGAAGGGGATGAGGCGTACGAATTCACGTGGGTCGGAAAGAAGGAAGCCATGCGCGAAGCGTACCGATCCACCCGCAAAACGCTCCGTCCGTGCCCGGAGGAAAGCGTGGACTGGGACACGACGCAAAATCTCTACATTGAGGGAGACAATCTCGAAGTCCTCAAACTCCTGCAGAAAAGTTACCTCGGAAAAGTCAAGATGATCTACATCGACCCGCCGTACAACACGGGCAACGACTTCATTTACCGCGATGATTTCCGCATGTCACAGGACGAATACGATGAAGAATCCGGCCTCTTCGACGACGACGGAAACCGGCTCTTCAAAAACACCGACACCAACGGACGTTTCCACTCCGACTGGTGCTCCATGATCTACTCAAGACTCCTCCTCGCTCGCAATCTGTTGACAGACGATGGGGCGATTTATATGAGTATTGCCGATCAAGAAGTAGAAAATCTTAAGAAAATTGCCAATGAAGTATTTGGCGAGAAGAATTTTATTGGTCAAATTATTTGGGAATCAACAACACAACCGGACAATATCGGTAGTGCTCGTTTCAGATTTCAGCAAAAAGCAGAATATCTTTTATTCTATGCTAAAAATAAATCGTCACTTGCACCCTTTATCTTGGAAAAGATGGAAAATACCAAAAAATACCCTCATGACGGCAAGTTTGGTAAATGCAGGTTTGAAATAATTGAACGCTCTTATGAAGGAGCCTATGCACGCCCAACAATGCGTTTTCAAATTCTTGGCCAATATCCAAGAGAAGGGAAACAATGGCAAATTGGCGAAGCACAGGCTCGTATTCTTGAGGCCGAAGGAAAAGTTGAAATCGTTGATGGAATTGTTAAAAGAGCAGTCTATCCAGTAGATGAGCTATATGGAGAAAATGTGAAGCCTTTTTGGTCTATTCTATTGGCGAAAGAAGTTGGTACCTCTCAAAAAGGAAAAGCATTACTAAAAGAATTATTAGGACAATGTGATTTTGAAACTGTTAAACCGGTATCTCTTATTAAAAAATTACTCCGTTATTTTATACGTGACGGACTTGTCCTTGACTTCTTCTCCGGTTCCGCAACCACCGCGCACGCCGTGATGGAATTGAATATCGTACACGCCACGAATACAGAACGAATACAGAACGAATACAGAACGAATACAGAACGAATACAGAACGGTACAATATTCAGAATTCAGCAATCAAATACATCATGGTCCAGCTGCCGGAAGTTTGCGCAGAAGGTTCTGAAGCCCAGAAGGCGGGTTTTGCCAATATTTGCGAGATCGGCAAGGAACGAATCCGTCGTGCTGGGGCGAAGCTAAAAGAAGAAAATCCGCTCTTGACGCAGGGGCTTGACATCGGTTTCCGTGTCCTGAAACTCGACGAAACGAACATGGAGGACGTTTACTATTCGGCGGAGGATTTGACGCAGGAGGATCTTTTAGGGCTGATCTCAAATATCAAGCCGGACAGGACGGAGCTGGATCTTTTGTTCGGGTGTCTGATCGATTGGGGA
Organism: Thermoguttaceae bacterium; assembly: GCA_017403345.1. Classification (GTDB taxonomy): domain Bacteria; phylum Planctomycetota; class Planctomycetia; order Pirellulales; family Thermoguttaceae; genus RGIG3701. The sequence continues at coordinate 1,602 of JAFQOH010000148.1, forward strand.
CTTGAGCTTTCGCAGCCGTATTTTTCCGAGCAGATCGACGGCGTCACGGTCCACACCTACGACGACACCGGCGAACAGCCGGCCCTGATCGCGTGCTTCTCTCCCGACATACCGGAATCCGTCATTCATGAGATCGGCAAACGCAAACCGCTGCGCGTCGTATTCCGCGACTCCTGCTTCTCAGGCAGCCCGGAAAAAATCAACCTTTTCGAGATACTCAAACACTACGGCATGGAAGAAAAAAACATCCGGGTGATTTAGAAAGGAGCAGAATCATGAAACTTCAGTTCCAGCCTCAGAAATTCCAGAGCGGCGTGAAGTTTTGAAATTTGTGTCCGCAAAATCATACAAAATGAGATAACAGGATGAATAAGAAAAAAAATATACAAAACGTTCCGAATCTGGATGACTCCTTAAGGGTCCTCTGTCAAAAAACGATCCAACTGCTTGAGTATTCCAGAAACATGGTACTCAGGGAAGTCAACCATGTACAGCTGGTCACTTACTTCACGATAGGAAAGTGGATCGTAGAAGAGCAGCAGGCCGGCGCAAGCAGGGCACAGTATGGAAAAAAAGTACTTCAAACCCTTTCAAACGCGCTGTGTGAAGAATTTGGCAAAGGTTTTTCGGTCGCGACACTGACCAATATCCGGAAATTCTACCTGACTTACCAAGACCGAATTTCGGAACCGGCGGTTACGAAATCAGAAAAGGAGCCGCCGTTTTGCTTGACTTGGACTCATTATCTGATCCTAATGCGCATATCCGATGCTGATGAACGTAAATTTTACGAAGATATGGCAGTTGCGGAAGGCTGGGGAAAACGTGAATTGAGCCGTCAATACAACAGCTCACTTTACGAACGTTTATTGATCGGCAAGGATAAACAGGAACTTATCGAACATTCCCGCAAAGGTCAGTTCATCGAAAAACCGGCCGACCTCGTCAAAGATCCTTATGTTCTAGAGTTTTTGGGGATCGATGAGCGCACGAACTTCACAGAAACTGAACTCGAACGCCGGCTGATCGATCATTTACAGGAATTTTTATTGGAACTTGGCACCGGTTTTACGTTCGTCGCCAGGCAAAAACGTTTTACTTTTGAAGAGGACCATTTCCGGATCGATCTGGTTTTCTACAATCGTCTTTTGCGATGTTTTGTTCTGTTTGACCTGAAAACCGAAAAACTGCGGCATCAGGATCTTGGGCAAATGCAAATGTATGTGAACTATTATGATCGATACGAGAAAAAAGATTTTGAAAACCCGACAATTGGCATCTTAATGTGTCCTGATAAAAATGACGCGGTAGTTGAACTTACCCTGCCTCCGAATTCGAATATTTTTGCCTCCCAGTACCAACTGTATTTACCGGACAAAATCATGCTCCAGCGTAAATTACAGGAATGGCTTGCGGAAGAATCCCTAGAAGCTGACGAAAAAAATATCCGGGTGATTTAGAAAGGAACAGAACCATGAAACTTCAGTTCAAGCATCAGAAATTCCAGAGCGACGCGGCACAGGCGGTCGTGAGTATTTTCGCGGGTCAACCGTACTCGGAACGTTCGTATTTGATCGACCAGGGAAAAAGGGACCTTTCCGTCCTCGGAAACGCCGCATTTACGGGCTGGTGCAATATGCCGGTGGTTCCGGAGCTGACCGACGAGTTGATCCTGGAGCGTATCCGCAAGCTCCAGCGCGATGCCGACATCGAGCCGTCGCGGAAACTTGAGGGGCGGTACAATCTGACCATTGAGATGGAGACTGGCGTCGGAAAGACCTACACGTACATCAAGACCATGTACGAGCTGAACCGGCACTACGGCTGGACCAAGTTCATCGTGGTGGTTCCAAGCATCGCGATCCGCGAGGGGGTCTACAAGTCCTTCCAAATCACACAGGATCACTTTTCGGAAGAGTACGGCAAAAAAATCAAGTTCTTCATTTACGATTCCAAACGCCTGAATGAGATCGAGAATTTCGCGCAGGACAATTTCATTCACGTCATGATCATCAACGCGCAGGCGTTCAACGCAACAGGCAAAGACGCACGGCGTATTGACATGAAGCTGGACGAATTCCGTTCCCGCAAGCCGATCGACGTCATCGCGCAAACGAATCCGATCCTCATCATCGACGAGCCGCAGTCCGTCGAGGGACCGAAAACGAAAGAAGGGCTGAAACGGTTCCGGCCGCTCATGACGCTGCGCTACTCCGCAACGCACAAGTCGAACAGTATTTACAATATGATCTTCCGTCTCGACGCGATGGACGCGTACAATCAGCGTCTCGTGAAGAAAATCGCGGTGAAGGGGATCTCGCAGCACGGCACAACGGCAACGGACGGCTACGTTTACCTGGAATCGGTGAACCTCTCCGAGGCTGCTCCAACCGCCACGCTCCATTTCGACTTCAAAGGCGCGTCGGGCATCCGGCAGAAAAAGGTCAAAGTGTCCGAGGGATACGACCTTTACGCGCACTCCGGAGAACTGGAAGAGTACCGCGACGGCTATGTCGTGACGGAGATCGACGGCCGCGACAATCACATCGAATTTCGAAACGGTTTGAAACTCTACGCCGGTGAAGCATCCGGACACGTCAGCGAAGAGCAGCTTCGAAGGCTCCAAATCCGCGAAACGATCCAGTCGCACATTGAACGCGAACGCAGCCTTTTTCGGAAGGGGATCAAAGTCCTCTCGCTCTTTTTCATCGATGAAGTCGCCAAATACAGACAGTACGATGAGGCTGGACAGGCCGTTAACGGTCTCTACGCGCAAATGTTCGAAGAGGAATACGCGGACATTCTCAGGGAATTTCAGCTCCAATTCGGCGAAGAATCTTACGCGCGGTACCTGGAACAGATCGAAGCGTCACAGACCCACGCAGGATACTTTTCCATCGATAAAGGGAAGATGATCGACTGCAAAAGGCTCAACAAAAAAGAGCGGACCTCAAACGACGCAAAAGACTACGAGCTGATCATGAAGAACAAAGAGCTTCTTCTGAACCGCGATCCGAAAAAGTCGCCCGTGAGGTTCATTTTCTCGCATTCCGCCCTGCGCGAAGGCTGGGACAATCCGAACGTTTTTCAGATATGCACGCTGAAACAAAGCAGCAGCGAAGTGCGCAAGCGTCAGGAAGTGGGCCGCGGTCTGCGTCTGTGCGTAAACCAGGAAGGCATTCGCATGGATACGTCTGTTCTTGGGGAAGACATTCACGACGTCAACGTCCTGACCGTCATCGCCAGCGAAAGTTACGATTCCTTCGCCAAAGGACTCCAGAACGAACTGGCTGAAGCAGTCGGAAACCGTCCGATCGCCGTGACGCCGGAACTGTTCAAGGGCAAGATCCTCGTCGATTCCGATGGGAACGAACAGGTCGCAGATGAAAAACTGACGAACCGCATTTTCAATAATCTGATTCGAAACGATTACATTGACGATGACGGCAAACTGACCGACCGGTTCTACGAAGACAAAAAGAACGGCACGCTCGTTTTCAGCGATCAAACCGCGGAATTCAAAGATTCGATCCTCAAAATCATCGACACGATTTACGATTCCCGTAAATTGACGCCTGAAAACGCTCGTCGCAAAAACGTGGAGCAGAAGGTGGACATGAACAAGCTGGCGATGCCGGAGTTCAAGTCGCTTTGGGAGAAAATCAACTCCAAATCTGTTTACGTCGTGGATTTCGATTCAGACGAGCTGATCCGCAAGTCCATCGCGGCACTGGATCGGGAACTGCGCGTCTCGCGGATCTATTTCAATGTGGAAACGGGCGAAATGAAGGAGATCCGCTCGAAAGACGCGCTGCTGGCTGGGACCGCGTTTTCAAAATCGCAGGGCGACACTCGAAAAACGCAGCTCCGCACGAATCGCGGCGTGAAATACGACCTGCTCGACAAACTAGTGCAGGCAACCGGCCTGACGCGAAAAGCCGTCGCACAGATCCTGACCGGAATCAAGCCGGAAACATTCGGAATGTTTCGTGAAAATCCGGAGGAATTCATTCAAAAAACTGCGCACCTGATCAACAGCGAAAAAGCGACCGTCATCGTCAACCACATTACGTACCACGTCCTCGATGAGAAATACAGTACGGATATTTTCACGGAACCGGGACTCAAGGGCCAGCTGGACGTCAATGCGCGCAAAAGCTCGCGCCATCTGTTCGACCACGTGCTTTACGATTCCGAGATCGAACGGAAATTCTCCGAGGAACTTGACCGCAGTCAGGAAGTTGTGGTTTACGTGAAACTTCCGGGGAAATTCTACATTTCAACGCCGGTCGGAAAATACAATCCGGACTGGGCGATCGCATTTCGAGAAGGACACGTGAAGCACATTTACTTCGTAGCGGAGACAAAAGGTTCGATGGACTCTATGGAGCTGCGTCAAATCGAAAAGACCAAAATAGACTGTGCCCGCGCACATTTCCGAGCCGTCAGTCGGGAAAACGTCACGTACGAAGTGATCGACAGCTACCAGGAACTGATGAATCTCGTGAAAAATGGTTAATTCCCAATCGGAGAAGGTTTTCAGACCTCCCCCCTTGCGGAAAACACGAAGTCGGGGTAAAATGAAAGAAGAAGGCCGAGGGCATGTGCGTCGGCCGTCCTGCCTAAATTTCAGATGATCCAGAAAGACCCGCCCATGAAAATGACTGACTCCATTTTTCGCCGTATTTTATCCCGTCTCCCCGCTTGTGCTCTCGCAGTCCTGCCGATGAGTGCGTTCGCCGGAGAATTCTTCGTCGCTCCCAACGGCAATGACTCAAATCCGGGAACTGCCGCCGCGCCGTTCGCGACGCTCGAAAAAGCCCGAGATGCCGTGCGCCAGGCGAAAGCAGCCTCACAGTCCGCCTCACAGTCCGCCTCACAGTCCGCCTCACACTCCGCCTCGCAGTCCGAAACAGCACCGGATGAGGGGTGGACCGTCCATCTCGCTGAAGGGACTTACACGATGACCGCGCCGATCCATTTTTCCACGGAAGATTCCGGAACACCGACGGCTCCGGTAACGTACCGCGGAGCAGAAAACGGCAAAACGGTCCTCTCCGGCGCCATAGAACTGACGGGATGGAAGGATGAAGGAAACGGAGTCTGGTCCGCAGATCTCCCGGAATGGGAAGGAAACGCGCTTTACTTCGAACAGCTCTGGGTCAACGGACGCCGTGCCGATCGGTCGCGCTGGCCGAACGGCGGAGAATTCCTGCGGATGGAATCCGTCCAGGAAGAAATTCCAATGGATCACCAGACCCGCCAGGCTCCCAAACCGCAGACCCGTCAGTGGATCGTCGGAAAACCGGGCGAGCTGGATTTCCTGAAAGGCGTTCCAGCCGACGAACTGAAGTGGGGCCAAATGGTCTGCCATCATAATTGGGACACGACGCGGCGGATCATCCTTGGCTTCGACGCAGAGACGAATACCGTGGAATTCAAGGGCGGAAACATGAAATCGTGGAATCCGTGGCGTCCAACGTCGCTCTACTATTTCGAGAATGTGCGCACCGCGTTCGACCAGCCCGGCGAGTGGTTCTACGACGGAAATGCGAAGAAGGTCTTCTACCGGCCTCTGGAAGGTGAAACGCCCGAAAACACGACGATCGCCGTTCCGCGTCCCGGTCTGGTCCAGTTCCTGCTGATCGAAGGACGCTCGGCGGAAGAAAACGTAACGGACATCCGGTTCGAAAACCTGACGTTCCACTACTCGGACACTCCGCGTCAGAAAAACGTCATGGAAAACGCGCAGCTCGACATTTCCATCACGGGTGACCTCTCCAAACCCGGTCCCTCACAGTTCGAGCCGGCACAGGCCGCCTTCTACACAAAATCGGTCGTGCTGGCAGATGAAGCACAGCGCATCGCCTTCCGAAACTGCGAATTCGCACACCTCGGCGAGTACGGCATCTGGTTCCGGAACGCGGCAGAATGCTCCTTCTGCGACAGTCGTCTCTACGACATCGGCGCCGGCGGCATTCGTATCGGCGGCGGACATCCGGGTACCTCCGACGGGATCCGGTGCGCTGAGAAAAACATCATCGACAATAACCTGATCTCCAACGGCGGACGCTTCCACGCCTCGGCCGTCGGCGTCTGGATCGGGAACAATACGATGGATAATCGGCTCACGCACAACGACATCTGCGATTTCTACTACACCGGGGTCTCCGTCGGGTGGCACTGGGGATACGCCGGCGTTTCGTTCCGCAACATCATCGAATTCAACCGGATCTTCAACATCGGACAGGGAAAACTCGCGGACATGGGGGGCGTGTACACGCTCGGAACCCAGACCGGTACGCGAGTCTGCAATAATGTGATCTTCAACGTCGAATCCTTCGGCTACGGCGGCTGGGGACTCTATCCCGATGAAGGGACGACCGGGATCACGATGGAAAACAATCTGGTCTACGACACGATGGACGGATCTTTTCATCAGCACTATGGAAAAGATAATCTGATCCGTAACAACATCTTCGCACGCAACAAACCGAATCCAATGCGCGACGCGCCCGCACACCAAGTCGCCGTCACCCGCGTAGAAGAGCATCGAAGCATCATCTTCGAGCAGAACATCATCTACTGGAAAGACGGCACATCCATCGGATACAATGTGGACAAGGTCAACGCAGACATCCGCTCCAATCTCTGGTGGAAAGACGGCGGCAAAGTGGAATTCAAAGGAAAGACCCACGCCCAGTGGAATGCCGAAGGAAAAGATCTCGGCGGACTGACTGCGGACCCAATGTTCATGGATCCGGACGCAAACGACTTCCGTCTGAAACCAGGTTCTCCCGCCGAAAAAATCGGATTCAAGCCGTTCGACTACACGAAAGCAGGACGCCGGACCCGATAGCCCGTATCCGGCAGCCCGCCGCCCCGATATCCACCCCCAAAAGATCCTTGAGATCAAAGGAGACAGACCCAATGAAACTTTCACGCCGACATTTCCTCGGTACCTCATTCGTCCTGACGGCGATCCCCGCTCGGCTGTGGGCAGAAAACGCGCCGAAAGACACAGAAGTCGTGCTTCGGTACGCCGTCATGAGTGACGTTCACTTCACCTCCGACCCGGGGTGCGTCCAGCGTCAGCGTCTTGAAAAAACGCTCAAATTCATGGAGACGTACGCTGCCGGAAAACCGCACCCGAATTTCGACGCCGTCGTCGTCGCCGGCGACATGACAGACCACGGACACGCTGCGGAACTCACAAATTTCCGCGACTCGCTGATGGGCAATCTCCCCAAAGGCACACAGGCGATCCTCTGCATGGGAAACCATGAATTCTACGGCGGTGATGCCCACAAAAAAGCCGGCGGCAGCCGAAAGAACTGGGAGACCATCTTTTCACGCGCAGCGAACACGCACACGGTCGTGAACGGATTCCACTTCATCGGAATCTCTCCCGACCGCGGCACATGCCGAAACGGAGACTACACCGGGTCGCTTGAATGGCTCCGCCGTGAACTGGAGACCGCAGCAAAAGAGGACCCGAAACGCCCCATCGTCGTCTTCCAGCACTACCATGTACTCGATACGGTCTACGGAGCACGCGAAGGCGATCATTGGGGGATCAAAGACCTTCACCCCATCCTTGAGGAATTCCCGCAGGTCATCAACTACTCCGGACACTCGCACTATCCCTCCAACGACCCGCGCAGCGCATGGCAGGGAAAATACACGGCCTTCGGCACCTCAACGCTGAGCTACTACGAAATGGCGGGCGGGATCTACCAAAAATTCCCCGAAGGATACCGAAATGCCGCACAGGTCTATTTCGTCGAGGTCTTCCGCGACAATTCGGTCCACCTGAAGATCTACGATGCCGTGACGGGCGGTTTCTTCGACATGGAGTACCTCGTAGCGGAGCCGGGAGCCGTCGAAAAGTACTGTTTCACCGAAAAACGCTACGATGCCGAAACCGGCTCACGTCCCTTCTGGAAAGATGCAGAACTTGCGCAGGGGGTGAACGTCTCGGAAGTCTCGCAGTACACCGCTGCGCTGACCTTCCCGCAGGCTCACGATCCGGACCATCCGTCCTCTTTTATCGGCACGTACCGTATTTCGCTCTCGCAGCGTCCTTCCGGACAGTCCGACGCAGCCTGGGAACCCGCCGGCGAGCTGAATCCGTGGTCCGACTACTTCCACCTTCCCAGTAAAGACACGAAAATGTGCGTCCTTGAGGAACTGGAACCCGGCTTTGACTGGAAAGTCGAGATCCGGGCACGAAACGCCTTTGAGCGTCTCTCCGAAAACGTACTCACTGCGGAATTCCGCACACTGGAAGACCCGGACGCGAAAGCTCAGGACCGAAATGCACCGTTCCCCAAAGCAGACGCGCTGAATTTCAAGATCTCAGAAAACGGCGAGGCGCAAAATACGCCGTTCCTGGAATCCTTCCCCCATCAGCTGGAAAAACTCGGAGAACCAGTGATTTCAGACGGCTGGGCGTGCTTTGACGGACAGGATGACCGATTCCGGATCCCGTTTACGCCGGAAGGTTTCGCACGGCTGAAACGGCGCATCACGATGGGCGTGCGTTTCCAGTTCGACGCATTTCGTGACGGAAAAGCCGAAGATATTTTCGCGAACACCGAGTTCGGCGGCTCCGCGATGGAACTGAATCACGGAAAGAAAGTCCTCGAATTCTGGTGCCATATCGCGGGACGCTACCAGATCGTTTCCGCTCCGATCGAACCGGGCAGCCACACCGCCTACGGGACCTACGATGGAAAGAGCATCAAACTCTGGATCGATGGGAAACTTGCGGCCGAAAAGAAAGCGTCCGGGATCCTGACGTATACGTCGAATCCCTCGGCCCGTGCGTACTGCATCGGTTCCGACATTTCGAACCGCGGGGGCGGATCCGCTTTCTTCCGTGGAAAAGTCCGTTTCGCGCAGATCTTCACGTGGGCACTGAATGAAGAGCAGATCCGGAATCTCTCTCAAAAATAGATCTCAAAAGCAAAAGCATCTACGAGGCGGGATCCAATGCGGGTCCCGCTTTTTTTCTATTCGTATCAGCCGAAAAAATATCAACGCTGAAAAATGGGCAGCGAGGCGTTTTCGAGCTGAAGGATGATGAGATTATTCGCCGTCGTGTAAACGTTTCCGACGAATCCCTGCGACCAGCCGCCGGATGGATCTGCCTCCGAAACCAGTTTCAGCGCGATCGCACGATAGTAGTTCTGCCATTCTTCGCCGCCTTCACGGTACTTGACCTGCGCATAGTAGAAGTGTGCATAATGCCAGAATCCCATGGCTGAGCCGCTGATGTCGTCCAGATTCTTCCGGCAAAAATCCATCATCGGAGGGACATTTTCATCGTCATATTCACCAGCCGAGTAAAGACACGCGATCGCAGCAGCCGTGATCGCCGGGCGTCCGGGCGGGCCGGAAGTGGAAGAGTAGAAGATCCCGCCATCGGCTCCGCGGCATCGGTGAATGTACGCGATCGCGCGCTCGATCGTGTCGGAAGGGACCGGGATCCCGGCGTTTCGGCATGCACGCAGTCCCTGGACCTGCGTGATGGTGGTGGATCCTTCATCGAAATCCCCGCCGTCCTTCGCACTGACGTACCCCCAGCCGCCGGCTTTCGTCTGCGCAAATGCTGTGAATTCGACAGCCCGTTTCAACGTAGAGATGATCTCCTCGCGGCGTTCCAGATCTTCCTCTTCACCGAGGACCTGTGCCAGCGCCATCATCGCATACCCATGTCCGTACGTGTACCGCTGGTCGGACTGTGAACCGATCAGGCCGTTTGCCCGAGACTGCGCGAGAAGGAAATCGACTCCGCGACGGACATGAAGCGAATATTTTCCCTGCATAGTCGTGGACCCTTCCGACGTGAGTGCAATAACGGCCAATGCTGTCATTGCGGTAGGATACTCGCCGCCGTTTGCCGTCCACCGACCGGAGCGTGCCTGCTGACTCGCCAGCCAATCCAGCCCTAAATGGATGCACTCCTGAACTTCACTCCTTTCCTTTGGCGTCAGTTCCCCCGCAGCCTCAAGAGCCTCGGAAAAGAAAAACAGTCCCGCAAAGTTCAAAATCAGTACACCGAAAAACTTCCAGCGAAAGTTCCGTTTTAAATGCAGCTTTCCGTTCATTCACCATTCTCCGTTTCTGATCTGCTCCCCGTTTCCGATCTGCTCTCCGTTTCCGATCTGCTCTCCGTTTCCGATCTGCTCTCCGTTTCCGATCTGCTCCCCGTTTCCGATCTGCTCCCCGTTTCCGATCTGCTCCCCGTTTCCGGTTCCAGCGGTCCTAGGCGTCGGATCTCGGCATCAAGCTGTTTTTTCAGCTCCTCGATCACCTTCTCTTCTTTCTGGATATACTCGCGGTACTTTTGAATGTTCAACTCGACCGCTTCCACTCTTTTGGCAAAAAATTTCTTCTCGTCTTCGGTGGCATCCGTTCGGCGTTCAAACTCTTTCTTTTCTTGACGGATCTGCTCTTCCAGACCTTTCTGGAATCTCTTGGAGTTCGAAAGTTCCTCCTCTCGCCGTTTGATCTGAGCAGCCAAAAACGCACGCTGGTCATTCCGCGCAACCGTTTCCGTTCCGTAGGCTTCCTCCGAAAATTCTAAAATCAGCCGCAGATCCGTCAAAACGATCTCGCCTCGTTTCGTGAGCGGGTCTCCCCAAACGCGTAAAATAGTCTGAAGCGGAAGCTGCGCATCATAAATGAGACGCCCGCAGCGCCGGTCCATGAGTTGGAGTACAAGCGCATTCTGCATCGAACGAGAGTTTTCTCCCCGTAAATGTGCCTGATGCGCAAGACACAGGAGCGGCAATTTTGACGGCAGGTGCCCGACCAGAAAACTTTGCTCGACAAAAACGGACTTTTCCCAAAGAGGTTTTCCCTGCGTATCAAATCGGCAAAGGATCGCATGATTCAGCGCAAAGGTCCGCGAGTCTAAATCAGGAGGAAGACAGTTCTCCGACCTCCCCAAAACGTCCATTCCCTCTTCGCCAGCATCCTCAGGATCGCCTGCTCGGTCGTCATTCTCCTCCTTTTCCGTTTCCTCCGCAGAGGCGTTCCGCGATAAGAGTGCCGGATCGACCCAATCTTCTGCGTGCGTCAGAGCGACTGTGAAATTTCCGTCTGCCTCAGGTAAAACGACCGGCAAAAGGACTCCGTCGGCATTCCAAGCAACTTTCTCTCCGGAGGAACTCACCAAAGTCACCGGATCGATCTCCGGGAAAACCGCAGTGACGCATCGCCCCGTTTCCAGATCAAAAATATCGACCTGCTTTTTCGCATTCACAAAACAAACACATCCAGGAACCTCCATCCCGGTCTGGTCGATCCAATAGAACGGCACTCGCTCTGACGCAAGCAAGGCGTCGCTCTGAATGAGGAACCATTCAAATTTCTGAGTCTCCAGAACGAATTTCCCAAACCCCAAAGCAGGATCGCCAATGAGAAATGCCCCAGCCTCCAACCGTAAACATTTTCCAAAATCCGGCATGCTCTGAAAAGAGACCCAACGGCCAGTCCGCGAGTCTATGACCGGAACGATCCGCCGCGATTCCACACGCAGCGCCAGTTCTTCCTTCACCCCCTTCTGGATCAGCAATGCCGCCAACTCCGAAGTCGAAACTCCCTCCAAACGCACAAACGGGACAAAATCCTGCGAAAGAGCGATGGAAGTACCATCAGAGGACCTCGTACCCGATGGCCCGCCCGTCTCATCCGACAGCTCCGCGCCCGTTTTCGAAGTATCGGACGATACTTCGGATTCCGCCTCTACGCGGCCGCCGCCGTCAAAACGGACGTCCGCAGGAAAAGGCTGCCACAGCTTCGAAAAATTCCGCAGGAAAAACTCATCTTTACGGCATTCCATATCAGAATGATCGGCATGAAAACGCTCGTTTGACAGTGGGATCAACCCCAAAGCCTGTTTCTCCGCAGTACAGTACCAAAGCGGCATTCCAGACTCCCCTGCCCCCGCCAAAAGCATTCCGTCTGCCGTCTGGAGAAGATGCGCAAATGGCGAAAAAACGGCACGTTCCACCTTTCCGGAACCGGACTCTGACTCACGGAGATCCTTCCGGACCTCCTCAACCATGGGGAGAAGGAAGGGGTCCAGATCTAACGTTCTCTCTCTTGACACCGGCACCAGAGTCAACGCCGATGGAATGTGCGTCGTGCTCACAAGATCCAGCTGAAGCGGAAAATGAAAAACACTGAGACTCCCGCCTTCCGTAAGTCCAAACGACGTTCCGAAAAAAGCAGGCTGGATCTTCGTATCCATGAGCCAGATATTTCCCGTTTTCTCTACAAAAGTAAGCGGTTCAAGTTCCGACTTTGCGAGGACCCGGCCAAGCGCATCTTCGCAAAGGATCAACGAACGCAGATTTCGCGCAGTCCGAAACTGCATTCCGGTAAACGGCGTAAAGTACGGCACGCTTTCGACAGGAAGACTAAAGAGTTCCTCACCATACTGGAATTCTTGCATTCCAATGCCGCTGATGCCGTTACCGCCGCTGCTGTGAAGCTCCGCTTTCCTCTTCTCTTTTCGAACCACGATCTTTCCGGAAGGAAATTCCGCACATTCCGCATCCAAAAATCTCCGTACAGGATGCTCTTCCGAAAGCGCAAGACGCCATTCCGCGGCAGTCCTTCCATCGAACAGCTTTTCATTCGGGAAATGCTTTTCAAGCCAGCGTACGTAAAGCGCAGCACGAATATCTTCTTTCATCTCAAGGAAAAGATGTACGAGACGCACAGCCGCAGCCTGACGGGTCGATTCCGTCTGAAGCACGAAACTTTCCAGTGCCGCCACATCACGCGTAATTTTCACCAAATGGATGTAGCACACCTGGAAATCTTCTTTTTCGGCACGAAATGGAAAACGCAAACGAAAAACCGCGAATTTTTTCTTGAGTTCCGCCGCACGAGACACTCGCCTCATTTTCCGCATCTCATCATCCATGGACTCTTCATTTTCAGCTCGGCTTTCCAAAGCCTCAAACGCTTGAAACTCCTCCAGTAACCGCCCGCACTCGGACTCTGCCCACGCATGGATCTCGGAAGCTGCCGAATCCTCCGGGGAGATGGACTGAAGCATTCTGGAAAGGGTTTCCCCAAGCCAAACTTCCGGAGTCTGAAACAGTTTCACACCGTCGAATTTTTGCAGGATCTGTTCCAATTCGCCCCTCTGTTTGACGGAAAGTCTTTTCGCTTCCCGGGTCCTAATTTCGAGAGAGGCCGCCGACGGAAGCTGCTCCGGATCGATCTCAAACTCCATCGGTCCATTCAAAATCTCCTTGGATCCGATGACCGGAACTTCAAAATATCGCCCGGTTTTCCGCATATTCTCAGCGTTTTTCACAGTTTGAACGGAGCCGTTCAGTACCTCGCCATCCAGTATTTCGTCTTCCCAAGACTCCGATCCCACTGCCAAACCAGCCAAGATCTCATCGAAAGCAACTTTCCGTCCATTTCCCGTTTCCATCGCAGCACGGACCCACTTGAGCATCTCGCTCCACCGCTTTTCGGACTCCATCCTCCGGCTCATACCGCGACAGAAAAGCTCCTGCTCCTCCGGCGTCTCCATCAGAGCGAACCACTCACGAAAATGATCTTCTCGCATTTCACCGTCCCTAGCGTCCTCTTTCGGCATCTCAATGATCTCAAGCACGCATTTTTTCAACCGTTCCTGCGTGAAGATCCCACCCTTTTTCAGCAGCTCAACGGCATCCATCCACTTACCAAGTTCCCAGAGCCGCGCAGCTTCAACGTGGATCGCCTCTGGAGAATCCGGATCTTTCGCCCTGACCCGCTCCAAAAAACCGCCGACCGCATCTTTCTGCAAATAAGCACACGCAGAAAATGCTCCCTGAGAAAGGATAAACTCTCCGGCCGGCACGAGATTACCCAGCTCTCCCGTTTCCAGAAGCTCGGAATCACCATCCACCTTCCAATCTTTCAGCGAAAAACGAACGATCTTCCCATCCTGAAGCGGCAAATAGAGCGCTCCGGCCGATCCGAAACCGCGTCCGGCTACTTTCGCAGAGAGATCCGTAAAGTTTCTGCCTGGCTTTCCGTCCTTCATGGAAAAACTCTTCAGACCATCCTTCTGCACGATCACACATTCATTTTCATCTGCGAACGCCACGTACCCCGCCGTCATCCCAGCAGGCTGGATCCAGAGCTTACGCCCGGTCAGCGCTTCAAGACAGACCAGCATTCCGCCGTTTCCCCAATAGAGCAGTTTTCCTCCGACCGTGACGATCTCGCTTCCAGGGACCGTTTGCGGAGCCGCCTGAAGAAGTGCTCCCCGACGGGATTCAACAAACGCCATTTCGTCCGCACTTTGCGGCACCTCATAAATATTGCCCCAAAGCACTTTCCGTGCCGCTGGATCGACTCCGATCAAAACATGATTCGGCGTCGGGCAGACGAGCACTCCAGAACAGAAACGCGGCGTACAGACCGTCGGCTCCGATTGCGGGATACCGGGAGCGAGACACAGTTCCTGGCCCCACTGCACTTCCCCGCTTTTCGAATCGAGCGCCCAAAGATGCACCATCCCGTTTTTTTGTCCAAGCACATAGAGCGTTTCATTCACACACAGCGGTGCACCAAGAAACATCGTGCCGCTTTCTTCAAGACTCCACCGTTCCTCACTTCCCCCGATATGCCAAAGCAGTTTCCCAGTCCGAATATCATAGCACGCAAGCCGGTTAGGAACGGTACCGGGATCCGTTTCCGCATTTTCTCCCGCAGGTATATTCGCAGGCTCAAGACGCTGAACAAAAACAGAATCCGGGATCGGAACGTAACGAAAAATCGTATCCTCAATACAAAAAACGTGCTTTCCGTCACTTGAGAGATTCCCATAGATCGCCTCGCCCCAAAGCTGGTGCATAAGCAGATCATTCATGAGCTGGCATGCCTGATCGGTACGTTCATTCCCCAAGGCGGCAAGCTCATAGGGTTCAAGCTTCAGAAGCTGCTCACGGATCTCCTGGTAGTTCATCCCCGGAACAGCCCACAGCTTTTTCCCTGTCTGAAGTTCAAAGCATGAAAGATTCCACGCGGTACGCATCAAGACCGAATTTCCGACGACCAGCGGTGCATGTGTCGGCCACGAGGTCTCCGTAAAAAATTGCCTCTTCCTCCGTTCGCACTGAATGGCCGTAAGGACCCGTCCTTCCGGAGAATCCACCAAAAAAGCCTCCCAGATCGGCGTCAAGATCGGCATTGAAACCGCACCAAGTTCCACGCTGCATGCACGATTCTGCCTCAAAAGCTGCCAGCTGTCGAAAAGCTCGCCGGAGTGTCCCGTCCCCATTTTTGAAAATTCATTTTGAAGCCAGCGCGTAAGGGCCGCCTGGCGTCCAGGAACGTTAAATGTCTCGCCAGACGCATCGGAAAGCGTTCTCCCGCCAAGCTCGACATTTTCCCATCGAAGCTGCAGCGTTTGTTCCGCTTCACGAAGTACCGCGCTCCCCTCCTCCTGACGATCCAGAGCAAAACAGGAGGCCGCAAGACACAGCGAAAGCCCCGGCTCAAAACGTCTGCGCATCTCCGGGACCTGATACAGTTTCAGAAAAACGTTCCGTGCCGAAGCGGCCTGATGCAGATCCAAAAGATAGAGCCCCCAAAGAAACGCAGCATCGGAACCCGCCTGCGTAAAAAAGTAACGATGCGCCACTTCCGAGATCAGTTCAGGACGTCCCTGTGTCACGCCGTCCTCAAGCAAAAGACGCGCAGTCACACCAAATTCCATCTCATAAAGTTCGCGTCCTTCAGGGGGAAAAGTACTTAAAAGACTTTCCGCTTCCTGCTTCAGACTCCGAAAGAGTTGACCCAAAGCAGTCCCCTGCCCCGAAACACCGTCCAATTCCGAAACACCGTCCAATTCCGAAACACCGTCCAATTCCGAAACACCGTCCAATTCCGAAACACCGTCCGATTCCGAAACACCGTCCGATTCCGAAACAGAACGATCCGTCTGATCTTCGGAACTCTCCTGTGCGGGATTCGCGTCAAGCAGGAAAAAATAGTCTTCCTGGTTCGCAAGGATCTCGTCGATTTTACGGACAGACTCTGCATAACGCCCCATTTTTGCGAATTGCCGAGCATCAGCCATTGCACGGCGAAGTTCCCTTGGCGGCTTCGGAAAAACCAGATCCGACGCAGATCTTCTGCCGTCTTCACCTTCACCGTCTTCCCCCTCTTCACCTTCACCGTCTTCACCCTCTTCACCTTCACCGTCTTCACCCTCTTCACCTTCCGAGTCCACACGCTCCTCATCCTCACGCTCTGTACCGTCACTCAAGTCGCGGTCCACAGGATCTTCGGCCTCAGGCGTCCCCTTGCCGTTCCCCGCCGGTACCTCATCAGCCCAAACGGAAACAGAAAACTGCAGCAGATCCAGAGAAAGAGCGAACTGAGTCTCTTTGGAGTCTGGATCCTTCTCCGCAGACACAGAACTCAATATTTCCAGTTCCCCGATACCAACGAAGAAAAAAAAGCCCAAAAGTCCCCAGACGGCCGTCATCTGCGCCCGATGCAGGAAAGTAACCAAAATGTGCGTTCTGTTCATGGAAAACCCCAAAACGTCTAAATTGAAGACCAAGGAAGGAATTCTGGATCCGACCTAACGGATTCCTATCATAGCAGATTTTCGCATTGGAATCAAGTATCCAAACCCCAAATAAGGCATACATTTTGCAAAATGACAAAAAATTTTTAAATTTTCCAAGAAGAATCATGAAAATAGCCGGAAGAAACTTGACAGAAATCCAGAAATCCATAAAATAATATAAAGAAGAACCGTTTATTTTGAATCATTTCCTTTGAACATCCGCGGCCTCCCATTCATTCGTACTTGCGAAAGGCACAGGCATGGAAGCTCTATAGGAAACCCGAACTTTCCCCTAACCAGCGAACGAGGAACTACCCAATGTTCGAAAAACTCCTTCACGACGCAGAATCTGCTTTTCAGAAACATTTTGGACGTGCACCGAAATGGACCGTGACGGCTCCCGGCCGCGTCAATATTATTGGCGAGCATACTGACTACAATGACGGCTTCGTCTTCCCGATGGCGATCGAACGCAATGTCGTCATTCTCGCAGCTCCGGCACTCCCCGAAGATAAGATCCCGGCCGGCTGTGCGAAGATCATCTCGACAGCCAAACGCAATCCTGCAGTCGTAAAGCTCTCCGGTGAGATCACCCCCGGTCCGCGTGTTGACTGGTTCGAGTACGTCCAAGGCGTCATCGCCGGATATCTGGCCGAAACGCCGTCGGTCCAGGCAGACTCTTTCGTCGCGGTGATCCACGCAAACGTTCCTCTGGGAGCGGCGCTCTCCAGTTCCGCGGCTCTCGAAGTTGCCGTCGCAACGCTCATCGAAACGATCACCGGCGCCAGCGTCGATCCGGTCCGCAAGGCGCTCATCTGTCAGAAAGCCGAGCATGAATTCGCCAAAATGCCGTGCGGGATCATGGACCAGTTCATCTCTGCGATGGGTGCGAAAGACCACATCATGCTGCTGGACTGCCGCGACTACTCGACGAAACTCGTCCCTTTCACGACGCCGGATCTGAGTATCCTCATCATCAACAGCCGGGTGAAGCATCAGCTCTCCGGAAGTGAGTATCCGGAACGCCGTGCCGCGTGCCACGATTCAGCGAAGATCCTGGGAGTTGATTCTCTGCGCGATCTGAGTATGGACCAGCTCCTTGCCGGAAAAGACCAGCTGACCGACGTGCAATTCCGACGCTGCCGTCACGTCGTGGGAGAGATCCAGCGTACCACGGATGCAGTCAAGGCGATCGAAGCCGGCGATTATGAACGAATGGGCCAGCTCATGTACGAGAGCCACGAATCTCTGCGCGACGACTTTGAAGTCAGCTGCCGGGAACTCGACATTCTGGTCGAAGCGGCACGAAAAGTTGGGATCGAAGGCGGCGTTTACGGTTCCCGAATGACGGGAGGCGGATTTGGAGGATGCACCGTTTCGCTCATTCAAACGGAGAAAGTAGACTCCATCATTGCAGCGATCCGTGCCGAATACAAAGCGGCGACTGGAATCGACGCAGACCTGTTCGTCACTCGTCCCGCAGCGGGAGCGCGTCAGCTTTAAGTTTCTGAAATCAGGCGAGCTGGAAAGGACCTCCAGCCATCCCTTTCCAGCTTGCCTGCTTCCTCCGCATCTCCGGAATTCGGACAGCCTCGCGGATCTCATTCAAAGCCGTCAGGTGGCCTCCCCATCCCTCCCCATCCCTCCCCATTCATCCCCATTTCCCACCTAAACCAAGGAGACGCACATGAAAAAAACTGCCATTTTCGCCATCCTCTGCACGGCATTCCTAACCGTCTCGCAGGCGTTCGGCACGGTCTATTTCGTTTCTCCTTCCGGGAATGACGAAAATGACGGCAAAAGCGAAAAAACACCATGGGCATCGATCTCTCGTGTCAATTCTGCAGAAGAGATCCAGCCCGGCGACGAGATCCTCTGGCAGCGCGGCGGGATCTGGCGCGGAGTGCTTCTCCCGCATTCCGGCGAGCCGGGAAAACCGGTCCGCTATGGAGCTTACGGTGACCCGCAGAAAGCCAAGCCGACATTTTACGGTTCCGTAGATGCGTCAACAGAATCGAGCTGGACGGAAGAGGCTCCCAACATCTGGGCAACGCGCGAAATGGAAACGGAGATCCTCGGAGATGTCCCCGCCAATTTTGACCAGCAGTGGAGCATTTACCGTGAACCGGAGATCCGCTGCCCCATAGTCTCCACATTCGAGAACGGAGTGCGGAAACTCACGTTTGACTGTGCGTACGGCGGCAAGACGCGCAATCAGATCCAGGTCTGGGGACCGGAACTTAAAGAAAAAGATCTTCCCCAAACGATGCTTCTGAAACTCCGTGTCCGCGCGAACTGTGAAATGACGCTCAGCGGTCCGGCCATCTCTCTCCAAAAAGCTCCATGGACCACAAAAGCCGTCAGCCCCGCACTGAAAGTCGGGACGGAATGGCAAACGGTGGAACTGCTGATGGACGTCAACGATACGAAACTGCCGCAAGAAGGAGACTACCGCTTCGTTTGGCACTGGAGCATCGGCGGAATGCCGGAAAATTCCCGATTGGAAACAGAATTTCTCAGCCTGAAAGAGGTCCGGGTCGATCGGTCGCTCTTTCTGCCGGTCGACGTCGGAAACATCATTTTCGATCATGGAAATTTCAAGAAATACCATCGCTGCGGCATCAAAAAATGGAAGTTGGAAGACCTGAAAACTCCGGGCGACTACTTCTACGACCCGGAAAAATGCCGAGTATTCCTCTACTGGGACGAAAATCCCGCCAAAACCTGCGAAAGTATTGAGCTCGCAGTTCGAACCACCGTCATCAACCAGTCGAATGTCCACGACGTCATCTACGAAGACCTCGCGGTCGCGTACGGTGCAGCCCACGGTTTCGGAGGAATCAACACGGCGCGTCTGACCATCCGGAGATGCGATCTCTACTACATCGGCGGCGGACACCAATTCACCCACGAAAACGGAATGCCTGTCCGTTTCGGAAACGCGATCGAATTCTGGAATTCTGCCGAGGACTGCCTCGTTGAAAAATGCTGGATCCGGGAAGTCTACGATGCAGCACTGACGAACCAGGGAAAAGGAACGGAAACGGCTCCATCGAATCAGGTGCGGATCACATACCGTGAAAATCTGATCGAAAATTCCGAGTACTCCTTCGAGTACTGGAACCGCGGAGGAAAGACCGAGGACATTCTCTTCGAGAAAAACGTCTGCCGAAACGCTGGAGTCTGCTGGTCCCACACTCAGCGCCCTAATCCCAATGGCGCCCACCTGATGTTCTACCAGAACTCGGCAGAAACGAAAAACGTCGTCGTGCGGGACAATATTTTCCACGATTCCACGGAAGTCTGCCTCCGAATGGAAAACGACTGGCTGGCAGGTCTGAAACTTGAGAAAAACGACTACCGCCAGCACTCCGATGCGCCGGTGATCCGGTGGCTCGGAAAAAACTATTTCGACGCGGAAAACTTCGGCGAATGGCAGAAGATCAGCGGTCAGGACGCAGATTCGACGGTGAAACCGCGTCGCTGAAACGCACGAGCCAGCTCCACTCGCCAACATTCAAAAAAATTCCCCAAGGAGATCAATTCATGAAAAGAAAATCCTGTTTCCATTTGTCGGCACTCCTCATCGCCGCGGGAATGCTTTCGTTTTCCTGCGCTCCCGTTCCCGCTCCTGCTGCGGAAGGTGACCGCGGAGGTGACGACTTCACCCCGACGCTCGTCGGCCCGCTTTCCATGCCGTCTGTCGTGACGGGCGAACCGGCCAGATCGGTGGAAAGTTCCCCGGTAGAGACCAAAAATCCAGGCACGCTCTTCCATCCCCAGCGTCAGCCGACGAAAAATCTCTGGGCGGATTCCTGGCTTTTCATTCCAGTTCCGCTCCTTGACGCGAACGGAAAGATCCAGCCGGAAAACGACGCGACAGAAAACCTGACTGCCAAAGAACGGCTCGAAAAATTCATTCTCGTGGATGAATGGTACGGTGAAGCGCCGCCTACACTGGAAGGAAAGTACGTCCTGATCGATTTCTCGGCCTCGTGGTGTCCCGCATGTCGGCGCGAGATCGTAGAACTGAATCACTGGTTCGAGAAATTCGGCGAGGAACTCGTCATCATCTCCATCTACGAAACGGACCGCATCTCGATCGATAATCTGAGCGGCCAATTCAAAGGGAAAGACCTGAAATACTACGTCGGCATCGACTTAAAACGCAGGACCGCCAACGCGCTGGGTGTCTTCGGCATCCCGCACGCCGTTCTCGTGGAACCGCTCTACGGCGGCGTCATTTGGGAAGGAATGCCCAATCAGCCGGGTTACGAACTCACGGATGAGATCATTGAAAAAGTTCTCGCAGTCGGACGCAGACTGAACGCACAGAAATAAACGCCCGCCTGCGCAGTGGCAGTTCCTCAAAAAACGCAGAAAGAGGCGGAATGTGAGAGGAACGTGTCCAGACACAAAAATTCGCGAAAAACTCAAAAAAACGAAATGATTTTCAATTTGTTTCTGACCGCTTCGTAAGATCTGCGTCTTTTCGAGTTTTTCGCGTTAAATACACGCAGCATGGCACACGTTTTGCACTTACGCGCATTTCGCAGTCGTTTCTGCACCCACTTCTTCCGGATGGAGCTGACTTTCTTTCAAACTCCACTTCCTAGAGCGGTTCAGTACTTCCTCCATCGATGGGATCCCGCTCGTCGCATCCGCTTTCTGCACATTGCACGCCCCCACAGCCGCCGCAAAACGCAGCGTTTGTTTTGGAGGCCAGCCGTAAAGAAGTCCAGTCAAAAATCCCGCGATCGTGCAGTCACCGCTTCCAGTCGTTCCGGCAACGGGGACCTCGTAGCATTGCGCCAATAGTTTCCGATCCGCCCACTGAAGTGCGACATTCTGCGGCATCTCAGCCGTGATCCGCTCCGGTTCCTTTACCGTCCGCAGATAGATCCCTTCATCCCCCAGCTTGATCCCAGCAACCTCCACTCCAAGATCTAGCAGGCGCTTTGCCAGCGCGTCGATCTCGGAAAACTCCAGCAAAGTCGCCGGATTGAGCGTTTCGCCAGACTTCACGACCGTACGGTGAAGGCGTCGGGAAACCTCTTCAAAACGCTCGCGGTCAAGCATGAAGAGAGTCTCCTCGAGACTCGGCAGGTAAATATCCACAAACGGAAGGACCGTGCGGAACCAATCTTCCCAGTCCAACTTTCCTTCCGGTCCATCCGGGTCCGGCATGGTGACGTCCAGAGAAATGAGCGTCCCTTTTTCCCGGATCTTCTCTAATTTTTTGGCAAACGCCTTCGGCTGCGTGTAAATCTCGCGCATGAGTGTCGGGTAGCCGAAATGCAGCAATCTCACCCCCTCAAAACGCTCCGGATCCAGGTCCTCCGGCGAAAAAGTGTCGTTGGCGCCGGAACAGTGGAGGAAACACCGATCTTGGTGAGGCGGCGAGAACACGACGGTGTAGCTGCTCGTTTCCCCTTTTGCCTGGATCATTCCCGACTCAAAATCCAAATGTTCAAGTCCAGCCTCCTGAAGTGCACAGAGTATCGTTTTCGCGAGAAGGTCATCCCCGATCTTCCCCATCAGCGTCGTATCCATCCCAAGCCGCGCAAGCGCAATACCCGTATTCGGCACAGCACCGCCAAGCGCGATCGATGCGGGACCGATCCGCAAAAGACGGCCTGGAATGATGAACGAATCCTCTTCTCCAGCCCCTTTCACTCCGCTAAGATCAGGGATGATGTCCAAGCAAATATGCCCAGCCGCTGCGACTCGCACTTTTTCCATTTCATGCCTCCTAGAATACAAAATCTTTCATGAATTCAGGTCATTCTCTCATCCTAGTATACTCGATTTCCATTTTTTATGCAAGATGTCTTCCAAAAAATCTGAACATCCGCAAGAAAATAGACTTTTTTTAAATTTTTTGAAAAATTCTGCTTCTCTCCACTTGCAGAAAATCCAAACTCGGTATAAAATATCATTTGAAAATTTACGAAAGGAGCGATAAAATAAAATCGCCCTACTTGTTTCCGGAGCGGTATCCGTTTCCATCCCCCTTAAAATGAAATGGAAATTGGGAAGACTGGTACTCTGTCTTTCCAGATTTCGCGGTTCGATTTACCGCCATTTTCAAATCACTCAAACTCCCGGAGGTTTTATGGACTACCTATGGTGGCACGTGCCGATTTTGACGGCCCCAATGCTCATCGCGTTTATCGCGACCGTTCACGTTTTTATTTCCCACTATGCGGTGGGAGGCGGAATTTTCCTCGCTGCAGAGACTTCCTGGGCTCACAAAACGGAAAACCGCCAGTATCTCGATTACCTGAAGAGCCACGCCAAATTTTTTGTACTCCTGACGGTAGTCTTCGGCGCCATTACGGGAGTCGGCATCTGGTGGGTCATTGGGCTTGCTTCACCGTTGGCGACTGAAATGCTCATCCGGACTTTTGTCTTCGGCTGGGCTGCCGAGTGGGTCTTTTTCGTCGTGGAACTCACAGCAGCGTACCTTTTCCTGAGTCTCTGGGACCGCGTCACGCCGCGCGACCACTGCACGCTGGGCTGGCTTTACGCCGGGGCCTCCGTCGGTACGCTCATTCTCATCACCGGGATCACCGCCTTCATGCTCGACGCAGGCAAGTGGCCGGAAGCGACGCAGGCCGGCATGAACGGCAGCGCGTTTTGGCTTGGATTCTTCAACCCGCAGTTCCTGCCGCAGTGTGTCGCCCGGATCGGCGTCGCGCTGACAATGGCGTCCACGTGGGTCCTTTTCCACGCCTCGATCTTCGTGAAGTCGGAGGAGCTGAAGTTTCTCGTCGTCCGCCGGACCGCACGCTACGCGGCCGCTGGCGTTCTGATCTCCGCGGCCGGGATCCTCTGGGCTGGAGCGATCCTCCCGGAAGCTGCAAAACTTTCCCTCATGCGCGCGGCGGCCCTGAACGTCATCCTCGGCGCGGGTACGATCGCCGCTGGTTTCCTTCTCTTCCAGCTTTTCATCCTCACGGCCCGCCCGCAGTGGCTCACGCCGGCAGCCGGTATCGCGGTCCTTTGTGCCGCCATGGGGATCCTAACCGCTGGAGAATTCATCCGCGAAGCCGTCCGCAAACCGTTCATCCTCCCCGAGTGTATCTACGGTAACCAGGTCCACGTTTCCGAAGTCGAAATGCTCCGACAGAATGGCCTTCTTGAATCCGGAGTCTGGACGAAACCCTACGTCGCTGAGAAATTCCCGCATCTCGTAGACGCTCAAACCGGGAAACTGATCCTTGAGCAAGCGCGTCCGGAAGATGAAAAAGCCCTTGGCGAAGTCATTTTCATGCACCACTGCGGTGGATGCCATGCGCAGGAATTCGGATACAGCGGGCTGGGTTTTCTTTCCACCACATCGGAAAAAGGCGAGATCGCGGAAATGCTTCCGCGTCTGAACAGTCAGATCTACTCCATGCCTCCGTGGTGCGGAAACGCCAAAGAAGCGGAACTGCTCGCCGTTTACCTTGAATCCATCGCCAAACCCCATCCATTCCTGAACCCCGAAATATTGACCCCCGAAACTCAGAAAGGAGCCGCCAATGCCGCCGATTGAAACCACTGCCCTCCAGCCCCTTGCGGCTCCCCTCTGGTTCATCATTTTTTTCCGGATCCTCGGATTCGTGCTTCACGCACTTCTGATGAACCTTTGGCTCGTCGGGATCCCGCTTGCGCTTCTTCTGAATCGCAGCCGAAACCGAAACGCCCGCCGCTGGTCCAGCCGACTGCTTCGCCAAATGCCGGTCTTCATCGCCTTTGGGATCAACTTCGGCATCGTGCCGCTCCTTTTCATCCAGTACCTTTACGGTCGGACGTTCTATTCCGCGACGATCCTCATGGCTTGGCACTGGCTCGCGATCATCGCGCTTTTGCTTCCGGCATACTATGGGATCTACCATTACGCGTTCGCTCTGAAAAAGGATCCGGACACGATTCCCGGATACACGCGGGCCGCAGGCTGGATCGCGTCCATTTTTTTCATCATCATCGGTTTCGTTTTCGTGAATGCACTCACACTCACGGCAGAACCCGAAATGTGGAAGAGTCTCTGGCTCGCACATAATTCGGCAGGAGCTTCCCTCGGGACGGGTTCCGCAGTCTTGAATCCGGAAATCTGGCCGCGTCTGGGAATGATGATCTCGCTAGCGTTCGGTACACTGGCAGCCTGGACGCTTTGCGACCGCAGTATTTCCTCCTCGAAAGAGGAAAGTGACGCCGTACCTGAAACCGACTACCACACTTGGTCAGCGCACTGTGCACGGATCCTTGGCGGTGTCGGCATGGCGGGTTTCATCGTCTGTGCACTTACGTTCACCTCACAGCTGGCTCAAGGTTCAAGTCTCGACGCACCGCTTCCCGCACTGACCAACGTTTGGCTTGCAGGACCAGTCCTGACTTTCTTGGCACTCCTTTTCTTGGCAGGCCGTAATGGCAAATTTGCGGCATTTCTGACGCTTCTCATCCAGATCGTGTCGCTCTCCGTATTCGCGTGCGTCCGTCTCTGGATCCAGAGCCTCCAGCTGGAAAGTCATCTCCCGCTGAGTCAGTTCACAGTCAAGACGGACCTCGGCCCGATGTGCCTTTTCCTTGGTACGTTCGTCTTCGGCGTGCTTCTTCTGAGCTGGATGCTCGCGATCGTGGTCCGAAATCTGCGTAAAAGCGAAACGGCATAAATTTCGCGTCTTGCACTGACGCACGAAACGCCCAGCTTCTCCGTTTACCGGCAGAACTGGGCGTTCTTTTTACGTTGAGTGAAGATTCAGGAATTTCTTTTTTTCCGACCCTCGCCGGCTCCAATGGATGCTATAAGAAACCCGAGTGCCAGAAGCCAAAGAAGCGAGATCGTTAGATTGGAACGATCTTCCGTTTCGGAAGCACTCAAAAATGTCTCATGTGCAAAAAACTCCCAATCCTCCGGGATTTCCGCCGGTGCAAGTGTCTGATTAAGACGGCAGGATTCTGACTGGGGACAGTTTGAAGCTGCCTGCGGCGGGAATGGGCACGGTGCAGAAAGTAGAAAATGGAGCGTCCGTTCCACGAGCGGGAGCCAGACTGGAAGGAGCGGCAACGAACTTCCGGAAGGATCTGCCGCGACGGCACAGACCGCACTCCGCGCGTATGGCAATTCCCGCACCATCAAAAATGGAGATCCATCCGTGAATTCCAAAGGCACTGCGATCTGCGCTCCGCTCACCGAAACGAGCGGCGTCCGGCGTGAGATCGGGATCTCCTCCAGCCCTGCATTGGGATTTTCGCGAAAGATCTCCGAGACTTCATGCTCTGAGGCTGGAACATTTAACCGCAGAGCCTCACTCGCCGGCAGACGCTGCTCTTTTCCTGATGCCAATGCCGGCAAAATGGCGATCAGAGGCTGAAAGGACTCCTCCGAAACTCCTGGTCCGCAAAAAAACCAGAAAGCCGTCCCATTTTGCGCTGCACGAATCAAAGACTCTGTTTCCTCCGGACTAAAGAGCGAAAGTCCGCAAAGAAAAACGGCATCGTATGCACCAGGATCCAGCATGCTGAAGTCAGGATCTTTTCGGCAGTCGATCCGATATGATGGTTCCGAAGGATCAGAGTACCGCGCGTCAAAAATGCTCTCCAATGCGCTTTTCAGATAAATGGAACCGACAGTCCGTTCTGCTTCTGCACCAGCCTCCCAAGCCTCGGCGATCAGAAAATTCGCGCGGTCTTTCACTCGAACGGGTAAACGCCGGGAATCATCTGCCGAAAAAAGATCCGTCAGAGGCCGTTCGTCGGAAACTGCGTTTTTCAGGATCGTCTCGACCAAAAAATCGCCAGTCTCCGGAAACTCGACCTCAAATTCAAGCTCCGCAGCCGAATCCGGCGGAAGCGTCAGCCATTTCTCAGTCCGAACGGACTTTTCCAGCCCCTGCTCCCCCACAGACCAAAGCGTCAGTTCGACACAAACAGAAACTTTTTTCGAAATACCCTCACTCCGGACCTCGATCATGATGGGCGTCTTTCGCTTTTTCAGGATCGGCATTTCTTTCACTGAAAGTGTCTGGAGAGCAAGATTAGCGGCATTCTCTCCCACAGAAACCATTTGCAGCTGGGCATCCGGAACCAATTGCTCGACGCCATTCAAAAAATCACGGAGCACGGACGCCTCATCCGTGAAATCCGAAAAGACCGTAACTCCCGCGCAAGTCCCCGTACTTCTCCGAAACAGCTCCTTCAAATTTTGCAGAGTCCCCTTCCAATCTGCCGTCCCCTTTTCCCCGTAGATCTGCCCCAAAACTGCCGAAGGATCTGCATTCCGCAGCTCTTCGGACATAAACGAGGTCTCTTCAGGAATTTCCGCAAGCGCGACAGGAAGAACGTACACTTTGACTGAAGTTTTCTGATCCTCCAAAAATTCCATACGCTTCCGGCACGCACGAAGAGCTAGCTCCATGCGGGAGACTGTCGGCTCGGAGATTCCGGAACGTTCATCTTCCGCCAACGCCCGCATTGAAGCAGAACGATCCACGACAAAAACACAAAAATGTTCTGCGGAAAACGAAACAGACGGACTGTGGGCGATTCCGTTTCGGGCAATTCCCTTTTGCGGGAAACTCACAGTTTCACCATCGCTACTTCCAACGCTACTTCCAACGCTGCTTCCATCGCTACAAGAAATGCTGGAAAAGCAGGCGAAAAATTCTTCTGGAAAAAAGATGGGAGACGCCAACGCCAAGACGAGACAAAAAATCGCCAAAGTCTGCGACAAAATTCGGAAAAACTCCCAAAATCGCGTTTTTCTCCGCACTTTTTCCTGAGCATTGTGCAGAAAACGAAACGCTCCCCACGGTACGACCGTTGGCTGACGTCGGAAAAAATAAAAAACGAGCAGCGGGATCAAACAGAGGATCAGCCACCCAAGCGCTGCCGGATCCTGCAAATTTCCCAATTCTGGCATTCCTCCCCCCAATTTCACGAAACTTCACACCAATTTCACGAAACTTCACTCCGGAAATCCGCAGAAAGTTCATTTTCCGCATTACTTTACCGGAAAACTCTCCCAATGGCCCCGAATATTTTCCACGATCCCCGGATACGAAAACCGCGGTTCCGCACCTATGACGCACACTTTTTTCAAACAAAAAACCTGAAATTCCATGGAAAACGGAGGTCTCTCATGAAATTTCAGGCAAATGAGAAACGGTCAAGTTTCCTCAGACCGCCATTCAGCAGCGATCCATTTCACCGACTCTCTGACCGCCGTTCCTACTTCGTGTACGGCTGCGTCCAGGCACACGGCATCAGAAGTTCATATTTCTTGAACTTTTCATACTCGGACCCCGCGACCGTGATGCGTGCACGAACGTAAAGATCGTCCTGCTGGAGCGTATACTCACCCTCCAAACCATCGACCGTCTTCAGCACGACACCGATATTGTCCGGATAAGATCCGATCTTGCGCTTCGGTTTTTCCGTCTCAATGATCTCCGACTTGCGGTCAAACGTCTTCTTCGTGCCGATGAACTCGATCTTCACCCCTTCTCCGGAAACCGCATCGACCGAGACTTTCAGCGTACCGGTCTCCTTACAGAACTGAACGTCCTTGAGCGTCACGCCAGTCGAAACATAAAAATCTCCGCGAAGCATCGACTCAATGATCGCCCGCGTCGTAAGCTCTTCCGCACGCACCATATTCCAACCGAAGAACGGACCATCCTTGCAGACAGCATTCGGATAGATCGAATGGGCATCATCCGACCCGGTACCCCAAAGGAGCGGCTTCCGGTTTGCCGCACGGTAAGCATTCACGACGTCCCAGTACTTTTCCGGATCCCACGCTCCATCGACCGTCGGACCGCCGGAACGCGGATTGTTCGTCAGTTCCCAGAAAAGTACCCGATCCAGCTTCACAAGCACTTCCGGCGAAATATCATAGTACGGCCACTGCGGATGATTCAGAATGAAGAGGTACGGCTCATCATTATCCGCGTACTCCTTCTCACCCGCGATCATCGTCTCGTAAATCGTCTCTGCCGGATCAGCCTTTCGAATGTACGGGAACCAGCTCTTCACATTGATGAAATTCATATGGACCTGCATTCCGTCCTGCGACGATCCAGTCTGTTCCCACCCCGGGATCAGAAGAAATTCCCCCGGTTCATTGAACTGTTCCTCAAGTTCAGCGAACGTCTTCAAACGCACATACGTATCGCCGTCCACCACCTTCATCTTTACCGAACCTTCGCCAAATTTGTCGATCGCCTGCTGGTAGTTCGCCTTCCGCATTTTCGCCCAGCCCTTTTCATCGATGACGCATTTCCATGTCGAAGTCTCTCCCTCAAACGCCGATTTGTCCGCCGGCTCCTTTGAAAAACCAAATCCCTTAAATTTCAGTTCCTCTGACTGGAAGCCATTGTGGTCCGACAGACAGAAAAAATCGTATCCGTTCTCTTTGTAGACCGCACAGACCGACTCCGGCATTCCGCCGCCGTCACTCCACTGGGAATGCGTGTGAAGCTGGCCCTTGTACCAGCGCGCAGTTCCGGAAGCAGCTCCAGGATCGATCCCGGAAGTTCCCTGTGCTTCCGAAGCACTCACAGACGCAGCTCCGCCCGCAAGCAGCGGCGCAGATCCTACGACAGCGGAAGTTTTCAAAAATTCGCGGCGTGAAAAAGATTTCATGGCGGGGTCCTTTCTTGAATGGCAGGAAAAAATAAAAAAATCGGCGGTCAGCCGGCAAAACCGCAGGAAATGTCCAGAACACCATTTACCAGCGATCTTCGATACCGCACTCAAATTCTTACTGCACTCACACTCTCCTGCGTGAGACTGTTTTTATTTTAGTCGGTTTGCGTTTTTTTGTCAAGATTTCCAAAGAAAATTTTCCAAAAAGAAATCCCAAAAACTCGAAAGTTCTTGGGATCTTCCGCCTTTTTCACCGCTTTTCACACGATCGGCCTCAAAATGCACCTCCGGAAGACTCAAAACTGCAGATCTTCCTCCGTGCCGATCAGATCCATCATACGCCGCTCGATGATCAGTTCCTTACGTTCATTCCGCCCTTCGATCTGTGCACGAAGTTCCAGGATCCGTTCTTCAAGCAATTTCAACTCGTAAAGCCGACGCTCCTGCTTCACGACGAAATGCTCTCCCACGACCTTGCGCAATTCTTCACGGAGCACGTCTTTCTTTGAACTGTCTTTCTCATTTTTGATCTGCTGGACCAACTCGCGGCTCTGACGTTCCAAACGCAGTTCCTCTTCCACCAGCTTCTTGAATTCCGGGTGCGTCTTGAATGCTTCCTGCGGCGAACGAAGAAGATCCTGGCGGCTCAAATCGCTCTTGAATTTCGATTTTGCCAGTTTCTCCTGAAATTTACGTCCCTCCTTCTTTCCCCACTTCCGTTCCGGACGATCTCCGGCTTCCTTTTTATCCGGACGATCTCCGGCTTCCTTTTTATCCGAACGATCTCCGGCTTCCTTTTTATCCGGACGATCTCCGCCTTCCTTTTTATCCGGACGATCTCCGCCTTCCTTTTTCACGGAAGGATCTTTCCCCATATGTTCGCGATCCTTTCCGCGTTTTTCCGCTTTACGGGCATCCGACTTCTCACGCTTATGCGCCTGAAGTGCTTCCGGATGCACAGCGCCTTCCTCCGGATGTACCGCCATATTTTCCGGAACTCCTGCCGAAATTTCCGCAGTGACCGCGGCTTCCGACGCCTCCAGTACGCTCACCGACTCCGGTACGCTCACCGACTCCGGTACGCTCACCGACTCCGGTACGCTCACCGACTCCGGTACGCTCACCGACTCCGGTACACTCACCGACTCCGGCACGCTCACCGACTCCGGCACGCTCACCGACTCCGCAGCATCCTCAACCGCAGGCATGTCCTGCGCATGGATCAGCTCCGCAGCTCCCGCCCCTGCCGTCAAAACGGCACACATCATCCAGATCCGTTTCATCAAAAATCTCCTTTAAAACCAATCCTCATCTTCCGTTTCTTCCGTTAATTCACGCAAGGAATTCCCAAGTATCGCGATCTCCCAATCCAATGGCGCTTCGCTCCGTCCGACCTGCTCGACCAGTTGGTCAAAATCTGCGAGTTCCCATTCCCCGGATTCCCAAGCAAACTCATCTGCTGCCTCAACAGACTCGCTATCCGGATCCAATGCGGGCTCGAACGCAGGTCCATCCCCCGAAGCAAACTCCGGATCCACATTGCGTTCCAAATCAGAAAACGTTTCCTGCGTTAGTTGGACTCCCGAGTTGTTTCTCACGTCCACTCTGTATCGGCTCCCGAGAAACACTGCCGTAAATGCCAAAACAGCAAGAGAAACGAACGCCCACGGCCGCCAGCTAGACCGTCGTCCCCCCTGGATCTTCGAGATCTCATGAACGCACTCGGGAAAAACCGTCTTCTCCTCTTTCGCCGAAGTACCGGCACTCCCACTCACCGGGCCTGCATAAACAGCCAAATGTGCCGCTGAAAGGATCTCGCCAAACTCTGCCCACACCGGATCCTCGGTGAGTTCAAGTTCCAGCTCCAGCTCCATTTCCCGTTCCGCCTCAGTCAACGAAACCGCATTTTCCTTCATGAATTCGTCCATCTCTCTTCAGACCTCCCGCCTCGACAGGTCCGCCCCGTCTTCAAAATTCTCTTTGAGTGCAGCCAGCCCGCGCCGCGCATGACTCAAAACCGTGTTCAGCGGCATCTCCAAGATCCGGGCGATCTCCGAAAAGGTGAGCTGACTGAAGTACCTCAAAGAAAGTACCTCCTGCTGCGCCCGACTCAATCGCGCCATAACTCGATGCATTCGAGCGATCTCCTCCGCAGTCTCCGCACTCTCTTCAGGTCCCGGTTCTCCCGCCTCACGCTCCCATGCAGACCACGCCTCCTCACCGCAAAGCACTTCATGCTTTCGGCGGTAGTGATCCTTTAAACTGCG
Source organism: Thermoguttaceae bacterium (assembly GCA_017403345.1). Classification (GTDB taxonomy): domain Bacteria; phylum Planctomycetota; class Planctomycetia; order Pirellulales; family Thermoguttaceae; genus RGIG3701. Next base: position 33,108 of record JAFQOH010000148.1, read on the forward strand.
CGACGCGATCTGAAAAAGAAACGCTTTCGACACTCCGCGTTCTTCATATCGCTCCCGGTACTCCCACGCTTTCATGAACGTCTCCTGCGTCAGATCATCCGCAAGATGCCGATCCTTCGTCAACGCGTACAGGTAGCCGTGGATGATTCGATGATGCCCCTCGAACCATCCCGCGCTAAAAAACTTAAAATGTCCCGCGTATCCTTCCATAGAATTAAAACGCGCACACACTCCCAATTATTGCAGAAAAAAACGGCAAACCCCATCGCGCTGCCGTTTTTTTCAAAAAATCCGTTTTCCGGACTCTGCCGTTTCAGGAATACACCTACTGAAGCATCCTCTTCAGAAGGATCACGTCCTCCGCATTGTGGTTCTTCCCGCGCTCAAATCCCACCGGGATCGACCTGTCGATCAGATAGAAGGCACGGTATCGACGCACCTCTCCCGTCTGCTCGCCCAATTCCACCGGACCATTTCCATCCGTCACGATGTTTCCGTTTCCATCCACTTCAAAGAACCCCATCGTCACCCAGACCGCAAAAACGTTGGAACGCGTCGTCGTCAGGTTCCCAAGCCGATACGCATCCTTCAAACGGAAGAATGGATGATTCTCTTCACTCGTCCCTGGATCCGCAGATACTGCCCCCGTCCCCTGGAAAAGTGAAAAGTCCCGCAAAACCGAACTCTCCGGCAACTGCGCGATCGAACGGAACGGCTTGTTGTTCCGCGCATTCTGGAAATTCGTCCAAACAGAAGAAACCTCCGTCGCATTCAGATTCAGCAGCGCCGCAAGCACGTTCTGATCGTAGATCGTGTTTACGTTGATCCGCCCCGGCTCACGATACATACTGTAGTACGCAAACGGCAGAGAATCCGTCGTTCCGGCACCCGCATTTGGCATATTCGCACGGTTCAGCACCATCGGAGTGACTGTCTGCGGTGAAGGAACACGCACACAGCCAAGGATCTTCCGATTGTTCCCGTCAAAATCCGGAAGGTATCCGTAACGCTTCAGGCCGGCATCACCATCCGTTTCGCCAAATTCTACCTTGCGCAGAAGTTCCGAACTGCGGCAGAACGTCACGTTCATCAGCTCAAGCGGACTGACCGGCGGGCGATTCACCCACCCAAGCCACGGGACCGACTCGCTCATCGTCACACCCGCTCCAAAATTCTGATCGATCCGCTTCGAGTATCCGCCTCCGCCGGAATTTCCATTCCCGCTCGCCGTCTTGTCGTGCGTCTGTTTCCAAATATTATGCGCACCGGATTCTGAAACTGTTTTGCCGCGTTTGTGCGTCACGATCTCGCCGGAAGTCAGCGTCCCCTGAAAATCGCTGTCACGCTTACTCGTACGCGCGTTGATGATCTCCAGATCTACCGAGATCGTGTCGATCGTCACGTACGGATTCGTACTGGCATCGTGATCCCGATTCGGATTCGCAAGGCGCTGAAGATGAACGACCCGCCCTTCCTGAGGCCGCAGACCGCGGTCATTGTCCAGCGGTTTGTCCAGCGGTTTGTCCAGCTGAAGCGTCGTTCTGTTGAAATTCGGGTAATTCGTATTCCGGTCTTCCGTGAGACTCATACGCGCATCGCCGTCATCCGCGATCTCCAGCATATGCTGACCGGTATAGTCAACTCCGTCGACCTTCCTCGACGTCATGTCGATCGTACGCAGCTGATCTGCCGCCATGACCTCCGAGACTGCCGTCTCGCCAGGATCCGTAAAACTCAAAACTGTCGTACCTTCCGGACCGATCAAGACGTACTCACCGCCGGCAAGCGAAACAGAACTCCCGCTTTTAGCCGCATGATTCGCAGCCGAACCTTCCGTAGCAGAAACTCCCGGCGCAAAGTTGATCACTCTCTCGATCTTTGCTGAATTCCACTCCGGATCCGTTTCATCCCGAGCATCAGAATCCTCACCAATAGACCCATCCATGACCACGAGACGCCATACAGAGGAATTACCGATCTGTTTCGTCAGGTCAACGTTCTGCGTGCCGTTCGTGTAGAGGTCATCCGAAATCGTCGGAAATCTGTCGCTGCCTTTCCACGGATTGAAAATTTCCACGAAAAGCGCCCCCTGCGGACGGACCAGCTGGTCGAAATCGCGTTTACCGTCCGGTCCGACACCATGATCGTTCAGCTCGCTCAATTTATTTTTCGCTTGCTCAAGATGCGTATCGCGCACTTCATTTTTCAAATTCGATCCGTTTTGTTTGTCATCTTCGTAAATGTCGGTATCCCGGTCATTCTTGCGTTTCCCGCTTTTACCGCCGACATATCCATTGGAATCGTCATCTCGAACGTCATATTCGCTGTTGATCGAATGGACCGCCATCGATTCCACCAGGAGAAGCTCCGGACGTTCACAGCCGTAGACCCAATTGCTTCCGTCATAGTTAAACGGCGTCATGACCGAGTCCGCATCCAGGAAATCCACCACGTTCACCGCCCACTGCGCATTGTTGCGCGCACGATTTTCGTCTCCCTCGCCCATGTTCGCATTGATGCTCGCACTCTGAAGGATCAGGTAAAGGCACTTCGCAAACTCCTCACGTTTCTTGAATCGGCCATTCCCTTGGATCGGGTCATTTACGTCATTAAACGTCGCAGCCCGCAAAAGGTCCAGCGGCCAGCCGGCAAGCACTTCACGCACTGAACTCAATTCCCCCGCGTGATCGCGCAGATCATTCACGACCTCATTCGGAATGACCGGGATGTCCCAGCTCTCCGTCGTCACGAGAGTACGTGCGTATGCCATCTGCGATGCACTCAGCGAACCATTGCCAACCAGATTCCTGCGCAAACGATTCGGCAAAAACGGCGAATCAAAATCAAACGGACGCAAAAGCGCTTCCAGCTCGCTCGGAGAGTACGGCATGTCCTTTTGCGCGGAGGGCCGGGAACCGGATGTCGAGTAGATCCCGGAAACGTGTCCCATACCAAGATCCAAATCGTACGGATTCGGCGAAAGCGCGGTGTTGGAGAGCTGTTGAAAACTCCCGACACTGGAGGTCCAAACCGGCTCCGCCCCCGTTCCGACCGAGAGTTTCAGAATGCCGCGAATATCATACGGCATACGCTGTACTTGACTTCCGGACAGTGTCCCTTCATCGAAGTTAACGTACCAGCCGCCTTTATCATTGCTTCCTGCCGTTCGATCCGGAGTCGGTGAAACTGAAGCGGAATCACGATCCGCTGTAAAACGTCCTTTGACCAGCCGATCCGAAACATTCCCGCCGCCAAAGACAGGATCCAGCACTTCCAGTCCAACTTCACCTGGACCGCGTCCCATGCCGAGAGATTTCCCAAGCCGAGGGATGCAGTCACCGTGCGCATTCACGTTCAGACGGCCGTCCATATCTTCTACGATGATCCCGAACAGAGGCTTAAAAAGTGTGCCGTTTTCCGACATAAAGTTCGGACTTCCGAGATCCAGCCAGTACGAATCATGGTATCCATCATTATCCGCGTCGGCCATTCCGTAATTTTTTGCTCCGTTTCGAAAGGAAGTGTTTGCCGTGTCGATCCGGCCAGTCTCCGCGTTGCGGCGGGTCAGGAAGTAGTTGTTCTCATCCACGGCATCGTAGTCGCGAATGTCCTGAAACGGCATCTCGTTGATCATGAATTTCTTCGAATTCCTGTCGAAACCGCTTCCATCCGGAAACGGCAGACAGTAGCAGACATTCCCCTCATTTTTCAGAATGACCGTACTTTTACCGTACGTCCGGCTGTCAGGATCGACGCAGGTCAGTACGCGCCCCGCATATCTCGACGCATCCACACCAAGATTCACCTCGATCATGCCGTTGACCGCATTTTCATTCGAAACGCTCGCAGTGTCGATGGTTCTTGGCGAAGTAACTCCATACATATCCTCAAGAAGACTGTTTCCGTGGATCGGCGAGCTCGTGTTGTCCGTACCGCGAATGACCTGCATGACCGTTTCATGAAGCATCGCGTCCGGATCCACAGTCGCCCCCCCCATCTGACGGTTCTGCTCGGCCGCATCGCGAAGCTGTTCCGTCGTGAGCAGGAACGTGACGGCAGTCAAACTGACCATGGCGAGGAGCGCAAGAACTATCATCAAAACCATTCCGCGCCGACGTGTGGAAACTGCATTCTGAACCATGTTCGAAACCCTATCGTTAAATTTTACTCGTCTGTAAAACTTCCTGTTCTCTTCCCAATACTGGATCACTCGCTCTCACCGCCTCGCAGCTGCATCGGAACGATCTGCGTATACGCCCCGATCACACCGCCCGGCGTGAAGATCTGTCCGGAGCCGCCGCCGATCCACTGTGGCCCGCGAAGCGTCATGTGGATCGTGCCGCCGTCGGTGTACATGCTTGAAATTTGGTACCAATGCGCCTGCGATGCGCTGCTGCTGTTCGATGAATTCGTCAAATAAACGAACTCGCCCGTCCGAATGTCTTCCAGATATTCATCCGTCAGGGACGAAGCAGAGGCCTGAATGTACACATTCCCGAAATCATCCCGAATATTGCTCACGCTTGCCGAAATGTATTCCGTTCCTTTCGTACTTCGGCGGCAGGTCACCGCAGCAGAGACCTCACAGTAATTTGTCGAAATGCGGCGGATCGTGCCGACCCACGTATAATCGCCATTGAGCGAAATGTCGTACTGCGGCGGGTTGGATTCCAGATCGACTCCCGAATTGTTCTGGCGAATGTGGTCGGAACAGTTGAAGTCCTCACCGTTCATGTCATCCGCAGTCCGATTCTCTCTCCCGCGGATCTGCCCCGGCATCCAGTTGTAGTACACGATGTCTCCGTTGTTCTTGCCCCTCACCTGGTCCATCCAGTTCTGCGTCACCATCGTCTCCAGAGCCGCACGGCCGCAATTCGCCGCCATGTCGGCGCGGAAGGAGTTCAGCACGAGCTGTTCGCTAAGTGCGATCGCCCCCGCGATGCCGAAGATCCCAATCATGATGACCGAGGTTGAGACCAAGACCTCCAAAAGCGTGAAACCGCCTCTTCGTGAATTGATTCGCTGCATCAGTTGCCTCCTTTCAGGACCCGCTCACGCGCATTGTACCGGGCGTCCGTAACATTTTGGACCCGATTGCTGCTAGTTCCGGAAAACGCATTGTTCGCAGCAGTCGTGACCATTCCAGTCCGCGGATTCACCACGACCCAAAAAGCGTCAGGACTCTGCATGTTCGAGTGATTGTCTTCCGCAAGCGTTTTTTCGCCGTAGATCATCCGTTCCCAGCTCCCGACCAAAAGGTAGATCCGAGGATCTGTTTCTGTGTCCAGCTCCACTTTCGTACCGCTAATGTACAGGGCGGCACTGCCGTCCGGATTGAAAACGACACTCGGCGGAAATTTTCGAATATTTGTCCCGGAAACACCTTTCAGTACGCTGCCCAGCTGCTCCGTGCTGTAGCCGCTGTAGAAAAGATCCACGATGTACCCCTTCGGCAGCGTGTAGGCCGACTCGATCCCTAACGCTTTTGCAAACGCATTGTTTACCTCAGAAACCGGGAAATAATTCACCGTGCAGTACCGGTCCGTATCAGAACCAAATTGACTGAAATCGTAGTACAGATGCTCCTCGTCGATGGAGTCGTACCAAGCCTGATCATTGAGCGTGTTGCCCGACTGATTCGTCACGATAAAACGAGGACCAGCAAAATTGAGCTGCACAGAATCCCCGCGCTTAAGCGTCGGAAGATTGCCCGTATTGACCGTGATAGAACTGCCGCTGAGTGAGTACGTCGTCGTAACGCTCGGCGGAGCCGTGAGCTGCTCGACGGAAATGCACGCGTATTTGTATTCGTCATGGAACGGGATCAGCGCCACCCCGCACGGACGTCCAAGACGGATAGCACGCGCACGTGCCGACTCCAACGCAGACTGAACGCCGCGGGCACACTCTCTCCCCACCCGACTCTCCGCCACCGGAGCTAAAACTGGAACCGAAACGGCCATAATGACCATCATGATCCCAACGACCACCAGGATCTCAATGAGCGTCATCCCCCGGCGTGCAGACACGGAGACAGGCATACCGTGCGGGTTCGTTCTAATCTTATTCAAAATGGAACTTTTCATCGGCATCGGTCAGTTTCATTTAAAGGTTGTGGTTGGTGATGTTGTCATAGTACATCGCAGTCTCTTTTACGGAATCAGAAGACCCGCCCTCACCCGGCGAACCAGCATTCTGGACACCTGTCGGTTTGGAACTGTTCTGCGACATGATGATCCCGCGCGCCCGGTCCGGACCACAGGAATAGATGAGCGGGAAAACGGCATATGCACTCGAATCGACATGCGTAGGATCAAACGGATCTGCATCCACGCCATTCTGGATCTTCGAGATGGCCCCATGATTGTCGTCGCAGTGTCCTGCGGGCCAGCGAATGAAATAGATCGGCGTTCCCCAGCCATCCACGAACTCGTTCAGACCATTGCCGTCCGTGTCCGCGACCTCCATGCTCGTGAACGCGGAATCGGCTTCCGGCATCGACATGACGATCTGGTAAAGAAGCTCTGCAGACGGAAATTCCGATGTATTTTTACCGCTCTGCCGGGCAGCCGCCACAACACGGCGCGGTGAATAGTCAGAATGGACCTCGTCCCAGTGGTCCGGCATCTCGTACCGCTGAAGCTGACGGAGATTGGAAAGACGCTGTTCCGGCGTCCGGCCCGGTACGCGGCGATACTGATACGACGCATATTTCTCCATCACAAAACGGTTCAGTTTGCGGATCGTTGCCCGCGTTCTCGTTTCACGCGCCATGTTGTCCGCCACGCGCATCCCGGCCGCACTGATCCCCAGAAGCGTGCCAAGGAGCGCTACGACTACCAACATCTCCATCAGCGTAAAAGCGGTACGTTTTGAGTTCATGCCATGTCCTTTCCAGTTAAACGGAAAACGAAACAGGATCCTAGTCCCCTAAGACTCAGTCAAGCAGATCCTTGACCGTCTTCTTGCCGAAGTTCACGATATTGTCTGCCGTGGCTGCCGAGATATTCCCTTCCGCCACTTCCACGTTCCCTTTCTGTCCCCAGTCGTCATCGAGACCGGCAGAAATGATCTGGTAGGATTCCGGATTGTAGTAATTATCGTTCTCGTCGCCGTACGCAACATACGTGTTGCCCGGATAGTATTTTTTATTTCCTGTCGCACCGCGCGCCTTCAGATAAATGTACGGCTCTGTGCATCCTTCAGGCAAATAGCAGTAGTTGCTCGAAACGCGGGCGGGGTCGAATTCAAAGAAACCGCGGGTCAAACTGCCGCCGTTTTTCAGACTTTCCGGACTGCTGCCGAAAGGATTGCGCGGATTCGCGTTGTGCATTCCAAGGAAAACATAAAGCGCGTTTTCAGGAGTGACCGTCGTATAGACTCCCGTGCTCGTCGCTTCCGGATAGCATTTCCGAATGTGTCTGGTGACAAGACTGGAATCCGTACCGTCCGGCGGATATTCGCCGCGTTCCGCCTTGTACGATTCCAGCGCCATGCTGAGCTGCTGGATCTCCGCACGGATAGCGGACTGCTTCACCGAACGCATGACTGCCGGCGCAACGCCCGCGACCATCGCTGCAAGAAGACCAATGATGATGACGACCGTGAGAAGCTCCACGAGCGTGAAACCCGAACGGCGGGTGTACTGTGACGTTTTCATATTTTCGATTCCTGGATCTGAATTTTGTCTGTTTCGTATCTCTGCGTCCCCGCAGAAGGTAATTATACTACGCTCATCCGCAAAATTTGGTTCAAACTTTTACGGATGAACGTCTTTTTCTTTCTTCCGAACTTCCCGGCATCAGCCGCCAGAAAGGTTCTGGATGAGGGAGATGAGCGGGAGGAACAGCGCAATGACGATGAAACCGACCATACCGCCCAAGCAGATGATGATGAGCGGTTCCATCAAACTCATGAGGCTGTCCGTCAGAACGGCGACTTCTTCGTCGAACACGTCCGCCACTTTGTAGAGCATCTTGTCCAGTTCACCGGTCTCCTCACCCACGTCGATCATGTTGATGACCATGTCGTCCAAGATCCTCTGTTTCATCTTCACCATGTACCACAGGATCCCGACCGGTCCGCAGATGAAGAACGCCCACCAGAAGACCGCCATGGGATGGAACGGCGGCAGGCAGTTTTGACGCATCGGAATGGCGATCGATTCCCCTTCCTTGATCGCGGCGAGTACCTTGTCGAATAGGTTCTCGAAAACCGCGTTCCCTGCCGTTTCACGCGTAATGGTGAACGCCTCGATGATCGGAACGCCCGACGCGACCAGTGTACCGAGCGTACGCATCGTACGGGCCACGATGTTCTTTTCGACCAGCTGACCAAAAATCGGCATCTTCAGCGTGAAGAGGTCCCAGCCGACTTTGCACGCCTTGAATTTGCACATCGTCTTCACGAACATCACGATACCGAACGGAATGCCGGGGATCGCCCACCAGTAGATCTTGATGCCGTCCGCCATCGCAATGAGAAGGCGCGTCATAGCAGGAAGATCCGTTCCGAAGTCGTCGAAGATCTTCTGGAATGCCGGCACGATCATGATCATGATAAAGATCAAGATCAGAATGGCGAAACCGATGACGGCTACCGGGTAGGTCAGCGCACCTTTGATCTTGCGCTTGAGTGCTTCACTTCGTTCGCGGAAGTCCGCAAGACGCTGAAGAATGATCTCCAAAGCACCGCCCGCCTCGCCGGCCTTGATCATGTTCACGTAAAGCCGGTCAAACGCTTTCGGGGACTTCGCCATGGCTTCGGAAAGCGTCAGACCGCCTTCGATCTCGTCGCAGACGTCGATCAGACAGTTCTTCATCGCCCCCGGTTTGGACTGTTCCTGAAGGATCTTCAGACTGCGCAAGATCGGCAGACCGGCGTCCTGCAGAATGGAAAGCTGACGGGTAAAGGTCGTCAAGATTTTCGATTTGACCTTTCCCAAGGCAAATGACTTACCGCGGCGAGAACCGCTTTTCACGGCGGCAGCCTTACGGTCTTTTTTCACCGCGAGTTTCGTCACGAAGTAACCCATTTGCCGAATGGTAGCCTGTGCTTCTTCCTCGTTCAGCGCATCAATGACGTCCTTAATCTCCTTGCCGGAGGAGTCCATCGCTTCAAATTGATACGTAGGCATGGCGTTTTCCTTGTTTTTATCGAAATGTTTAAAAAATCGTGTTTATTCGGTTTCGTAAATTATTCGGCGACCGTTTCGCGAACGACTTCTTCCAGTGTCGTTTCTCCCGCGAAAACTTTCTTCATCCCCGACTTGCGCAGAGGCGTTAAACCTCCCTGAAGTGCCGCGTCACGCAGCTTTTCCGTCGAACAGCCCGTGTTGATCAGGTCGCGCAGACGGTCATTCAGAATCAGAAGCTCATGAAGACCCGTTCGCCCTTTCAGACCCGTATTGTTACAGACCGCGCAGCCGCGCCCGCGGTAGAACTTCTGCCCCATCACATCGTCCGGCGTCATGTCCATGTCGGCGAGCAGGCCTGTGTTCGGCATCGTTTCCTCTTTGCACTCCGTGCAGATGCGGCGAACGAGACGCTGAGCCAGAACCGCTTCGAGCGTCGCCGTAATGAGGAACGGCTGGATCCCCATGTCGCGCAGACGGGTGATCGTGCTCGGCGCGTCGTTCGTGTGCAGCGTACTGAACACCATGTGCCCGGTCAGCGCAGCCTGAATCGCAATTTCCGCCGTCTCAAGGTCACGGATCTCACCCACCAGAATTCGGTCCGGATCCTGACGGAGGATCGAACGCAGACACTGCGCGAACGTGTTGCCGATGCTCGAATCGATCGGGATCTGCACGATGCCGTCAATGTCGTACTCGACCGGGTCTTCCGTCGTGATGAGCTTTTCCTCGATCGTGTTCATCTCCGAAAGCGCAGCGTACAGCGTCGTCGTCTTTCCGGAACCTGTAGGTCCCGTCACCAGAACGATACCGTTCGGACGGCGCATGATCGTGCGGAAGTTCCCAAGGATCTCTTGGTCCATCCCGATCTTGTCCAAATCCAGCATGACCACAGACCGGTCCAGAACTCGCATGACGACACTCTCGCCAAAGAGCGTCGGCAGTACGCTCACGCGCAGGTCGACCGGGTGTCCGCCGACGGAAAGTTCGATTCGTCCGTCCTGCGGCAAACGGCGCTCCGCGATGTCCAGGTTGGCCATGACTTTGATTCGCGTCGTAATGGCAAACGCAAGGTGACGCGGCGGCGGGACCAGTTCGTAAAGCTGGCCGTCGGCGCGAATGCGGATCTTGAACTCCGTTTCAAACGGCTCAAGGTGAATGTCCGACGCGCGGTCACGGATCGCCATGAGAATGACCATGTTCAGCAGCTTACGCACCGGCGCGGCATCCGCCATCGCTTCCAGACCAGTCAAGTCGATTGCGTTATTGTCGATGTCCGCCTGCTTCGCCAGATCGTTCAGACTTTCATCCGACTCCAGCTCCTCAAGCAGCTTCTCTACGCTCTCCGAACCTTCCGTATAGTATTTCTCAAGAAATTTGTTGACTTCGGCATCGGTAGCGACCTTCGGAATGATGGTGTAGCCAAGGAAGTTGCGCAATTCGTCGCAGACGTAAAGATTCTGCGGCTGACTCATCGCAATGGTCAACTCGTTGGTCGACGGATCCAAAGAAAGAGGGATCACTTTGTAGCTCTGCGCCATGTCCTCCGTCAAAAGGGAAATGACGTTCGCATCAAACGGATAGGTGCTCAGCACGACCATCTCCATCCCCAGCTGTTTGCCGAGTGCCTGCGCCAGCTGGTCATCATTGATCAGCCCCATTCCAATGGCGATCTGCCCAAGGAGTTCACCGGGACGGCGCGTTTTCTGCTCGCGCAAAAGGGTAAGCTGTTCCTCGGAAATGAACTTCAGATCGACAAGGACCTGCCCCAAACCACGTAATGCCATGAATCTTTAATCCTGTGAAAATGTGTGTTTTTTGAAATTCCCCAATTCCATTTCCGAAAACACGAAACCGCCCTGCCCCAACCGGTTCGGGACAGAGCGCATTTCGGCTCTCATTTTCATTCGTCTGCGACCAGCTTGCCCGCTTTGTATTCGGCAACGCGCTTCATGAGGTCGTCCGTACTGTTTGCTTTCCCAAGCGCATCTTCCAGCGTCACGATACCGTCGCGCCAGAGCTTGAAGAGATGGTCGTCAAGCAGCTGCATCCCGCGTTTCGCTCCGGTCTGAATGACGGAGGTGATTCGGAAGATCTTATTTTCGCGGATCAAGTTCGCCGTCGCAGAATCGACCACGAGCATTTCGTAAGCCGCGACTCGCCCGCCGCCGATCCTCGGAAGCAGCGTCTGACAGAGTACGCCGAGAATGGAAGTCGCCAGCTGCGTACGGATCTGATCCTGCTGCGTGTTCGGGAAAACGTCGATGATTCGGTTGATCGTACCGGCAGCAGAGCTCGTGTGCAGTGTCCCGAACACCACGTGACCGGTTTCCGCGGCCGTGATCGCGGTCTCGATCGTTTCAAGGTCTCGCATTTCTCCCACGAGGATGACGTCCGGGTCCTGACGCAATGCACGGCGAATAGCTTCTGCAAACGTTGGTACGTCGACGCCGATCTCACGCTGGTTGATCGTACATTTGATGTTCGGATGGTAGAATTCGATCGGGTCTTCGATCGTAATGATGTGGTGGTCGACGTTTTCATTCAGCCACTTGATCATCGCGGCGAGCGTCGTAGTCTTTCCGGAACCGGTCGGCCCCGTCACGAGCAGAAGACCGCGCGGACGCTGGATCAGTTCACGGCAGATCGGCGGCGTGTTGAGCTGGTCCATCGAGAGCATTTTGCTCGGGATCTGACGCAAAACCATCGCCACGTTACCGCGCTGACGGAAAACGGAAACTCGGAAACGAGCTGCATCGCCGAATGAGAAACCGAAGTCCGTACTTCCCATTTCCTGCAGTTCCTGCTGACAGCGGGACGGCGTGATACTTTTCATCAGCGCGACCGTATCGTCTGGCGTCAGCTCGTTCGTTTCCAGACGGACCATTCGTCCATGGAGACGCACGACCGGCGGCTGGCCCGTCGTAATGTGCAAGTCGGAAACGCCCTGTTTCACCACAGTCTGCAAAAGTTTGTCGATGAGTACTGCCATAAAATATCTCTATCCTTTAAATGAAAAAGTGAAAATCTTCTTTTTTAGCTTCTAGCTTTTGGCTTTTAGCTTCTAGCTTTTGGCTTTTAGCTTCTAGCTTTTAGCTTTTAGCTTTTGGCTTTTAGCTTCTAGCTTTTGGCTTCTAGCTTTTGGCTTTTAGCTTCTAGCTTTTGGCTTTTAGCTTCTAGCTTTTGGCGTTTAGCTAATCGCTAACGGCTAACAGCTAACAGCTAACAGCTAACAGCTAACAGCTAACAGCTAACAGCTAATCGCTCAACCATCATCTTCGGACATTTTTGCAACGCGAAGTACTTCTTCCATCGTCGTGACCCCTTTTGCGACTTTGAGAAGTCCATCGACGTAAAGCGTCTTCATTCCTTCCGTGATGGCGGCCTGGCGGATCTGCGTCGTGGGAGCTTCCGCAAAGGTCAGCTCACGGATCTTGCTCGACATTTTCATCAGTTCGTAGATGCCGAGACGCCCTTTGTATCCCTTCATATTGCATGCCGTACAGCCGCGGCCATGCATGAAGTGCGCAGTCTCCAGTACGCCGGCAGGGAAACCGGCAGAATCGATGACCGACTGCGGAGGCTGGAACGGTTCACGGCATTTTTTGCAGATGGTTCGAACGAGACGCTGCGCCATGATCGCGATGACCGAACTGGCGATCAGATAGGACGGGACGCCCATATCTGCAAGGCGCGTGACGGCGGACGGCGCGTCGTTCGTGTGCGGCGTACTGAAGACGAGGTGGCCGGTCAGCGACGCCTGGATCCCCATCTGGGCCGTTTCAAGGTCACGCATCTCACCGACCAGAATGATGTTCGGCGCCTGACGGAGCATGGAACGAATGACGCTCGCGAAGTCGAGACCGATCTGGTGTTTGATCTCGACCTGATTGATCCCTGCGAGGTAGTACTCCACCGGGTCCTCGGCCGTGATGATCTTTCGGTCCGGCGTGTTCAGGGCGTTGAGAGCCGCGTAAAGAGACGTCGTTTTTCCGGACCCTGTCGGCCCCGTCACGAGAATGATCCCGTTCGGACGGCGGATGAGCGTATTGAACGTCGTGAAGTCATCTTCCGCGAAACCAAGCTGACGCAGACCGATCTTAATGTTGTCTTTGTCGAGAATACGCATGACGACCGACTGTCCGTGGTTCGTCGGGATGATGCTCACGCGCAAGTCCAGCTCCTTTTCACCAACGGTGACCTTGATCCGTCCGTCCTGCGTTCTTCGGCGCTCCGCAATATCGAGCTTGGAAAGGATCTTGATTCGGGAAAGAAGCGCACCAAGCAAACGGCGCGGCGGACTGTCACGCTCCACAAGAACGCCGTCGATACGGTATCGGATACGGATCCGGTCCTCAAACGGCTCGATATGGATGTCGGAGGCTTTCAGCTGGACGGCCTCTGTGATGATGAGCTGCGCAAGACGCACGATCGGAGCGCTGGATTCATCAAGATCTCCGCCGTCATCGTCGGCTGCATAAATATCTGTATCAGAAAAGTCGATCTCGGTCGTTGGCGATGCAGCTGCATCCGCCGCCAAAGAGACAGCCTGCGCGATGCCTTCCTGACCATAGATCGCATTAAGCGTTTTCCGGATCGCTTCTGCCGGCGCAAGATTGATACTGACGCGGCGATTGAGCATGAACGTCAGCTTGTCGATCATATTGAAGTCTTCCGGCTCACTCGTCGCAATGGTCAATTCACCGTCGTCTGCGGCGATCGGAACGATATTGAATTCACGCGCCACATGTTCCGGGATCAGCGATATGACGTCCGCCGGAATGTTCAGAGTCTCGAGCTTCACAAACTGCGTGCCGTACTCCTGAGCCATGGCACGCATGACGTTATTCGCAGAAACGTAATCGAGCTGGACCAATGCGTCGCCAAGTTTGATCTTTCGCGCACTCGCGACAGTCTTGGCTTCCTCAAGCTGTTCTAGACTAATGACCTTGCATTTGACCAAGATCTCTGCAAAATTTCTTCTTTTTGCCATGAAGAACTTCCTTGGTTCTTTAAAAAACGGACTTTTAAACCGTCTGTGTACAGGCACAAGGCACACGATGCCCGTTTCTGCACAAAATTCCCACTTTAAAAGAATTTCCCAATGGTACTCTTCTTCCCCCAAACAAAAACGCAGACGGAACAGAGCCGCGTCTAGGAGACGCACCTCGTACCAACCGCCAATTAAGGAAAGAGGGACCGTCTGGCTGGCTTCAGGAGCGAGACCTCCATGATCTCTTCGCTGCCTATTCAGCACCCCGCAGGCATACCTTGTCCGAAACCTCTTTACACTTCATCATCCTATAGATTACCGCGAACTTGCCTTTTTGTCAAGTATGCTCTCTTGAAAAGATCCGTATTTTTTTCAAAAAAATTCACTTTTCCCTATAAAATCTTCCCAAATTTCCCGATCCTCACAGCAACCGGCCGTTTTGATGGGAGACATCTGTCTGAGATTGGAGATCCAGGAAAGGAGGACGGGCGGTTTTTCATTCTTTTCCCCCCCAAGCCACAGATATGGTAAAAAATTCCCCGAACACGCCCCCACCCCTTGACTTTTGAGCCCTTTTTCTGTAAAATCAAAATTCAGCGCCTGTCTGACCGAAATTTTCAGAATTCCAAAGTCAAACAGGCCGCCTGTCGTTTTCATTTCATCCTTTCCACTTTCACCGTAACCTCCACCTTTCCATCCTTTCCACAGGAGATAAAAATGACTCAGCGTATTTTTTTGCTTGCAGTTTTCGTTTTCTTTGGTTCCCTGATGCCAAGTCTGCCGGCTTTGGCGCAGGAAACGCTCAAAAAACCCTCCGAGATGCCGAAGCCGCTTCTCGCTCCGGTCGTCGGACACCGCGGTTTCTCGTATGATTTTCCCGAAAACACAGCCCTCTCCTCTGCCGAATGTGCCAAAGTCGGCGCTCATGGCTGCGAATGCGACCTGATGGTCTCGAAAGACGGCAAGGTCGTTCTCTTCCACGACGGACGCACCAACCGAAAAGTACGCAGCGCGGCAGGCGAACCGGTTTTCGGCAGGATCGCTGACTACGATTTTGAAACGCTGCGCACCTTCGACGTCGGAGTCTGGAAAGACGAGCAGTTCCGCGGCACGAAGATCACGACGCTCGATGAATATCTCGACGCACTCAAAGGAACGGATTGCCTCCCGGTCTTCGAGCTGAAGACATGCCCGCCCGATCCTGTCGTAAAAGCCGTTGAAGAACGCGGTCTGGAAAAATCGTGCATTTTCATCTCCGCATCACGTTTCGTTCGGGAACGCCACCCGGAGATCAGCACCGCGGTCCTCCTCGGCAAAGCGGAAAACGTGACGGATGCCGACCTTCCGAACTACCTCGAAGACCTCCTGACGCAAAACCTCACGAACGTCGTGGACATCCACCACTCGCGCATCACGCCGGAAATCGCGAAAGAACTCAAGGCGCGCGGCATCTACATCATGGTCTGGACCGTCAACGACCCGGCCCGGATGGAAGAACTCTACCGAATGGGCGTGGACAGCATCACGACCGACCGGCCGGACAAAGCGCTGGAGATCTACACGAAGATCCAGAACGAAAAGTAAAGCAAAACGCTTTCCGCCGGAAAATTTCATGACCTGGGGGATCCGGGAGCCTCTGCAGCTTTCGCATTCCCCCTGTGTATGAAACGCCCCCCAAACGAAACAGAAAAGACTTTCCACTCCCTGTCCTTCCACGAAAGGTTTTCCCATGAAAAAACGTCAGATCACCCTCCCCATTTTTGTTTTTCTCGCTTCCCTATTTGCATTTGCTCCGGTCTTTGCCAATGATGCCAGCGACTCCGAAGCTCCTTCCGAAAGTTCCGTCATCCGCCTGGGGATCATTGGCACGGACACATCCCACGTTCCTGCGTTTGTGAAACTATTTAACGATCCGAATGCGGAAGGAGACTACCGAAAACTCGAGATCACGGCCGCCGTCAAAGGAGGAATGCCGGACAACGAGTCGAGCTGGAGCCGGAAAGACCAGTACGCTCAAAACATCGAGCCGTTCGGCGTGAAATTTTACGCGACGATCGAGGAAATGCTTCCGAACGTGGACGGCGTGCTGATCGAGAGCGTCGACGGCCGTCCGCATCTGGAGTTCGCCCGCCCGGTCATCGCGGCAGGAAAACCGCTCTTCATCGACAAACCGATGGCCGGGAATCTCTGGGAGACACTGGAGATCTTCCGGCTCGCCGAAGAGAAAAACGTTCCGCTCTTCTCCGCGTCGTCGCTCCGGTACAGCGCCTCGATCCAGGAGATCCGAAACGCCAGCCCGTACGGCGAGACCCACGGCATCGCAGCATGGAGTCCGTGCCATCTGAACGACTGCCATCCTGACTTCTACTGGTACGGGATCCACGGTGTCGAGACGCTCTTCACGATGATGGGAGGACCAGGCTGCGTGAGTGTTTCGCGTACCTCAACGCCCAACTATGACCTAGCTGTCGGCGTCTGGGAAGACGGAAGGATCGGGACCTTCCGCGGGATCCGCGCCGGGAAAGCGCCGTACGGCGCGATGGTCTTCGGAAGCAAAGGGGTAGAGCTCGCAGGGAAATACGACGGATACAAACCGCTCTGCGACCAGATCTGCACGTTCTTCCTCACCGGAAGATCGCCGATCGACCCGCAGGAAACGCTTGAGATCATGGCCTTCATGAGCGCTGCGGACGAAAGCAAAGCCCAAAACGGCGCACACGTGACGCTCCAGTCCGTCATCGACTCCGCGAAAACGCTGAACGTCCGGACTTTCCGCATCCAACTCGCCGCCAACGGAAGCCTGAAGCTCGACGGGACCGAAATTTCGCTCGCAGACCTGAACGCCCAACTGCGCATCCCCGACGCGCGGACCTACCATCGCGTCATTTTTGAAAACCTGGGTGCCGACGATGCTGCACGCGATGCAGTCCTCGAAAATCTCGGAGACGCAGTCCTCGTCCACTACATTTACCCTTAGAGTTTCGGGTTTCCCAACGATCCAGAATTTCTAAACGACTCAAACCTCAAAGAAAAACAGAAAAGGAGACTCCTCATGATGATCCGATCCGGAAAAAAAGACCTTCTCGCCTGGCGCGCCTGGTCCGACCGTGCAAGTATGGGACTGGCGGCCGCGGCATATACGGAAGGACTCATTCGCGCGCTGCTCGCAGAGAAAGAGGAACTGCGGATGATCTTCGCTGCTGCTCCGTCGCAGAATGAGGTCTTGGAAAACCTCGCCAAATCGCCGCACATTCCGTGGGAGCGGATCCACGCTTTCCATATGGATGAGTACGTCGGTCTGGATCCTGCCGCACCGCAGGGATTCGGCAACTTCCTGCGCGACCGTCTTTTCGGCCTGGTACCGTTCAAGTCGGTAAACTACCTTCAGGATCCCGAAACGTACACGGAACTGCTCAATGCGGCTCCGATTGACATCTGCTGCATGGGGATCGGCGAAAATGGGCACATCGCGTTCAATGACCCGCCGGTCGCGGATTTCGAAGACCCCAAGACCGTCAAAGTCGTGGAACTGGATGCAGTCTGCCGTCAGCAGCAGGTCAACGACGGATGCTTCGCAGCCCTTTCGGACGTTCCGACGCACGCGATGACGCTGACGATCCCGACGCTTTTCGCCTGCTCGCACCTCGTCTGTACCGTCCCGGCCGCCACGAAACGCGACGCCGTCACGCGCCTTCTGACCGAAGAGACCATCTCGACCGCTCTCCCGGCCTCGATCCTTCGCCGTCATCCGTCTGCCGCGCTTTTCCTCGACGCAGACTCCATGCCAATGGAGTAGTTTGAAATCATGACCGATTTTGAATACGCGATTCACGACGGCCATATTGAGATCGTGAAATACACGGGCACCGTCTCCGAAGTCCTCATTCCTTCGACCATCGACGGACTGCCCGTGACGCACATTGGGGATTCCGCGTTTTGGTGCCGTAAGCACCTCACGTCCGTCACGATCCCTGAAAGCGTAACGCACATCGGCAAGAAAGCGTTCTACTGGTGTGAGAGCCTCACCTCCATCCAGCTCCCCGAAAACCTAACGCACCTCGGAGAGAGGGCGTTCTTTCTGTGCAAAAGCCTCCCCTCCGTCACGATTCCCGCCAGCGTGAGCCACATTGGCGGCGGGGCGTTTTCTTTATGCTGGAAATTGAGAGAGATCTTCGTCTCCTCAAAAAATTCGCATTTCAAAAGCATCGACGGTATCCTGTTCACCATCGACGGTAAAATACTCATACAGGTCCCTGCCGGAATATCCCTCACCGAATACACCACTCCCGACGGAGTGGAAACCATTGGCGGCGGTGCGTTTGCCGGCTGTGGTCTCCTGTCCGTAAATATTCCAGACAGCGTAACGGTCATTGAAGATTACGCGTTCTCGGAATGCGCAAACCTCATATTCATGACGTTTCCCCGAAACCTCATAAACATTGGAGAGAACGCATTCTCTAAGTGTTTTTGCTTGGTGATTCACGCTTCAAAAGGTTCTCCGGCTCAAAAATATGCGAAAAAGAGAGAAATCCCATTCTCTACCGATCCACTGCCGTTTTGCGGTACAGACGGAGCCTGGTATTCAAGCGACAGAAAAACGATTCTTGGCGTTCCAAGGTCCATTTCCGGAAAATGCATCATCCCCAACAGAGTATCAGTCATTGGAAAAGGTGCATTCAGCAAATGTGTCAGCCTTACGTCCATAACGATTCCCAACAGCGTGGTGAGTATTGAAAATTTTGCATTTTTTCGCTGCGAAAGCCTCACGTCCGTCACGATCCCTAACAGCGTGACGGACATCGGAGACGGTGCATTCAATTCCTGCAGGAACCTCACGACTGTGGAGATCCCCGAAAACGTAATGCACATTGGAGATTACGCTTTCAACTGGTGCCATAACCTCACGATCGTCGGACGATCGGAAACTGCGGCGGAATGGTATGCGAACAAAGAAGGGATCCCCTTTCAGAAAACGGATCAGGCATGCCAGCTCCCTCCTTCGTAAGGGAAGTAGCGAACACAGCGAGCCGGAGCAGCTGGACGGTCTCTTCGAAAACCTCAGCCATGAAGGAAAGACATTCTGAAAGCAGTTTCTCCCTCAAACTTCTACGACAGCCTCCTCAATCCGGCCCCCCCATCCGAAACGCATTTTCCAGCTGGTCCATCGCTCGCGCAAGCACAGAATGGGGGGCACCGATGTTCATGCGGAAGAATCCGGGACCGCCGGCTCCGAAAAGTACTCCGGGGTAAAGCCAGAGTTTCGCCTTCTCCGTGAAGAACGCGTCAAGTTTTCCGGAACTCATCCCCAGGCTGCGGCAGTCGAGCCACATGAGGTACGTGCCGTCATGCGTGACGGGCTGAATGCCGGAGTTCATCTCCGCAAGACGCCGAGTGACCAGACTCACGTTTTCCTCAAGGTACACACACAGCGTATCGAGCCATTCTTCCCCATGACGGTACGCCGCCGCGGAAGCCGTCAGCGCCATCGCGTTGATCCCGAACCAGAAAGAACGCTGGCATTCTTTCACCACCGCCGCACGAATTTCCGGATCCGGGATCCACATATTCGCGGTCTGAAGGCCCATCAGGTTGAACGTCTTGCTCGGCGAGGTACACAAAACGCAGTTCCGCGCAAGCTCTTCACCCAGCGTCGGAAAGAGGATCTGCCGGTTTCCGAAGAGCGCAAAATCCGCGTGGATCTCGTCCGAAATGATCCGGACGCCGTATTTCAGGCAGAGTTCTCCCATTCGGCGCAGTTCCGCTTCCGTCCAGATGCGCGCGACCGGATTGTGCGGCGAGCAAAGCAGAAAGACCCGTACATTTTCCCGAATGATCTGATGCTCGAACGCCTCAAAATCGATCTCGTACCGGCCGTCCTTCAAGACCAGCTCATTCACGGCAAGTTTCCGGCGATTTGATGCAATGATCTCCTGAAACGGCGGATAGACCGGCTGTTGGATGAGGACGGTCTCCCCCTCTTTCGTCAATGCGCGAATGGCGGCCGCGACACCAAACATGACGCCGGGGATCGTCTGGTCCCACTCCGGATCCGGACACCAGCCAAATCTGCGCTCCATCCACCCGCCAACGGCTTCATGGTATTCCGGGAGTGCGTAAGTATATCCAAAGACACCGTCCTTTGCGTACCGGGTCAATGCCTCGTGAACTTCCGGAGGAGACTGGAAATCCATGTCCGCGACCCACAGCGGGATCACATCCTGCGGTTTCCCGTACGTTTCATGAAATCCATACTTGATGGACCCGGTACCGTACCGGTCAATTTCCCGATCAAAATCAAACGCACTCACCGTGTGTACCTCCATTTTCAAACATGAAAAAACGAAACGGCAGGGAAACGCTGACTCAGGCCCCCTGCCGAGAATTTCATCTGCGCGGAAGGTCAAACGCCGACCACGCTGGCAGTCTATCTTTACTCTTTCGTCCCGACGATGAATTTCGACTGGATCGGAGCAAGTTCCAGACCGGAGATCTTCACGAAACCGGCTTCACGAGTCACCATCGACTCCGGCACGGCCGTCATTTCGCCGGTCATGGGGTCCCAGAACTCCAGCGTCCGGAACGTTCCGCGCAGCGAGACGTCGAGAGATACGCCGGAATCCGAGGAGTTGGCGATAAAATAGAAATCGCGTCCGTCCTTCACTTTATGGATGTACTGGACCATTCCGTCGTAGTCGTAGTGTCCGCGCGGCGCAATGTCTACCGTCGGAAGCCGTTTGCCGTCATGCGAAACGATGCGGACATCCGGAACCGCAATGAGCGCGTCGAGAGCACCGCGCAGTGCATCCGGAGTCGGCTTCGGAAGGAAAATCGCACGCTCGCGGCGGATCTCTGAAAGTGCCCGCGTCTCGATCCCCGGATACTGCATGACGTACTGGCCGTAGGCGTTCTGCTCCCGATACGCACGGAAACTCGCCGGGCGCACGATGTCTTCCTGACCGGAAAGCTGTGCCTCGACCTGTCCCTGGACCCGCGGATCCACGCCAAAAAGTTCCTCGATCATCGCGCAGATCTCCGCGTCAAATTCCGGTCCTTCTGACGCTCGGTCTGGAAGGCGAGTCGTCGCGAGAACTTTTCCGCCCGCACGATGGAATTCAAGCACCGAGCGGAGCGTTTCACGCGAAATCACTTCGGAACCCGTCAGGATGAGGACTTCGTAATCCTGCGGATTCTTCTCGTTTTTCAGCTGATAGACCGTCCGGCCGTCTGCCGTCTTGCCGACCGAGCAGCGTGACGCCATCGTATCCGGATGAAGGTACGTGAAATCTCGATAAATACGCGACGTCAGGTCGCTCCCGACCGCGAGATAGTCCGTTTCCGACGGAATGTAGAGTCCGTACGGATACTCTCCCGGCGGGAAGTTTTTGTGGAAGTAAAAAAACGCCTTCAAATTGTCGATCGGGTAAACGATCCCAATGTCCGCGACGTGCTGACTGTGACGGAGGATCAGACTGATCCGGCTCACCCACTCACCATACTGCGGAAGGGTGCCCTTCAAATTCGCGTTACGCCATGAAATATCCGGCGGAATGTACATTTTCCCAGGATCCGTCCAGATCCCGTGCGGGAGAAGAACGTTTCCGCCCCGGCAGAAGATCTCCATACCGCTGCGGTAGAGCATCCGGTCATCAAATTCCGGTTTCCCATTCCGAACACCGTCGCGATAGTTCCCGTAGATCTCCACAAGACAGAGCGGTTTGTCAAACGTGACCGCCGCAGATGTCGGGACCTTGAAGCCGTCCCGGCCGTGACCATAGTAGTGGATCGAGTCGAAAAGAGGCGCATCGCTCGAACGGTGCGTCAGCATTTCATCTCCGCACATGTTGTTCGGCTGGATCGTATACGGACCCTGCGGATGACCGCTCGACATCAGCCCGTGCGCAGCGCACCAGTCGTGGACCACCTTCGGGTACCCGTCCGCGAAAAGTTCGTTTCTCGTCGTCCAAATACGTACACGCGCCGAGGCCGTTTCCGGACCGATCGACATGAAGATCGCCGGGTAGTCGAGGGCCGGAGAGCGCCCGTAAAGCTCCTCGTACTTCGCATTGAAGACGCGAGTCCAGTTCCGTCCGCCTTTCGTCTGCGTAATGGTCACGTCATCAAAGAACGAAACCGGGATCGTCGTTCCGAAATGCTCCGGGAAACGCTCATAGTATTTCTCATACGTCAGCGAAAGGAATTTCTTCATCGCTTCCGGATCCATATTGTCCACTTTGTTCCCGTCCGTCACCGCGTAGAAGACCATGACTTTCCACTCGCCGTCCGGAACGCTCCAGACGATCTGCGAGTCAGTGACCTCCGCAGATGCATCCTTCGTCAGGTCGATCCGCTTCCACGTTTTCAGATCCATCGCGACGACTGCCTGGATCATCCCGTCTTTCCAGTTCTGGTTCAGTTTCCGCGAAAAACGAAATTCCGATCTCTCTTGCGGACCCGTGACGGTCCACTCTTCCATATCGAGACGCTTCGTAATGTCGTCCGGGTAAAGCTCTAGCATCTTTCCGCCGGCAGTTCCCGACGGGAAGTCCACGTCATCGTAAAACACGATCTTCTGTCCGCGTTTTTTTGCTTCTTCGAGAATCTTTCCGAAATACTCAAAGTATCCGTCCGTCAAATACTTCGGCTCGGTCGGAACATGACGTCCAAGCGGCAGGAATGTGTACCCGCCAAAGCCATTCTCCGTCCCCTTCTCAAAAAACTCATGGATGAGTTCATCCGTCAGCGGACCGTTCGTGTGCCAGAGCGGAAGAGGCTTGAGCGAAATGGACTCACCCGGAAGAATGAGCGGAGCCGAGCGAAAATTCTCCTCAAGAGACGGTTTCGCAGTCTCATTCACCGTTTGCGCCGAAATGTTTCCAGCCCCCAAAAGGAGAGAGACAGCGCACGCACCTCCGCACAAAAACGCGCTCCAAAAAGGCAGGAATTTTTTCATGATCTGAACTTTCTAAAAAATGAAAGGCTGGATAAAAATGAAATCTTGTATTTTTTGTATTTTACCATAAAAAACGCCCCGCGTCAAGTGGAAAAGGAAAATTTGTGGCTCATCCGGCAGCCGCAGATCGGATCGTATCGGGATCTCGACTGTACTCCCACCCCGCGAGACACTGATCAGAAACGCACGAAACGTACGAAAAGAGCTTCACACTCTGGAAATTTTTCATGAAAAAACGAGCCGTCTATTCGCACTGTCCCCAATCGAAAAAGCCTCCCGCACGATGGGAGGCCTTCATGAAAATGGACGTTTTTTCTGCGTTACCAAGCCGTCTTGCGGCATCTCACCCTGCAGAGACCCAAGAAACCGAGTGCCGTAACGAGAAGCGTAAACGTCGAGGGTTCCGGCACGGAGGACGAAGGAGTTCCTCCCTCTCCAACCAGCGCGATCCAAAGATCTCCCGTCTGCGCATCATATCCGGAGTTCCACACTCCAACAGCATCGGCCAGTTCAAGACTCACAGCCAACAGCTGGCCGTCCGGCGTTTGGACGTTCATCACACTGTATTTTTCGTCTTCCGTGAATAAATCAAGGACACTCGCGTCAGCGATAAGTTCCAGCACAAGCGTGTCGTCGTCTGCGGAAAGCGATCCCGTAACCTCCAGCAGACTACTATTCAGCACCTGTTCCAGGACATCCGCCTGAGTGAGATCCACGAGGTAAGTTCCTCCGTCAAAACTCAAATTTCCGTCAAGGGTCCCAGTTCCCATGAGGTACGCACCCGACTGAACGGATGTGTCCGAGGTGATGGAGCCGGTGAGGTCAAGGATCCCGTCTTTCACGGCGGTCTTTCCCGTGTAAGTGTTTGTCCCGGCGAGAGTCCACGTTCCGCTTCCGGTTTTATCCAAATGCAGGGTCACAGTGTCGTGATCCTGTATTTTTCCAGCGTAAGTCCCGGACATTCCTGAGGCTCCGACTTCCACATAAACATTCTTGACGCCGGCTTTTGCCGTATCCTGCCCGGCCCGCAGAGTCGCGTTTTTATTGGCAGTTTCCAGCATACCGAAAGAAAACACAGCTGCCGGATCGTCGCTGTCCGTCAGGAGAACGATCCCGGTCGCACCGCTGTCCAGACAGTACTGCGCCTTGGGACTCGCCCCCTGCGGGCTGAAGCCGAGCCAGCTCGACGTTGAAACGATCGTTCCGGCAAATTCGGAAGCGTCCCCCAAAAGGTGCAGCTGGTTATTTCCTGTTTTGGTAAGAGCCGCGTTCCCGGTCAAATTTCCGTCGATCCCCAATACATTGCCCGCGACATTGATCGTACTGTCAGAGCGAACTTCCAAAGTCGTGGGCAAAACGATCTTTCCCGACCCGCCTTTCTGGAGCGTACCGCCATCCAGTACGACAGCACAGGTCCCCAGCGCGGTGGAAGCGTTGACGCTCAAAGTACCTTCCCGAACGATGATGTTCCCGGAGAAATCATTCGTTCCGCCCACCGCGAGGACGTTCGTCCCGGTTTTCAGAACGGTTCCAGACCCAGTCAGAGTGCCGTTGGAGAAGTTAAACTGACTCTTTCCGTTTACCGTGAGATCGATCTCGGCATCGCTGTCCAGAACGGTGATCGGCGAAGCAAGCGTGATCGTGCAGGTACCGTTGTTGCTGAAAGTTCCGTTGGAAGCCGTGATAGGGAGAGCGAAATTACCTCCGACACTTCCCCGATCCATCACGAGCGTTCCGCCGTCCTCAATGCTCACAGGCACGCTCCACCATCCGGAACTGCCGCCGTCTCCGTACTGCAGCGTGGTCCCTTCACCCCGAACCGTGATCGTGTTTTTGCTGGAATCGCCGTTTTTCAATCCGCCGCCGGCAGGGACGACAAGTTTACCGCCGCCGGAGATGACGATATTTCCGCTCTCGTTATTTGTAGTGCTATTACTTCCGCCTGCAAAATTGATGGTACCGGAAACAGTAAGCGTCGCCCCCTCCGCAATGGAAATATCGCCCGCTGTCGGATTCGAGCTTCTTTTGCGGAAGTAGGTGTCTGCCGAGATTTCCGAATCGCTCAGAACAGTGATCGCGCCGCAGACGAGGTAGTGTCCGTAAGCGGAGGGATTCACTTTGTTCCCAGTCGTCAGATCGACCGCGGTGAGTGCCCCGCCGTTTAAGGTAATATTGCCGATATTCGTGTGTCCGCCGCTGGAAGAATGATTGACGCGCGCCCCTTCATTGATGGTGAAATTGGCCATGGCATTCTGCTCGGAGCCCCAAATATTGTTCACCGCGAAGTCGAGCGTCGTACCGCTGCCGGAAACAGATATCCGCGCGCCTTTCCCATTCACCGCGGTTTTCTTCATGGTGACAGTCCCGCCGCCGGAAATATCCCAGAGTACGTTTTTATCGTACGGGTCGCTAAAATTCACCTGCGCTGCCAGCGTGAGGGTACTTCCGGAATTCACGATAAATTTACCCGCATTACCGCTTGGAGCCTGCTGACTGGCGCCGCGGATCAGAATTTTGTTACACTCGATGGAAGAATCTGCCGTCACGGTGACTGTACCGGCCAAAAGGAAATTCCCATGATCACTCGCAGACGACACAGAGTAGAGCGACCCGCCGTTGAGCAGCACGTTTCCGAGATTCACATGCCCCTTAAAGCTGGTTTGGACCATCCCGCCGTTTATCTCGATCGCCGGCGGATCTTCCGATCCTACGCCAAGCGCGTTGCTCGCGCCAAGATCGAGGATCGCGCCGGAAGCGATGCGGATCCGCGAGGTTTTCGTAAGACCGTTGGTCGACGTTACTTTCAGTGTACCGGCATTGATCTGCGTGGTTCCCGTATATGTATTGCTCCCGGACAGGGTAAACGTTCCATCGCCGTCTTTCACCAGATCAACAGCTCCTGTAAATGGCGGTACCGGGACACCGACCGCGCTATCATCTGTCACGGTTATCGTTTCCCCAGAACAGAGAGACGTGAGCATCGCCGACATGCAAAACACGCTAAATAATTTCTTGGCTGATTTTTTCATTTACGACACCTTAAATCTGGACGACCGCAAAAATCTAACGACGGAGAGGCGGAAAATTTTCCATTAAGTTGACAGGAACCTAAAACGAAAATACCCCGCTCTGAAATATTCCTTGTTTACATTATACATCGATTTTTTCAAATGTCAGATTTTTTCATATTTTTCTTATATTATTTTAAAATTTTTCTAAAATATTTCGATTTTTTCCATCTAAAAATACAGTCGGATCGTCAGCTCTCGTGAAACGATGCAGGCGTCCCCATCCAGGCCGCGGCAGCCATTGGCGCACTCTCATGAGATAATTGGTACAGTTTCACCGCTGAAAACAAGGAAGAGTTCCCAGAAAGACACTGAAAGGAAACACGAAAAACTCGAAAAAATGCGAAATTCACCAAAAGACTAAAAAATATTTTAAATCTTTCGTGGCTTTTTGTGTTTTCCGTGAAATTCGTGTCAGGGCACGTTCACCCCCTTTTTCCTCTTTCTTTTCAGTGTGTTTCAGCGTCTTTTCAGTGCTCTCTGTGGTGAGATCAGAACCTAGATCGGTACGCACCTTCCGGAGGAGCCCTCTCGAAACTCCCCCCGCCTGAATTCCTGCCGCCCAAACGGCCTCCTCTCCCAAGCGGCGTCTTACCGATCATATATGGAATCGTGATGCGTATCCATTCCGCCAGTGCTGAGCAATCCGAGAGAATCGCATCGGCACTTCACTTCATTTACCAGCTCCGCATCATTCGCCAGCGCTGTATCATACGACTGGTAGTAATTTTCGACAAATACCGCTTTCTTTTTGCCCGCGTCTTTGAATGCGCACACCAAATTGCCAATAACATCGGCAGCTGCGCCAGTGTCTTTGGACGGCATTTTTTTGTAGGATTGGTGTTCCAGCGGATGCGCGTAACCGACGATTGCCGTTTCCTGAGCAGAGAGGAGCTCAAAAGCATCCGTGAATGTCCCCGCGCTTACGTAACACGGATCTTTGAATCCAGCCAAGACTCTGTCCAGTTCCCCGGTCAGTTTTGCGTCAAACGGATCGATACATTGTGCCAGCACGGGATTTCGTTCATTTTATCAATATAAGATGCCTTGATAATATTATTGTTTAATACCAATAAGTAATACTTAACGACAACATCGTCACCACACAGTCTTGCCTTCCTGTCGTTCACCACCCATCTTAAGTAGGATTTCTTACATTCATTGGCATAAAAGTGAGCTCTGCACCATTCAGTCAGTTCCTCGGAGTACTTTGTCTTCTTATATTGCAGCGGGGAGAAGCACCACTCAATATATCTCATACTATATCCATCCTTTACCATGCCGATCATCTTTGAGAGGTCATACCCATAAATATCCCGATCCTCGTTCAATTCACACTCAAGATGATCTTTGCGATCCCCGTTGAAATAGCTTGCTGCCGAAGAAACATACACGAATCGAAGATCATGATCGCTTCCCGCCGAGTCGCTCCCCCAGGCTTTGCTCCCCATATCGCAGGCATAGAGGATCCTGATATCATGTTTCTTTTCGATCTCCTCCAATTTTGCCAGAACTTCATGATCCTCGACCAGCATACTTATCTCTCCTTACAGGGCCGCCAGGTCACAGCATTATGTCAGCGTGCCCGCGAATCGTGTATCTGGTCTGCGGCGCCCGTATTGTAATATTTAGGAATTATACTTCCCATTCTTCGGAATTACAAGCCCTCCCTTCTGGAAATTTTCAATAAAAAGGGGCCCCCGCCAAGTGCGTACCAGTTCGCCGCAGGATCCCGCAGTTGGGCTGGCACGCATTGCTGAAAGAGCCGTCACAGGCCTGCGTTCTCCCATTCTACCAGATGAAAGAGATCTCATCAAAGTAGAGTTTCAGGACGTCACCGTGCTCGTGATTTCCCTCCGAGATCGTGAGACGCACGCTCTGCGGAAGACCAGAGACCGGCGGCATCCCGTCGTAGCCCGCATTTTCGAGCGGCACGAACAGCGTGTGCCAGACGCGTTCTTCCAGCTCCGACGGCGTCGTATACGAAAAACCGCCCGGCTGCACTCCCGCGTGGATCGGCGTTTTGCCTGCATTGACAGTCCGGTTGGAATCCACATAAACCCGCATGAGCAGACCGCGCGGCTTGACATTCCCGCGAGTCTCCCATTCCGCTTTCGTAACGTAACCCGCCAGCGCAGGCCAGTTCGACGGATAGGGTCCCTTTGCCGAAGAACCGTCACGCTCTTTGTCCACAGTGACCGTCAGCAGAACACACCGATCGTTTCTCGCACCCGCCGGCACGTCCGTACCTTCCACGATCTCGACTTTCGCTTCATCTTCCGAAGCGATACAGCGTTCCAACGGGATCGGGAGACTCTGGATCGTTCCATCAGTATCCCTCCGAGCAAATTCCGCCTGGAAAGGATCGACCCACTCGATCTCGCGCGGCTCGATGATGACGGAGGGGGCCGTCTTTTTATTAACGGGCGAGAATCGGTAAAGCGCCTCGATCCGCTCCGCGATCCGGGTCCGGTACGCATCGAAACGTTCCGATTCCCAAAGATGACGGTTCAGGTACTTCTCCTTCACGACGATGGAATCCCAAATTTCCTGAAGCAGTGCGCGCGACCGAGCGATCTCGGCATTCAGAGCCGCATTTTGAGTTCCCTCGCGCTGAATGACCGCGTTCTGGAGCGTGTAGAGGTAGCGCAGGTCGCTGATCCCCTCGCGAAAGCACTCCCAGTAGGTCGTCATGATGACTTCACCGGTCTCCGGATGCAGAAGATTCCCGCCGCTCGACGTTTCCAGATCGAAATGATCCGGCGAACCGGCACGCCAGATCCACGGAATGAGCAGATCGAAACCGCTCCGCCACATTCCGAAACCGTACGTCATTCGTCCTCCTTTGCACATGATGACCATGTCCTTGCGCTCGTACGAATTGTGATTCGGATAGCACCAGTACTCGCGCTTGTGCCGGCCGACAGTCTCCGCGTAGGACGGAGCAAAGACCTGACTCGCAAAAATGTCTACGACGTGATCGTATTTCGGGAACGAAAGATCATGCGGCTCCTTCGTCGTATACGTCGGCAGCCCGGCATCATGGAATGCCTGGTAAACACGCGTTCCAAACTCCGTCGATTCCGGCGCGATCTCATCCAGCGGCCCGAAGATCATCTCCGGCGTTCCTTCCGGCAGCGCATCGACGTCTTTCTTCAATTCTCGGCACATGCGGGCCAGTTCCGTGTAAAATTCCTCTTTCGGCGGCGTCAGAACGCGGATGTGCTTTCCAAATTTCCCTCCGTAATAGTACGACGCAATCCACGAACACCCACCGCCAATCGTCGGTATCGGCCCGGCCATGCCGTTTTTGCGCATCAGTTCAAGCCAAAAATCCAACTCCGGAAAATAGAAACGTTTCCCATCGCCGTCAAAGCGCATCTGGTAGACCGGACTGCGGGTGAATCCGTAGTCGCGCATCGCGGCAAACTCACGCTCCATCCGTTCCCGGTCCCACTGACCGTCGGAAGTTTTCGGCGGGTAATAGTACGCGGAATAGTGTTTCGCCGGGTCACGCAAAAGATCGAATCCCAGCACCTTCAGCTCGACAGGCAGCTCGGCAGAACGCATTTCCGCCCCGTCGCGGCCCCAGGAAATACGCACTTTCCCCGCATAAATACCGGGTTTCATCTTGGAAGGCACTTTGAAAGTCAGAAAGTACCGCTGCGGTTCCTTTGCCGGAGCGTCCGTGACCGTCACATCCTGAAGATACTCCGGCAGCACTCGGTACTGCTTCGTTTTGGAAGAGTACTGCGGATAGCGGATCCCGCGGTACGTCACGAGACGGAGCTGAACGTTTTCCGGCGGAAAAAGCCATTCATCCTGATCCATCTCTCCGTCCAGCGTCTGGATCCTGCGAAATTCCCCCGCACTCACACGCAGCGAGGGAAGCTCCTGCAGCGGATAGACCGCGAAATTCAGCGTCTGAAACTGATTTCCAGCCGCGAAAAACGCCAGTTTCTCAACTCGCTCCTCCGCCCCGGGACGCGATTCCGGATAGACGGCATCCACCAGCGGACGAGAAAAAAGCGCAAAACCGCGCTGCTTTTCACTCTCCGTCGGTTCAAACTCCGGTCTGGATTCATGGTACGGGATCCGCGTCCAGTCCTCCGGCGCCTCATCCGAAGGCGGAAGTGCACGACGCTCTGCCGAAGGTTCCGCAAACAGCGCTCCGACTGAAAGTCCCAAGATCAGAACGACCGTAAAAAATGAAAATGCGCGAAACGCAAAAAATGCCCACGGCAGAACCATCCTCACGATTTGACGGGATCCCCGCGGGAAAAGATCCAGTTTCAGAAAATCACTCATACACATACCTCGATTCTAGTTGGCAGGCGGTGGGAAACAAAAAATCCTCTGTGCGTCAACAAAAACGCACAGACTCAAACGAGAAACAGAAACCCTCAGTTTTCGAGATCAAAACACGTTTCGGTCTCCCGCATCACTCTTCATTTTAACGAAATTCCAACGAACATGCAAGGGGGGACCTGAAAAATTGGCTCATCCAGCAAATCAACGTTTTGGCGAAATATGGAAAAGACGCACACCTCCTTTGGGGACCGTACAGGTAAATTTTCCAGGCTCGACCGTTTCCTCCTCTCCAGAACGCAGGTCCTTCACACACAGTTTGGATACCGTCCCGCCCCCCAACGCCAAGGAAAGGACCGTCTCCTCTTCCGCACGGTCAGGATTCCCGATCAGAATGAGCCGTTCCTTCTCCGTTCCCCACGAAGAGTAAAGCATCTCCGGCACGCTTCCCGAAATTTCCTGCGCCTCCCCGGAAACGAGCAGTTCCTCGTACGGCCGAAGCGCGGCAAGAGCACGTGCGTGCGCGTAGAAATCAAGCGGCGTGTCAAAATCCGTAAAACAGTAATACGTGATCCCGCCCGCACCGTTCAGGAAACTTTCAAGGACCATGAACTCTAATTTTTCCGGCTCAAACTCCCCGCAGCATCCAGCCGAAAGCCACGGAATGAGCCGTGAATTCCCCAAAAGCGCGTGATTTTCGCGAATATTCCGATGGGCATCCCGTTCCCGTCCCGCAACATAGAGAGACGGCATCGCCATGTCGACGAACTCCGGATACGTATCGCTGAAATGCTCGATCGCATAGACCGGCCGGATCGGCTGCCTCGCGTAAGATCCAATGACCGAGACCGAGATCTGGGAACTCTGCGCCCCGCGATGCACAGTATCATGCAGGTCCCGCACGATCTCACGCCCCTGCATCCAGAGAAATCTCTCCCTCTTTTCCACCTCGCTCATCTTTTCAGATCCGTTCATCGCGATCCCGAGATCCGCCTGACTTTTCTGGAAATTTTCCCAAACAGCTCGGCATCTTTCACATTTTTTGGAACTATTCTCTGCCGAATGCCAGCACTCAATATCCCCAAAAACAAAATCAGGCTGTGTTCTCGCCACACACTGCACGACGCGTTCCATCTCTGCCGCGTAAAACTCTCCACGGTATGTCGGACAAAGATCCTTTCCAGGTTCTCCTTCGACAGGCTGACAGTAAATCTCATGCCCGGCATCTTTCTGCCCCATCATGACGTGAAGCGGCGACTCATTCATCACGCCCCGGAAACCAGCCTCACGCCAATATTCACGCATCGGTTCACACTGCGCATCGGTTCACACTGCGCATCGTCTTCTGGCCAGTACCTAGGAAACGTCGGTACCGCATTGAATCCAAGACGCTGATAGTTTTTGAAAAAGTCCGGCTTCGGAACCAAAAGCGCCCTCTTCCCAAACGCAAGATTCTTGCCGACCGTCCATTCTTCCCAGAGTTTCCGATTTTCCAGCTTCTGCGCCTCCAAACGCACCTTGCGCGCTTCCTCGGACTCTTCCGGGACGGTTTCCGCCTGCACGGACGGTACCACTCCCCACATCACCCCCCAAAAGAACAGAAAAAAAATCGAAAACATTTCATGGCGGGACATCCTTTCAAAAAATGAATTACCTTAAAAAGAAAGCGCACGCTTTCAAAAAACGTACGTTTCCGCTTTCACTAAAACATGAATTCCTGATCCAGCAGAGAACGGAACCACGTCACCTGCCGTTTCGCCATCTGCCGCGTGTGCGTCTTGATCTCCGTGACCAGCTCTTCAAATCCCGCCGCCTCGTGCAGCCTGGAAGCCTCACGTTCGACCCAGTCTTTCGCGTCACTCGAAAATTCAGACTCCCCGCACCGCAAGCACCCCAATTCTTCCCGAACAGCGTCAAGCCGCTCTGCCGTCAGACCGTGAGTCTCCAGAAACGCTAGGATCTCCCGGTACCCGACCGCCATGGAGGCCGTCCTGCTTAAAACCGGAAAACGAAGCCGAAGTGAAAGGACTTCCTTAAGAAATCCAAGCTCAAACATCAGATCCACCCGCTTCTCGATCCGAATGTGAAGATCCGGCCTCGGAATGTCGATGATGCGGATCCGTTCCCGAAATCGCTCCGGAACCTCCGGCTGAAACTGCGTCTGGAATTCATGGATCGGTTTCCCCGTAAGCGTGAAGACCTCCAGTGCACGAATCAGCCGTTTCGCATCATTCGGATGGAGCCGCGCAGCCGTGACCGGGTCCACCGCCTCAAGTTTCCGATGAAGAAAAGTTCGGTCCCCCGCTTCCGCAGCCTTCTGCGCCTCGACACGCATGGTTTCCCGGAAAGCCTCGTCCCCCTCCGGCCCCTCAAAAAGTCCGAAAATCAGCGCTTTCAGATAAAGCGGCGTCCCGCCCGTGAAAAGCGGTTTCTTCCCCCGCGCAAGACAATCCCGCACGACCGACTCCGCACGATGCAGGTACTCCACGACACTGAATTCTTCGCTAGGATCCACCAGATCAATCATGTGATGGACCGCCTGCGCCTGCTCCTCCAAAGTCGGTTTCGCACTCCCAATGTCCATCCCGCGGTAGATCGCAACAGAATCCATCGACAGGATCTCCGCATTCTCTTCCCGCGCAAATTCCAGCGCAAGCGCCGTCTTGCCGCAGGCGGTCGGTCCCGTCAAAAAAAAACAGTTTTCTGCAAAAAATGTCGGCATCGTTCTATCCGAAAATCAGCGTTCGATCAAAACGTTCGATCAAAACGTTCTACCAAAATGAAAGCCGAAAGCCGTTTCACACAGAAACCGCTTTCGACCGTACATTCTCCGATCCAGGACCCGGTCAACGCCGAGTCCCGTCCACGATTACAGCGTTCAGACTAGCGCATTCCAAGCATCTGCTTCGCCTTTTCAGTCTCTTCGATCAAGGCCTTGACAGTAAAGCGGATCTGCTCTTCTGTATGGATGGCCGTCATGAAGAAACGCAGACGGGAGGCACGTTCTTCCACTGCCGGATAAATGATCGGCTGAACGTTGATCCCGCGGTCAAAGAGCTGCTGCGCAACGAACATGCTGAGCTGCGAGTTTCCATAAATGATCGGAATGACCGGAGTTCCGTCGCTCAATCCAGTGTCAAGACTAGCCTCCTTGGCCAGTTTCAGGAAAAGCGCAGAATTCTGACGCAGACGCTCCACACGCTCCGGTTCACGCTTCAGCACACGGAGCGCACCGAGTGCTGCAGCCGTCGCCGCCGGAGAGATCGCCGCACTAAAAATGTAACCCGGCGTCGTGTAGCGCAGGTACTCGATCATGTTTTTCCGACCGGAAATGAAACCGCCGCAGGAACCGAAGGATTTACTGATCGTCCCCATCCAGAGGTCGCCTTCATTCGGATCGATGCCGAAATGATCGCACACCCCGGCCCCGCGTTTGCCGAGCGTACCGAGAGAGTGCGCTTCATCAACGTAAAGAAACGCCTTGTGCCGTTTCTTCAGCTCGATAAATTCCGGGATCGGCGCAATGTCGCCGTCCATACTGTAGACACCTTCCATCGCGATCCAGACTCGACGGTAGTCCGAACGATAGCGTTTGAGCAGATCGTCCACCATTTCCCAATTATTATGCTCGAACGGACGGCGCTGCGCTCCCGAAAGAAGGGCACCCATGACCATACTGTTGTGCGAGAGGGAATCCTGAAGCAGAAGATCGCCTTTCCCGACCACGTGGCCAAGCACACTTTCATTCACGTGATGTCCAGCCGAGAACACGATCGCGTCTTCCGTGCCGTTGAACTCTGCCATTTCGCGCTCGAACTCGACGTGGATCTTCTTCTGTCCCGAAACGAGCCGGCTTGCCGAGCAGCTGCATCCGTACTGGTCGAGCGCGTCTTTCACGAATTCGATCACTTCCGGATGACTTCCCAGACCGAGGTAATTGTAGCTCGAGAAATGAATGTACTCTTTCCCGCCAATGATCGTCGTGTCTTTCGACAGTGCCTCATGCGTCGTGAAGTACGGATTCCTCATCCCCGACGTCAGAAGCGTCTGCTTGCTCATCTCGAGCTGCTGGAATTCCGGAGATTTTTCAAAGACGTAGTATTCTTCCGGAATTTCCGCAGCTGCGCCCGGCGTTCCCGAGGCAGCGTTTTTCCCGACAGTCGAATGACGGCCGGAAACAGCACGAGAGGCAGTCAGAACTTCACGCAGACGCACCGATCCTCCCAAATGTTTGCAGACAGCTTCCGCCACATCGCGGACCGTGACCAGATCCTGAAGCACGATTTCCGGGAACCTGCCGCCAAAAGTCTCTTCCAGAGCGTTTAGGATCTCCATCCGCTCCAGCGAATCCATCCCAAGTTCCGTGATCGGCGTCTCGACCGTCAGGTTGACCGCGCGCTCATTCGCAACGTTCTTGATCTCGCGAATAATGATCTTCAACATCCGGCGAATACACTCCGGACGAACCAGATCTTCGGGAAGTCCCTCCGTGTTAAGAGTCCGAACAGCCTCACTGAACGCTTCCAAGACCGGGTCAAATCCTGCACCGTCACCGCCAAGAGCCGTCGTGACGTCATCGTATTCATCCTCATCGTCATCCGCATCGGTAAATGCAGAGTCTGCGAAAGCCGCGACCTCAGCCGAAGCTCCGCCATCCACGTGCGCACCGATCATCGGACTCTGCGTCATGGCGTTCCCCTGCATCTTGGCACTTTCCGCCAAAGCCCGCGCAGCAAGCCGTTCTTCAAGCGGCGGAACGTCGATCCCGTGCGATTTCGGCAGCTGAAGCGCAATGGCACGAGCCTCCCAATCCGAGATCAACTCACGGATTTCTTCAGAATCGTGTTCATCCGCAGCCATTTTCTCTTTCACCTGCGCAGACGATTCTGCATTTTTCGCAGTCTCTTCCGCTTTTCGCGCGGCAAATTCTTTCTCCGTCAGGATCCGATTTTCCGACGCGATCCAAACCATCATCGGATCAAAATTCCCAGCCAAGAATTCAATGCGCGTACCATTGCGCTGGATCTTTCCGCTCGACGTCTTCGGGATCGCACCATGACGGATCAGATAAATGACGTCCAGCGGCAGTTCGTGCTCCTGCGAGACCTTCTTCCGGATCGCTTCGATCACCTCGGCATAGTCCGCATTCACTTTCCGATCCACTTCCTGGACCAACACCAACTGTTCGCGTCCATCTTTCTCGATCGCAAAGAGCGCACCGGAATCTGCACGGCAAAGGTCATGGGAATTCTGGATCGTCAACTCCACATCTTGCGGGTAAAGATTCACACCGTGCCAAATGATCATGTCCTTTAGCCGGCCGGAAACGTAAAGCTCTCCCTTCCAGAGGAAACCAAGATCGCCCGTCCGGAAATACGGACCGGGAACTGCGAGCAGCTCGTCTTTCCGCGGCTTGATGAACGCACGGAAACTGCGTTCCGTCACTTCAGGCTTCATCCAGTACCCCTTCGCCGTGCTCGGACCATGGATCCAGATCTCGCCAACTTCGCCATCCACACAGATCTCATCCGTGTCCGGATTCACGATAGCGACCGCCTGATCCGGCATGCAGCCGCCGTTTCCGATGATCCGGCGTGCTTTCGGAGCAGAAGACGGGATCTCGACCGCCCAGCCCTTACGCAAAAGGTCACTGTCGAAACTGCGTTCCGTAGGCCGTGTCGGCACGAATCCGCCCGCGACAAGCAGCGTCGCTTCCGCAAGACCATAGCAAGGATAGAACGCCCGCGGATCAAAACCGGCCGGCGCAAATTTTTCCGCAAAAGCCTCAAGCGTCTCCGGACGAACTGGTTCCGCACCGTTAAACGCCACTTTCCACGAACTCAGATCCAACTGTTTGACCTGCTCCGGTTTGATTTTTTTCACGCAAAGTTCATACGCAAAGTTTGGACCGCCGGAAGTTGTCGCCTGGAATTTCGAGATCGCGGAGAGCCAGCGGAACGGACGCTGCAGAAACGCCATCGGAGACATGATGATGTTCGGGCACCCCATGTACAGAGGCTGGAGAACGCCGCCGATCAGTCCCATATCATGGTACGTCGGAAGCCAAAAAACGCCGATGCTGCTGCGCGTGATCTCAAACGCATTCGCGATCGTCGCAGAATTGTGCATCAAATTGGAATGGTCAATGATCACACCTTTCGGATCCCCCGTCGACCCCGACGTATACTGCAGAAACGCCACAGTATCACCATGAATGTCCGGCATGACCCATCCTTTTTCCGTCCCGGCTTCGATCTGGTCCGTGTTCAGCCAGAGCATAGAAGAAAGGAACGGAGTCTCCTTGAGCTGCTGCTCATTCCGGCTGAGCACTTCCGAATTCGTCAGCGCGACCTTCGCATCACAGTCCGTCGCGATGATCTGCACACGATTCGCAGAACGATTCTTGCGCGGCGGATAGACCGGCACAGCAACCACGCCTGCATACAGACAGCCAAAGTATGCCGCAATGAAATCAAGTCCAGGCGGGAAAAGCAGCATAGCCCTCTCACCCGTCAAGCCATGCGCCTGAAGCCGCGCTGCGATCGAACGAGCACGGCGGTCCAGATCCGCATTCGTCATGCGGACCATATCGTCGTCTCCGTCAACGAGGTAGCCAAAGGCAAGGTCAGTCGGCTGATGCGTCGCACGATGGCGAATCAAATCAACGACAGTTGGAGGACCAAAAAACGAACCGGGAAGATGATCGATATGCGACACAATTAGCTCCGAGGGTTGAGGTCAAAAAACCAATTCTGCCAAACGCCGGCACAAACTCACTGTATGCACTAACTTTCACGGGAGAAACGCCAGCCTCTCTTTTCATCACGGCACCATAGCCGCCAGCGGCCGGCGTTGACCCAACAAAACCGTTCCAACGCAAAAGGATGGACCTCATCCGGCACACACCCGAAAGCAAGACGATTTGGCAAAAAACGGCAAATCATTTTTGCGGAGCACAGTACACCCTGCACTCCAAAACCCAATCTGCGCACGGGGGCGTTTCCAAACGGCCTGTCCGAAAACACCACACGGCAACACCGCTAATTATACTCCAAAATTTCAAAACTGGAAGTGGGACTCCGTAAAAATTTTCACTGATATTTCATTTTTCAGAAAAATTTTGGGAAAAAATTCAGGGAGAGGAAAAAATATTCAAGTTTCCAGCCTACTTCTGTTTTTCTGTAAATCACCTTTTCGGACAAAAAACTTTCCAAGCGGACTGATCAAAAGCGCCGGCGTCAGGAAAAGATCCGCGATGATCGCCGCAGTCAAGAGCACACACAGCATCCACGCAAAGCGTGCGACCGGCATAAAATCGCTGAAAACGAATACCAAGAACGTAAAACTGCAGATGAATGCCGTCTGCACCATCGCCCCTGCGCAGTTCGAGTACGCATAAAGGACCGCGTTTTTTCGGTCATACCCAAGTGCGATCCCGCGCTGGAACCACGTCAGAAAATGCAGCGTACCGTCCACAGTGATCCCGAGCGCAACGCTTGCCGTCATCATCGTCCCAATGTCGATCTTGATCTCCAGTGCCGCAAGGATACCGAAGATCACGATACTCGGCAAAATATTCGGCAGGATCGCGATCAGACCGGCACAGACGCTTCGAAGCAGTACGATCATCGTGAAGAGGATCAGAATGAACGCCGTCATGAAACTCACGATCAGGTCTTTGAGAAGCTGCTGCTGCGCCTTGAAGACCAGCGGGATCGCCCCGGTCACAACACACGAGACCTCCTGAAACCGCATCATCTCCGCCTCTGCTAACGCTCGGCGTTCCTGACGGGTCAGCGTTTCCTCCCCGCGCTGCTTAAGTTCACCAAATACCGTCTCGCGCGCCTGAAAAGACTCCAGAAGTCCCTCTGGACCGCTGGCTCGGCGGGCGTCTGCCAAAAATGGCGCGTCAAGAAGCTGTTTTTCAGAGATCGCATACGTGACTCCGTTCTTCCGAAGCGTCTCGTAGATGCGCAGTTCCACCTCCTGCAGCAGCGGTTCATACTTCAGATTTGCCCCTGCCGGGATCCTAAGCGTCAAAAGCCACATCCGCTCCTCCGGCGCATCAAAGAAGTAGTTCGACTCCTGAAGTTTTCCGACATTTTCATCCATTTCCCGATTGAAGACACGCCGTGCGGAACGCGCCGCCGTCGAAGGATCCGTCAGAGACGGCAGTGCTGGAAGGACGCTCAGCACGGAAGTACATCCATCTATGCCGGGCACCTTCGCAAGCTCGTTCTGGATCAGCGAAATGAGATTCATCTCTTCCAAGGGAGTTCGGCGCACATTCGCTTCGTTCTTCGGGATACGAAGGATGACGTTGATCGGTACCAGACCGCCAAAACGTTCTTCAAGATAATCGTAATCCACGATCACCTCATGCGTTGGACGCAGCATTCCGTGCAGTGTGATGCTCGTATCCAGAAACGGCACAAAAAAGGAGAAAATGCCGATGAGCACAATACAGGCCCCGATCACGCCCCAATACGTTTTCGAGATAAACCGCGCCAGCATCTCCCAACGCAGCATCGAACGGTTTCGGGCTACCCCTTCTGTTACGCCGCTGACTCCGATCGCTTTTTCTCCAGCCGGCCCATTTTCAGCCGAACATTTCATTGCAGTCATTTCCCGCAGCAGCGGATCCGTTTTCCGTTTCCAAAACGGCATCCAGTACTCAAACGGCGGCCAGTTTTCCCAGCACGAAGCAACATAAAGAAACAGCAGACACATCCCGGAAAAAAGCGAAATGGAAGTGTAGATCCCAAAATTACATATCGGCGTCACATAGCTCACAGCCAGCGACCCCATCCCCAAAATCGTAGTGAAAGTCGCTAGAAAACAAGGAAGCCAGCCTTTTTCAAGAGTCCTCCAAACCGCTCCCTTCGTCCCGCCTTCCAAGACGGAATCGCGATAGTAGTTCGCCAAATGGATCCCGGACTCCATCGTCAGCACGAATGTCAATGCCGCCACAAGAAGAGAGATCGAATCCATGTGCGATCCGGAGTAAAAGATCGCTGCCGGTCCGATCTCCTCGTTCATCGCCGAAATAAACAATACGGAAACACTCAGGATCGGATTCTT
Source organism: Thermoguttaceae bacterium (assembly GCA_017403345.1). Classification (GTDB taxonomy): domain Bacteria; phylum Planctomycetota; class Planctomycetia; order Pirellulales; family Thermoguttaceae; genus RGIG3701. The sequence goes on from JAFQOH010000148.1 coordinate 72,641, forward strand.
CAGACAGAAAAAAAGCAGGATCGCGCAAATAACGCCGAAAATAGGTAAAAGACGGCTCTGCGAGCTTTTCGTCGTCTCGTCGATCGCCACACTGTCGCACGTCGCTCCGGCAAGATGGATCTGTGTGTGCGTCAGCCCCGTCAGCTCCATCGTATCGGCATAGAGTTTCTCCAAAAGTGCCGGCCGATCCGCAGCCCCTGCCGCTGACGGCATCACGACGATCCCTCCCTGTGTTCGGTCACGGCTCAAGAGCCAGCCTTCAAGCTGATCCATGGAAAGTTCACGGATCGGTTTCGGAGGCGTCTGACGCGCGTACCGTTTCGCGTTCAGTTCATCCATCTGATGCAGAAGTTCCCGCGTCGAATAAACTCGGCGGACCAGCGGCGGAAGAGGTTTCCCCTCTGGATCCGTTCCCGGCGAACTCAAAAATCTCGCCTTCAACTCATCCTGCTTTGGATCCTCAGGCTTCAGACCATCCCAGCTGATCAGGACCATCTCATTCGAAACAAAATGATTATTAAAAAAGATCAGCTTCTGCGTCTCCGGAAACTCACTCGGAAACCAATCCTGCACCCGATTATTGCACGTTTTATTCGCCTCGCGGCCGCCATAGAACAAGATCGCGAAGATACCCACATAGCAGATCAGGACCAGCCACCGCAGAGGCCGATTCAAAAAAGTACGAGAAGGATTCGGCCGGGAAACCGCCTCTCCAGGTACATTCGGAGAACTCACGCCATCCGATACCAGTCCCCATCCCTGCTCAGATCCTTCCTTCTCTTTTTCTGTATCCTGGTTCGCCATGACTGTCTGGAACCTCCATGAAATACTTCGAAACCTAAAAAATACTTACCCGATCATATTTAAGCATACCCGAAAAAATCCCTTCTGGGAATAGGTACATCAAAATAATTTCCAAAAAATTTCCACTCTTTTTTTACTTTTCGGAAAACCTTAACGGTCAGAAAAAACAAAGAAGACACAACAGCTCCACAAAACAAAAAAGCTAAGCAAGATCCAAGTCAAAAAAATAAAAAAGAAAAAGAGACGCAGAGAGGCGAAAAGAGGCAATACACAAAAATTAACCAAACAAAAGACTTCCCCAAATTTCCAAAATCCACTCTCAAACAAAGTATTTTGTCCAAATCGCACTTCGCCCCCTTGACAAAATACAAAAAAACGGCTAAGATGAACGACTGGTCAATATTCCATGTCCCCATTCTCATTTTGAGATCCCCAGGGGATCCGTTTCACTCTCCAGGCAAATACAGGAGACTGATCTATGAGCCAAAACAATGACTTTCCGCGGCCGTCCACTTCAACCTCCTCCACGGACGCCGACAAACCGCAGCAGCAAACACCGTCTCCACTCCCCTCAGACACTTCCGCCGAGACAGTCCCAATGGAATCCTCTCTTCCCTTGATCGAGGAACGCGGTATCGCCCTGACGCAAATGCGCGCGCACTCCCCCAGTCCAGGGGGGCTGAACGCATTTCCGGAACTCCGCGGCCTATCTCAAGGCCCCTGTACGGCAATGAATACGAATCTCCCCAATGAGACGCTTTCCTTCAACGCAGTCGCTTCCGGCAAAGGGATCGAACCGTTAAAGAAAGAGTTTCAGTTTCTCATTCAATTCGGCAAGATACCGACCGAGGAGACACTGGAACTTCAGTACATCCTAGGCCAGGGGAAGCAGGGAATCGTCTTTTTTAGCGAACGAAAGTGCGTGGACGGCTTCACGCTTCCGATCGCGCTGAAATTCTTTGAGCCGCACTCCTTTCAGCAGCCGGAAGATTACGCTGAGGCTATGAAGTACAGCGCGAAGGTCGCGTCGGTCGTTTCCCGCATCCAGCACGAGCATCTTCTTGCCGTCCGCAATTGGTTCACTCAGAATCAGATCCGCGTCATGGAGATGGAGTGGGTCGACGGCTACGATCTTTCGGAGCTTCTGGATCCGCACATCCTGACGCACATGAGTACCCGATTCCCCTGCACAGAATACGAAAACTGTCTGCGGGTCATCCTGTCGCCGGGAGAGCACCACCCGCGTTTCAAGGCTGGTGTCGCTCTGCACATCATACGCGACTGCCTGAAGGCGTTTCAGGCTCTTCATGAACTCCGGATCGTTCATAGCGACATCAAACCTGCCAACATTATGCTGAAGAAGACCGGAGGTGTGAAGATCATCGACATCGGCGCGGCTTTTTTCATCGACGCACCCCCGTCCAGGACCTTCTACTCTCCATACTATGCTGCCCCAGAAATGCTCGCCTCCAACGGCCTCGAACAGGTCAGCCCGCAATCGGACCTTGCGAGCCTTGGGTACGTCTTCATTCAGCTTCTTTCCGGCCGTTTTCCGTTTACCCGACTTCACAACGGTATGCCGACCATTAATTTAACGCGAAAAGAACTCCTTGAGCAAAAAATCTCGCTCATCGACCGCCTACCGGAACTCCTTCCGGAAGACGTCCGGCAAAATGAAGTCCTCATCCACTTCTGCCAACGGCTGGTCCATCCCGATCCAAGCCGCCGTTTCCAGTCTGCGCAGGATGCGGTCGTAGACGCAACCGACGGTCTTTCCGTCATTCAGCGCAGCCTAGTCAGTATGGGGCTCTACAGTGACTTCGACTACGATCTGAAATCTTGGATCTCCTCACTGAACTATCCGTCCGTGAGGCAAAAAAAACGAAACCAGAATGACGAAGATTCCGATCCTGATCGAAACTCGGCATGAGGCTGACTCGTTTTTCGAGATCACCTTAAAATTAAAATCATTCGCCGATTTTCGGAATTCGCATATGATCTGGATCTCTTCCGGGGGAGGCATCTGTTTACGACTCCTGCCCCCCCTTGTATATTAAAAAAAATCTGGTAGAATAATAAATGGAAAATTTTATCTGCCGCGATTTTGAGGTTAAAAAATGAGTGAGAGTCAGAATTTTGAAGAATCGGCATTGACGCTGCTGAAGCCGGAAGAAGTGAACTACGATCCAGCGCAGTTTGAAGATCTGCAAGACGGGTGCCTGTTTGGGGAATACAAGAATTACCGCCTGAAACAAAAACTCGGCGAAGGCGGAATGGGGCAGACGTGGCTCGCGGAGGAACTCGTGCAGGGGGAAGTGAGCCAGCACGTCGTGCTGAAGATTCTGACGAAGGAACTCCGTGGAAACGCGGACGCGCTGAAAGAAGTTCGGCGCGTATTCGACCTCACGAAAAACCTGAATCATTCGAGCATCTGCCCGCTTCTGGGACGGTACGTCGACCCGAATTTCGGCGATTTTCTCGTCATGAAGTACGCGGACGGCGGAACTTTGACCGACTGGTTCAAAGCGCAGCCTGGACACGAAAACGGCCTCCCTCTTGAAACTCTCCTTCCGATCTTCCGTCCGCTTGCCGAGGCGCTGGATCTCGCACACCGAAACGGCATCCTTCACCGCGACGTGAAGCCGCAAAACATCATGTTCATGGGCAAAACGCCGGTTTTGATCGACTTCGGCATCGCCGTGCGCATTCGGCCTGAAGATGTGACGTCCAACACGCAGTCATTCAGCCGTACCGACACGCTCGCGCACTCCACGTCCGGCACGCCACGGTACATGGCCCCGGAGCAGATGGAAGGTTCCCGCCAAAACGCCCGCACGGACCAGTACGCGCTGGCGACGGTCCTCTACGAAATGCTGACCGGCTCGCTTCCGTTTTCGGGAAACAGTATTATGGCGATCTTCCGTCAGAAATTGTATTTTGTTCCTCGCTCCGACGATTTTGCCCAAAATGTCAACGACGCCCTCACTCGAGCCTTTGCGGTCAACGACAAAGACCGTTTCGCCTCCTGTGCAGAATTCATTGCAGCCTTGACCGGAGAGCCCGGCAATTCCGAATCGGAGATCGCGGATCTGAAAAAAGCTCTGGAAGAAGAACGCCGACGTTGGGAAGAGGAACGCAATGCGCAGCCGGTGCGGGAGCCGGAACCAAAAGAACAAAAAGCCTCGAAACCGCGTGTGAACATGGCGGAACTGGAGGAGACCCTTAGGAACCGCGGGTTCGAATACGAGATCGACGGCGACTCCATCACGATCACCAAATACACCGGCTCCGCCTCCTCCGTCACCATCCCCGACGGCGTGACGAGCATTGGAGATAGCGCGTTCAGCTCCTGCTGGAGCCTCACGTCGGTGACGATCCCCGACAGCGTGACGAGCATTGGAAATTCCGCGTTCCGCTTGTGCAAGAGCCTCAAGTCGGTGACGATCCCCAACAGCGTGACGAGCATTGGAGATCGCGCGTTCTGCGGCTGCCACAGCCTCACATCGGTGACGATCCCCAACAGCGTGACGAGCATTGGAGATCACGCGTTCATCTGGTGCAAGAGCCTCACGTCGGTGACGATCCCCGACAGCGTGACGAGCATTGGCGGCGGTCCATTTGCCGCGTGCGATCAACTGACCGAGATCC